>NZ_LAJE02000357.1 GCF_000970465.2 Devosia insulae DS-56
AGCTACCGAGGAAGCTGGCACCGGCAGCACCGAATGGCGGGTGGCGTGGAGGTGGGCGATCATGGCGTCCTGCGGCACGAGCAGGGAGAGGAGGGCGACAGTGAGAAGCGGAGGCAGCAGGGCGCGCGCGGAACGGTCGGCGAAGCGCAGGACAGCGAGCGGAGGGAGACGCAGGACGAAAGGAGCGAAAAAAGCCGCGCCAACCGGCAGGGGGGGCGGGCGGGGGGGGAAGGGGGGGGGGAACGGGCGAGGAGACACATCGCCGAGCGCACGCCAGAAAGCCGGGCCGCCGAGCAGGCGGACGACGACCAGCTTGGCGTGCTGCACGGTCTGCTCGAGCCACAGGTCGACCGAGAGGTTGTGGCTCAACCGTAAGAGGTTAGCGAGGCGCAGGTCGGATGTGCCGGCGCGATCGGCGGCGCCGGCGAGCATCATCAGTTCGCTGTCGGCGGCGGAGGCGAAGATGAGCGGCGCCGGGGATTGGGCGAGATCGATGGCCTCGCCTTCCTGTTGCAGCGCGCCGGCTTGGGCGGAGAGCAGGTGCATCAGGCCACCGGAGCCGGACGCTTTGGCAGCGGGTGCCAGAGCTCGATCAGGCCGACGCAGCAGAACGCCGATACGGCGCCGGTCATCGCCACGCCGCTGATGATGATGACATCATCGACCGAGTTCACGTCGTCGGAAAAGAGGAACAGGCCGATGACCGCGGCGCTGACCAGGGCGCCGATCACCGGGCCGGCGACGAGTCGCTGCCAGAGCTGCGGCAGGAAGCGGCTGATGACCATGATGAAGACCGAGGAGATGGCGGCCGGAATGGCGCCAAGGACATAGGCCGCGATAAGGATGATCGGCCAGTTGTCGCCAAGGAAGTTCGAGGCCGACTGGCCGGCCGCATGCACGATGATGCCGTCGGTGACGACGGCAAAAGCGAAAAACACTGCGGCGCCGATGGCGGGGCCGATGAACAGCGAGACGACGAACAGCCAGATGTTGCGGGCCATCATGCAAGCTCCTGGCGATAGCGGCGCGAGCCGCGGAGTTCGGAACCATCGGCCATGCGGATGGTGAAATCGCCGTCGCGGACCGGGGCGATCTCGCGGACCTTGGCGCGGTTGACGAGGTGCGAGCGGTGCACCCGGGCGACATCAACGCCGGCATCACTGAGCAGCTGCTCGAGCGCCGCGAGGCTGATGCGGGCGAGATGGGTGGCGCCATTGGCGCGGATCTCGACATAGTTGCCGGCGGCGCTGGCCCAATCGAGCGAGGCGGCATCGAGAAAGATGGTGTGGCCACCGGCCTTGAGGGTGAGCTTGCCGGTTTGCCGGGCGTCGGCCCGGGCGGCCTCGGCTTCGCGGCGATGCTCCTCGAGGCTGCGCTGCAGGCCCAGCATCAAGATCAGCACCGAATAGGGGAAGATGTCCTTGCGGTACTCGTAGAGCAGGTCGGTGGGGAGGTCGGTGAAGAAGCTGTAGCTCAGGCCGAGGATCAAGGCGAAGGCGGCGGTGCGCAGCACGATGAACAGCGCGATGTGGAGCAGCGAGAACGCGATGCTGCCGAGCGCGTGCCAGAGGAGGGCCGAGCGCCAGGTCTCGGCGGTGAACGGCACGCGGCGCTCAAACAGGATGACCAGCGGCGCCAGCGCCACCATGGCGAGGACGCTGGTCAATTCGAGGATGAACGGCACGCGGGGATCGAGCACCCGGCCCTCGCGTTGCGCCTCGGTGAGAATGCCGAGGGCGTTGAGCACGCCGATGGCGATGAGGAAAAGCGTCATGATGAGGAAGACGCGGCGCGCGACACGGCGCTCCAGCGCGGCCTCGCCGGTGAGATCAGCCGCCATTCGTCACCCATTGGCCGCCGCTGGTCCCACGGCCGTCGGCGCAGGTCGCCGCTCGTCCCACCGGCTTGCCGCCCGCACCAGCGCGATTGGACGAGACGGCGCCCTGCCCTAGCCCTGAAGCCATCGCAAATCGCTCAGAGGTTGGAGCCATCATGTCAGCAGACACCCTTCCCACGATCACCCATCAGGCTTGCGGTTCGGAGCGCCGCTACGATCTCGACTGGCTGCGCGTCATCGCCTTTGGTTTTCTGATCTTCTACCACATCGGCATGTTCTACGTGACGTGGGACTGGCACGTGAAAAGCCCGCATGCCGGGCCGTGGCTGGAGCCGGTGATGGCACTGATCAACCCATGGCGGCTGCCGCTGCTGTTCCTCATTTCCGGCATCGCGTTGCGCTTTGCCCTCGACAAGAGCCGGCTGCGCCAGTTCGTGCCGCGGCGCTTGCTGCGGCTGTTCGTGCCGATCGTCTTCGGCATGCTGGTGGTGTGCGCGCCACAGGCCTATTTCGAACTCTATTCGAAGGGCGAGACGGGTTCGGATTTCTGGGCGTTCTACGGCCAGTATCTCGACTTCGACATGGAGTTCTCGATCCTGACGCCGACCTGGAACCACCTGTGGTACGTGGTCTACATCCTCGCCTATACGCTGGTCGTGGTGGCGCTGCTGCCGCTGCTCAAGGCGCTCGACGGGGTGGCGGAGGCGCTGTTCGGCTGGCTCGGTTGCGGCGTGCTGGGCTGGCGCCTGCTGCTGGTGCCCACGCTGCCGTTCCTCGGCTACGAGTGGCTGCTGGCGCCGCACTTCCCCTCGACGCATGCCTTCTACAACGACTGGGCCAACCATGCGGAACTGCTCAGCATCGTGCTGATCGGCTGGTTCGCAGCGAAGAGCCCGGCATTCTGGAGCGCAGTGCAGCGGCATCTCGGCGCGGCGATCGTCGTGACGCTCGGGCTGCTGCTGGTGCTGGCGGTGGCGCGGCTCAATTGGGGCGCAGTGCGCGCCGACGAGGGCCTCACGACGCTGATGACGGTAGTGCGCACGGTGTTCATGTGGGCGGCGATCGTTGCGATGCTGGGGCTGGCGCAGCGCTACCTCAACCGCAGCAGCGGCGTGCTGCGCTTCCTCACCGAAGCGGTGTTCCCGTACTACATCCTGCATCAGACCCTCATCGTGGCCGTAGGGTTCTGGGTCGGCGGCCTGCTGCTGCCGGTGGGGCTGGAGGCCGGCATCATCACCGTGGCAACGGTTGTCGGTTGCGTGGTGCTGACCGAAGCGATCAAGCGCGTGCCTGTGCTGCGCCCGTTGTTCGGGCTGGCGTGGCGGGCCGAAGCGATCCGGCCCGCGCCACAGGTCGTCGTCGCGAGTTAGGCTGCAGCCGCGATGGCGCCTTCGAGGCTGCGGGTGATCGCCGCATGATCGAGCGGCGATTCCCCGATCACCACCAACGCGGTCTGCCGCGCCTCGCCGGGCTTCCACGGCCGGTCGAAATAGGCGGTGACGCGCGGGCCCACCGCCTGGATGGCGAGACGAGCCGGGGCGCCGGGGAGCGCGGCGAACCCTTTCAGACGCAGCACGTCGTGAGCGCGGATGGTCGCTTCGATGGTGTTAAGCAGGTGATCCTTGCTGGTGACGCCGTCGAGGGTGACCGAGAAGGAATCGAAGTCGTCGTGCTCGTGCCCTTCGCCGCCGTGCTCGAGCTCGTGATGGCTCTCGCGTCCGGCGAGGTTGTCTTCGGTCGAGAGCCCCATGCCGAGCAGCGCCGCGACATCGACATGGCCGTTGCGGGCGCGGACCACGCCGGTGCCCGGACGCATCTCGGCCTTGAGGTGGGCTTCGATAGTGTCGAGCTGGGTGTCGGTGACGAGGTCGGCTTTGTTGAGGATGACCAGGTCGGCGGCGATCAATTGATCCTCGAACAGCTCGCCAAGCGGCGTCTCGTGGTCGAGCATGGCGTCGGCGGAACGGAGCGCATCGACCGCCTTTTCGTCATTGGCGAAGCGGCCTTCGCTGAGCGCCGCGGCGTCGGCGACGGTGACGACGCCGTCGATGGTCACCTCGGACTTGATCTCTGGCCAGTTGAAGGCGCGGATCAGCGGCTGCGGCAGCGCCAAGCCGGAGGTCTCGATGACGATGTGGTCTGGGCGATCCTCGCGTTCGAGCAGCGCCTGCATGGTGGGGATGAACTCGTCGGCGACGGTGCAGCAGATGCAGCCGTTCGAAAGCTCGATCATATCCTCTTCGCGGCAGGTGTCGTCGCCGCAGCCGGCGAGGATTTCCTTGTCGACGCCGAGCTCGCCGAACTCGTTGATGATCAGCGCGATGCGCTTGCCCTTGGCATGGGCGAGGAGGTGCCGGACCAGGGTGGTCTTACCGGCGCCGAGGAAGCCGGTGATGACTGTGACGGGGATCTTTTCGGTCGTGCTCATGCGTGGGCACCTTTCAGGGCGAAGGCGGAAGACCTGGCGAAGCGCTCGTTGAGCCAGCCGAACAGCGGGCCGACGATCAGCCAGAACAGCGCGCCGGTGGCGAGGGTGGCCGAAGCAAACGACGTCGCGAGATTGGCGGGTACGCCGGTGGCGTGTTCACCGACCAGCTGCGGCGCGCCGATGACGTGCGGCGCAAGGATCAGCACGGCGGCGATAACGATGCCGGTCCAGTTGCGGAGCCTCGCAATGGCGAGGATGCCGGCCCCGGTGGCGAGCGCCGTGCCGACCCACCAGACCTGACGGGCGACGAGATCGGCGGCGGGCATGCCGGGGAGCTCGGGCGGCAGGCCGAGGGCCGGGGCGAGCTGCAGAGCGACGAAGCCGCCAATGCCCCAGATCACGCCATTGCGGGCGGTGATTTCGATGCCGGAAAGCACCGAGACGGCGGCGAGCAGGAAGGCGAAGCCGATGCAACCAAGGAGGTTGGCGAGCACGGTGTAGGCGATGCGCTCGGCGCCATCCTGCGGCGCCCAAGCGTCTTCGTCATGCTCATGAGCAGGTGCGGCTTCGGCATGCTCATGCGCGGGCGTGCCGGCCTCGTGGCTGTGCTCGGCGACGGCCGGCGCCTCGGGGGCGGCGTTCTCAAACACCTCGGCGGCGAGGATTAGCGGCGCGACGCGCCATTGCTGCACGGCGCTCATGGCCAAGCCGGCTGCGAGTCCAGCAAGGACCGCAGCGAAAAAGATTCGCTGGAAGAGTTTCATCGATGTCTCGAGGGTTCTGGAGTGTTTTCACTTGGTCGCGCGTTCGAACCGGAAAAGTCTCTCAACTTTTCCTGAACACGCTCCACTAGTGGCAGGGGAAGCCAAGCGCATGGCGCGTGTCGTGCGCACCATTGTGGATGGCCATGTCGCTGGCAAAACCGACGCCGCCGACAAGGACGAAGCCGATAAGCAGTGCCAGCACACCTGCGATGAGCCGCTGCGAGACAGAAAGACGGGCGATCGATGCCGTCTGGACCTGAGTATTCATATGCCTGCACCCTCCGTGCGGATGAAAGAGGGCTCTTCGCCCGGTTACACGCTGGCAGGTCTCCTGACTCGCGGGTCACCGTGGTCTCCGGCCTTCCCAACATCCCAAGGGAGGTCAGTGGCATAGTCGGAGGCACTCGCCGCTTACAGTTGCGGGGGCAGCCACGGATTTGGTCCCTGATGGGTACGCCGCACCGTGTTCCCTTTTGATCCCCTCGCCCGAACGGGGTTGAGGAACCAACGTGGGGCTATCGTTACGCCGTGGGAGGGGGCGCGGTCAATCTTCCGCGGCAGCGGAATCGGGGTAGCCGACGGTGACGGTGTCGACGCGGGCATCGACCTTTTCGAGCAGCGGCTCGCTCGATGAGATCTGCATGTCACCGGAAATGGCATCGACGTTGAGGTCGGCCGGGTAATCGCCTACGGCAAAGCGGACGCTGACCGAGCAGGCACCCTCCGGCGGGGCGAGCTTGCCGCCCTCGAAGATGGCGGCGCCACCATAATCCCAGAAGAAGCCGTAAAGCTGGAACGGCCCGCCATTCAGGGCTTCCACTTCCTTGACCGTCAGGCCCTGCTTGAGGCCGCCCGGCGCCGTGTCACCCGGCGGCACGGTGAAATAGGCGACGCGCTCGTGCTTTTCCTCGTCCCACCAGCCAAACTCGATGGTTTTGGCGGGGTCATTGGGGAAGATGGTGGTGGCGAGCACAGTGGAGCCCTCGGGGCCCGGCACATCGCCAGTCATCACATTGTCCTTGCCGAAAGCCTCGATCAGTCGCGCCTCGGAGCTGTCAGCGGCGAACGGGCCTTCGCAGACGATATCGGCAGCGATGGCGGGTGCCGCCAGCAGCAACAGGGGAAACAGGACCAGCGCGCGCATTGTCGACCTCCGTTGATCCGCCGATTCTAGCGGATGGGGATGAGTCTGGGCAGGCCTTGCGGCGGAAGCTTGGCGCGGTCACTCACCCGACTGCAGCCGTTCGGTCATCTGGTTCTGGATGGCGAGGACCTCCTCGATCACCTCGGTGAGGAAGCGCAGCTCCTCGAGGCTGCGCTTCCCCAAAGTCTCGGCGCCGGCGATTGCCATCGGAGCGTAAGCCTTCTCGATGACCTCGGCGGTGGCCTCGGCGAGTTCCACCAGCACCTTGCGCCGATCGTGCGGATCGGGTTGGCGGCGGACGAAGTTGCGCGCCTCGAGCCGGTCAATCAGCGAGGTGACCGCGGCCGGGGTGAGACGGGTGGCGCGGGCGATGGCACTGGCGGTCTGCGGACCGCTGGTGAGGAAGCTGAGGCACAGGCGCTCGGCGGAGCCGAGCTTGAACATCGCTCCCACCTCCTCGTCATAGCGCTGCGTCGCCTCCTGCCAGCGCACGATGAGCGTGCCGAGCCGCTGGACCAGCTCCGCCTTCGCGTCGCTTGACGAATTTACTTCGATCATCTAATTATTAATCCATCGAATAATACGACGACCGCATAGTAGGTGGCGTCGCTCAGGTGAGGCAAGAATGAAAGCACGCATCGGCATCGTTGGCGCAGGCTCCGCCGGGCTCGGTTTGGCCCTGGCACTGGTCGGGCGCGGGTTTGCGCCCGTTGTGTTCGAGAAGCGCAGCGAGAAGCAGGTGATCGACGAGGGGATCTTCCTGACGCTGGCGCCCAACGGCATGAACGCGCTGCGCGGCTTTGGCCTTGCCGCCGAGGCGCTGCGGCACGGGGTCGAAACCCGCGCCATTGTCCTCCACAACGAACACGGCAAGGCGCTCGGCACGGTCGACTATGCCCGTCACGCGGCGCAGTTCGGCGCCCCCTCGGTGACGATCCGGCGCGGGGCGCTGGGCGAGATCCTCCTGGCGGCGGTGCGTGCGGCTGGAGTGCCGATCCATTTCGAGACGCCGGTGATCGCGGTCGCCAATTTTGAGACCGAGGTGGCGACGACGACCGCTGACGGCGTGACGCACAGTTTCGACGTGCTGGTGGGGGCGGATGGCCTCCGCTCCAATGTGCGTAGCCTCGCGATGCCCGGGCTGCCGACGCCCGCCTATAACGGCTTGCTGGGGAGCGGCGGCATTGTCGATGTGCCGGATGTGCCGCCGACGAACGGGCAGATGCTGATGACCTTCGGACGGCGGGCGTTCTTCGGCTACATCAAGGATCCCGGTGGACCGGTCTATTGGTTCAACAGCTTCCCGGCCGACGAGCAGCAGGCGCAGCTGATCGACCGCAAGGCCGCAGCCGGGTACTTCGAGGCGCTGCATCGCACCGACCCCTTGGTCAACCGGCGGATCATTGCTGCGGCAGCACCGCAGGTGAGCCGGATCTATCCCGATTACGACGTGCCGAGCCTGCCCTACTGGTCAAAGGGGCGGGTGATCCTGATCGGCGACGCGGCGCATGCGGTGACGCCGCATTCTGGCCAGGGCGCATCGATGGCGCTCGAGGACGCACTGGTGCTGGCGGCCTGTCTCGAGGCGGAGGCGACGCCTGAAAGCGCTTTTCGCCGTTTCGAGGCATTGCGGCGCGACCGGGTAGAGGCGGCGGTGCAACTCGGTCGGCAGGGCGGCACGCCCAAGAAGGCACAGGGCTGGTTGGCGCGGCGGATCCGCGATCTGGTGTTGCCGCTGTTCGTGCCGCTCGGCCAGCGCGGGCAGGAGCACTTGTTCGCCTTTCGCGCCGACGATACGCCACTGGTCCGGCCGAACTGAGCGGCCTTGCGGCCGCCACGGGGCCCGGCGATCAATGGCTCGAGCCAACTGATTCGACCCGGGTGCCCGATGCCTTTCACCTTCCAGACGGTGATGCCGATCCTGTTATTGATCGGCTCCAATGTGTTCATGACCGTCGCCTGGTACGGGCACCTCAAATTCCCGCACATGGCGATGTGGGTAGCGGTGATGGTCAGCTGGGGCATCGCGCTGGTGGAATACTGGCTGGCGGTGCCCGCCAACCGGATCGGCTACGGCGCCTATACGGCGGCGGAACTGAAGACCATCCAGGAGGTGATCAGCCTCACGGTGTTCGCCGGCTTTGCGGTGTTTGTCCTGGGCGAGAAGCTGACCTGGAACCACGCCGTCGGCTTCGGGCTGATTTTCGCCGGGGCCTTCTTCATTTTCCGCGGGCCGCTGAAGTAGCCACCAGCGACTGGTGAGCGAAGATGCCCGCCCCTGCTCCGTCGGCAACGGCGAAGCTGATATTGTGCATCGGCCGCGCCGCGTCCCCCGCCGCATAGACGCCCGGAATGCTGGTCTGCTGCAGGTGATCGACGAGGAAGAAGTCGCCGGCCATGCCGGCCTTGGTCTCGCAGCCGAGCTGGAGGCCGAGATTGCTGGCGAGCTGGATCGGCGCATGGACGAAAATGGCGTCGAGCGGTGTCGATCCGGCGGTGGTGACCACCGACTGCAGCACACCATCGCGGTGGTCGAAGCGCACTAGCGCCTCCTCGACCAACTTCACCCGCATATCGGCGAGGGCCACGCGGACGATCGGATCGACCGGGCCGCCATTGGCGAACAGCGTCAGGTCGCTGGTCCACTCCTGAAAGAAGCGAGCGCGGTCGAGCAGGTCGCCATCGCGCAGCATCAGGCCGAGGCGGCGATCGGCGACCTCGTAGCCGTGGCAATAGGGGCAGTGCAGCGCCGTCTTACCCCAGCATTCGGCCATCCCCTGGATGCCGCTGGTATCGTCGGTGACGCCGTGGGCGATGATCAACCGGCGCGTAGCGAGCTGCTGGTGTGAGGCCAGCTCGATACTGAAGCCGTCGAGCTCACCTGATGCCGCGATGGCTTCGGCGTTGCGGAGCTCGACGGTGCCATAGGTCTCAAGCTGGCGGCGCGCTTCGGCCAGCAGTTCGCCCGGCGCGGCGCCATCGCGGCTGAGGAAGCCATGCGAGTGCTCGGCGAAGCGGTTGCGCGGCTTGCCGGTATCGAGCACCAGCACCTTGCGGCGGGCGCGACCCAGCTGGGTGGCGGCAGCGAGGCCGGCAAAGCCGCCGCCGATGATGATGACGTCGTACATTTCTTATTGTCCTGTGCTGAACGGAGAATGGCGCCGGCGACGAGATGTTCCGTGGCCGGCGCCGCGCGTCACTCGTGCGTCGCGCCGGAGCCGCCGACGGCGACGATGTTGTAGGGGGCGCCGGCCACCGCGATGTCGCGGGCGAGGGTGAAGCTTTCGGCATCGACGAGGTGGATGGCGCCGGCCAGCGGATCGGTGACGGCGATGTGGTCGCCGGCGACGGCAAGGCGCGGCCGCGGCAGGCTCCACTCGCGATCCATCGAATAGGGCTCCGTCAGCTGCAGCGTCTTGTCGATGGCGCCCGAGACGACATCGAGGCGGTGCAATGCGCCATCCTCGGTGAAGACATAGGCATATTTCACCCGCTGGGGGTCGATGGCGAAATGAACGCGGCGGCTCGGCAGATCGACCAGGCGGAACGGTTCGGCAGCCGAGGGATCGATGATGGCGACGCGGTCGGCGCCATAGTTGCCGAGCCAGTACTGCATGGCGACGCCGCCGAGCAGCGTGGTGGATTTGCCCTCCGGCAGGCTGGTCGAATAGGGCAGCAGCTGCAGCTCTGGGCCATCCTTGGCTGCCTTCACCAGCAACAGGCCGGCGGCGCAGGCGATGGCGAGGGTGTCGCCGGAGCTGGCTTCGCCATGCAGGTCCGGGCAGGCATGGAGATCGCCGATAGTGGTGCCGTCGGCGCCATAGACATCGATGCCAACCGGCAGCGCCTTGGGGTCTTCGGCGCTGGGGCGCGAGATCAGCGTGTATTGGCCGAGCGGCGCGGCGACGCCGTGGTGCGGAGCGGCAACCTTCAGGTCGCGAGTCGCAGCATCGCCGCCGAGCCAGTCCTTCTCGGAAAGCAAGCGGGCGACGCCTTCACCATCGAAGAACAGCGCGATGTCGCCATGGTGCTCGACGAAGTGCACCGGCTTGTCCCCGGTGACGTTGGCATCGAGCAGCTTCGGCGCACTGACCTCGAGGTCGGCATGATCGCCGTGGTCGCCCAGTGCAATACCGGAGGCGATGGCGGAGACACGGTCGGCCTCGCCCTGCACCGCATAGACGGCGGCCTTGCTCGGGGTGGTGTAGAGGCTTGCCGGGCTGCCCAGCTCGAAGCTGCCGGAGACCTGGTCGGTGCCGAGGTCGATGGCGGTGACCAGCGGCTTGGCGTGATCGGCGACGAACAGCCGCCAGAAGGTGGCTTCCTCTTCGGCAAAGGCAGAGGTGGCGCAGAACGACAGGGCCATGGCAGGCAGGATCAGGTGGTGCAGCAGGCGCAGCATCGGCAGTCTCCCTAGGTGAATCGAGTCGAGCGGAAGGGTTCGCGCGCCGGGTGGCGCGCGGGGGTATCGGCGAGCAGGAGGGGATGAGGGCCGCCGGGTGGCGCGGCGGCCCCCGAGGCTACTGCGCGAGGCAGGCCTTAAGGCTGGTGGCGAGGTTTTCGATCAGTTGGTGGTAGAGGCCAGGGCCCTCATCGAGGTTGGCGCCCTCGGGGTCGAGCACGCCCTGCTTGGCCGTGGTGCCCTCGGTGAGCACGGTAACGATGCGCGGGTCGAACACCGGCTCGGCGAAAACGCAGGCGGCATCGAGGGTCTTCAGCTTGGCCCGGATTTCATTGATGCGGTCGGCGCCCGGAGCGATTTCGGGGCTGAGGGTGACCGAACCGGCGACGTTCAGTCCGAAGCGCTTCTCGAAATACTGGTAGGCATCGTGGAAGACGACGAAGGGGCGATCCTTGATCGGGGCGAGGCTGGCCGCGGTTTCGGCGATCAGGGCGTCGAGGTCGGCGGTCTCCTTTGCGGCATTGGCGCGGTAAATATCGGCGTGCTCGGGATCGGCAGCGATGAGGCTGTCGGCGATGGCCGCGACCATCACCTTGGCGTTGCCGGGATCAAGGAAGAAATGCAGGTCCTGTTCCTCGCCGTGCTCATGCTCGTGCGCCTCGCCCGCATGCTCCTCCTCACCGTGATCGTGATGCTCGAAGGTGCCGGTCTCGCGCGGCGGCAACAGCTCGATGCCGGGGGCTTTGCTCAGCTCGACGATGGTGGCCTTGGGCGCCAGCGTGTCGATCGAATCCTCGAGGAAGAGCTCGAGGCCGTGACCGGTCCAGAACACCAGATTGGCCGATTGCAGCGCCTGCGCGTCGGAGGGTTTCAAGCTGTAGCTGTGCGGCGAGGCAGCGCCCTTGACGATGAGGGCGGGCGTTCCGAGATCTCCCATCACCGCAGCGACCAGCGCATGCAGCGGCTTGATGGTGGCGACGACGCTGGGCACCTCGGCAAGCGCCAGGGTGGGCCAGCTGAGCGCCGCAGCGAGCGCCAGGAAGAATGGTTTCTGCATCGGAAGACCCCTGTTTGAAACACAGCTCGAATGCGCGATATGTTATGACATTACGCTATCGATGTGTTACGCTATAACGTAATGGTAGAACGTCAGCAAGAGACGGAATCGTGAATTTCATGGATGTGCATCGAGGGCACGAGGTGCTGGTGGATGTGGCCGGCGCCGGTGTGCGGCGGGATGGCCGCTGGCTGGTCGAGGCCGTGGACGTGACGATCCGCAAGGGCGAGATCGTCACGCTGATCGGGCCGAACGGCTCAGGCAAATCGACCACGGCGAAGCTGGTCACCGGGGTGCTGAAGCCCGATGCCGGCTCGGTATCGCGCAAGTCGGGGCTCAGGATCGGCTATGTGCCGCAGAAGCTTTCGATCGACTGGACCATGCCGCTGACGGTGCGGCGGCTGATGTCGCTGACCGGCAGCTACCCCAAGGCGGAGATCGATGCGGCGCTGGCCGCGACCGGCGTGGTGCACCTCGCCAATGCCGAAGTGCAGCACCTCTCGGGCGGCGAGTTCCAGCGGGCTTTGCTGGCGCGGGCGATGATCAGGAAGCCTGATCTCCTGGTCCTCGACGAGCCGGTGCAGGGTGTCGACTTCTCCGGCGAAGTGGCGCTCTACGACCTGATCGGCCAGATCCGCGACGAAACCGGCTGCGGCATCCTGTTGATCAGCCATGACCTGCACGTGGTGATGGCGGCAACCGATACGGTGATCTGCCTCAACGGCCATGTCTGCTGCCGCGGCACGCCGGAATCGGTGGCGCGGAGCCCGGAATATCTCAGCCTGTTCGGCGCCCGAGCGGCCAATGCGCTGGCGGTGTACCAGCACCATCACGACCACACCCACCTGCCAGACGGGCGGGTCGAGGAGGCGGACGGGCGGATCGTCGACGCGCATGAGCATGTGCACGAGCACGACCATGAAGGGCACCGCCATGCTTGAGGACTTCTTCACCCGGGCGGTTATCGCCGGCATCGGGTTGGCGCTGGTGACCGGACCGCTCGGCTGCTTCATTGTCTGGCGGCGCATGGCCTATTTCGGCGACACCATGGCGCATTCGGCGCTGCTCGGTGTGGCGCTGAGCCTGGTGCTGCAGGTGAACATGACGCTCGGGGTGTTCATCATCGCCGCCGCCGTCGCCGGAGCGCTGTTGCTGCTGCAACGGCGACAGACGCTGTCGACCGACGCGCTGCTCGGCATCCTCAGCCATTCGGCGCTGGCGATCGGCCTCGTGGTGGCGTTCCTCAGCGGCATCCGGGTCGACCTGATGGGGTTTCTGTTCGGCGACATCCTCGCCGTATCGGTCACCGATATCGTGGTGATCTACCTGGGCGGGCTGGTGATCCTTGCGGTGCTCGCGGCGATGTGGCGGCCGCTGCTGGCGGCGACGGTCAACGCCGAGGTGGCGGAGGCCGAGGGCATGCGGCCCGAGGTGACGCGAATCGTCTTCATGCTGCTGCTCGCTTCGGTGATCGCCATCGCCATGAAGATCGTCGGCGTGCTGCTGATCACGGCGCTGCTGATCATCCCGGCGGCAACGGCACGGCGGCTGAGCGCCACGCCCGAGCAGATGGCACTGATCTCGGCCGGCATCGGGGCGCTGGCGGTGGCGGGCGGGCTGTTCGGCTCGCTGCGCTTCGACACCCCAAGCGGCCCGTCCATCGTCGTTGCGGCACTTGTGCTGTTCCTCATTTCCATCGCGCTGCCGGTGCACCTGTGGCGCGCCAGACGGGAGGCCTGAGCCATGGCCCATAGCCACGAAGCCCACCACCACGAGCGGCCGCGCGACCTGACGCGCAACCAGGAACTGGTGCTGACGACGCTCAACAATGCCGAAGCGCCGCTCTCGGCCTACGACATTCTCGACAAGCTGCGCGACGAGGGTCTGCGCGCGCCGCTGCAGGTGTATCGGGCGCTGGAAAAACTGATCGAGCACGGGCTGGCGCACCGGCTGGAATCGCTCAATGCCTTCGTCTGCTGTGCCGACGCCAACTGCCACGGCCGCGCCAGCGGCACGGCGGCCTTCGCCATCTGCTCGAGTTGCGGGCGGGTGGATGAGTTCGCCGACCCGGAAGTGACGGCCCTGCTCGCAGCCTGGGCCGGGGAAACCGGCTTCGGGCTGGAGCGGACGACGATCGAGCTGCGCGGCCGGTGTGCGGAGTGCCGGGCGGCGGCTTAGGCAGCGTAGCGAGTAGCGAGTAGCGAGTAGCGAGTAGCGAGTAGCGAGTAGCGAGTAGCGTTCCCAGAACGACCCGCTCAAGCAACCCCTCTTGTTGGCTATTCGCTATTCGCTATTGGCTATTCGCTCCCCTCTAGCTCGCCTGACGCAGAGCCTGCTCGCCCTGCAGCAGGCGCTCGAGTTGCGCCAGCCGCAGTGGGCGAGCGAACAGGTAGCCCTGGAACTCGCGGCAGCCGAGGCGGGAGAGCAGCGCGGCTTCCTCGCGGCGCTCGACGCCTTCGGCGGTGACCGCTAGGCCCATGGCGAAAGCATAGATCATGGTGGATTCGACCAGAGCCGCCTGCACCGGGTCGCTGTCGATGTCGGCGACCAGCGAGCGGTCGAGTTTCACCCGGTCGAAGCGGAACTGCTTCAGGTAACCGATCGACGAGTAACCGGTACCGAAGTCATCGAGTGCGATGACGATGCCGGATTGGCGCAATTGCTCGATCAGCCGGATGGCGCGATCGGGGTGGGAGACGAGGAAGGACTCGGTCACTTCCAGCTGCAGCCGGCTGGCGGTGACGCCCCATTCGTCGAGGGTCGCAAACACTGTCTGCGGCAGCGTCGGGTTGCGGAGCTGGGCCGGCGAGACGTTGACCGAAATCTTCAGATCGCCCAGCGGGCCGATCTCCTCGATGGCGCGACGCAGCGCGAACATGCCGAGATCGTCGATGAGGCCGGAGGCTTCGGCGGCCGGGATGAACTCGCCAGGCCCCATCGGACCGGCGGCGCGGCGGTTCCAGCGCATCAGCGCCTCGACGCCGAGGATCGCCTGGGTGCGGAAATCGATGATCGGCTGATACTCGAGATCGAACTCGCCGGCCTCCAGGCCGCGACGGATATCGGCCTGCAGCTCGATGCGGCGGCGGCGCTCATCCTCGATGGCGGGATCGTAGGCCACGGTGTGATTTCCGCCAGTCTCGCGGGCCCGCGCCACCGCTGTCTCGGCCATGCGGATCAAGTTGCCAACGTTATCACGGCGCGTCGGCGCATCGACGACGCCAATGCTCAGCCCGATCTTCAGCTTGAGGTTGCCGACCGGCACCGGTTCGCTGGCGCCGGCGAGGATGCGGTCGGCGAAACCGCGGATTTTCTCACCGGCATCGTCGCCGAGACGGGCGAGCGACAGCTCGGTCGGGCCGGTGCGGGCGAGCACCGCCTGCCCATCGGTGATGGTCTCGAAACGCTCGGCCAGTGCGGCCAGCAGCTCGTTGGCGGCCTCGCGACCATAAAGACCGACGACATCCTGCAGCCCATCGACATTGATCTGGCTGACGGCGACCGGCAGCTCACCGCGCTTTTTGGGGATCGACTGGGCGATGTGCTCTTCGAGGCCGAAGCGGCTCAACAGGCCGGTCGTCCCGTCATAGCGGGCATTGTACCAGTCGCGCTCTTCGGAGGCGGTGCGCAGCTTGATCGAGTGGCGAAAGGCGGCGAGGACAACGAAGATCAAGACGCCGATGATCAGCATCACCAGCACAGCGATGGTGGCGGTGTGGGCATAGGCCGGATCGCCCGGGCGGCGCGGCGGCCAGTCGATGGTGGCGATATCAGCTCCCGCCGCGTCGGTGAGCGCCATCGCGTCGTGATCGGGCTTGGGCACCTCGACGAGCCGCGGCAGCGGCAGCTGGAAACGGGTCGCGACGTCGCGCAGCATGATGTCGTCGAGCTGGCGGGCGAGCCAGAGCACGCGGCGCTGCTCGCGCGGGATGCTGGCCTGGCCGGAATTGCCGTGCACCACCGCGCCGGCGAGAGCGGCGGCGCCGCGGGCGTTGCGCGACAGGTTGGAGACGGTCGCATCGTCCCCAGCCTTGGCGATGCCGGCCTCGAGCCGCTCGAGCAGTTGCGGCACGCCACTGAACAGGTCGGCGAGCGCACCGGTCACTGGTCCGCGGCTGGTTTCGCCGAAGATGATGTTGCCGCTCACATCGGTAAGGATGGCGGTGTCGTAGGTATCGGAGATGCGCGCGGTGGCGCCCCAGACGCTATCGAGCCAGGCCGGGTTGGGCTCGATATAGGTGTTGATATAGGCCTCCGTCCAGGTCGCCTCGTCGGCGGTGCTCTCGGCGAGACCAACCACCAGGGACTCGACGGCGGCGGCGATAGCGCTCTTGCCGCGATCGGAGTCGATGGCGTTCATCTCGGCGCTCATCAGGTGCATGGCGACGAACACCAGCGCACAGACGCCGAAATAAACGGCGACCGCCGGCAAGGCGATCCAAAAGGTGAAGTTCAGCAATGCCGATCGGCGCGCCGGCTTGCGGGCGCTAGCAGCCGAAGCCGACGTGCTTTTGGCAGCTTTGGGCAAGTCGTGACACCGGCATAGGACGCTTCGCCAAACGCTACGGGCCCTGGCTTAACACCGGCTTAAAGTGTCAGGGCAGATCAGGCGGAAGCCAGAGCCGCCTTCTTGGCCAGCCGCGCCTTGATGCTCTCGACATCGGCGCGTGGCGTCGCGGCGAACAGCGAGCGGGTGTAGGGGTGCTCGGGGTTGGAGAACAGCTTGTCGCGAGTCCCCTGCTCCACAGCCTCGCCCAGGTACATCACCATCACCTCATCGGCGATGTATTTCACCACACTGAGGTCGTGGCTGATGAACACGTAGGTGAGCCCGAACTCGTCCTGCAGGTCAGCGAGGAGGTTGAGGATCTGCGCCTGCACCGACAGGTCGAGCGCGGAGACCGGCTCGTCCAGCACCAGCAGCGAGGGCTTCAGGATGATGGCGCGGGCGATGGCGATGCGCTGGCGCTGGCCGCCCGAGAACATGTGCGGATAGCGGTTGAAGTGCTCGGGCTGCAGCCCGACCTTGACCAGCATATCGAGGGCGCGCTCGCGCCGTTCGGCGGCCGGCATGTCGGTGTTGAGCAGCAGCGGCTCCATCAGCACGTTGCCGATCTTCTGACGCGGGTTCAGCGAGCCGTAAGGGTTCTGGAAGACGATCTGCACCTTGCGGCGCATGGCGGCGGTGACGCCGGTTTTCTTGATGTCGATGGTCTCGCCATCGATCAGCAGCTCACCGTCGGTCTGCCGGTCGATCAGCGTCAGGATGCGCGCCAGCGTCGACTTGCCCGAACCGGACTCGCCGACAATGGCGAGGGTCTTGCCCTGCTCGAGTTTGAAGCTGACGCCCTTTACCGCATGCACGGTGCGGCCGCCGCCGAACAGCGTGCCGCCGATGTGATAGTCGCGAACCAGGTTTTTGGCTTCGAGGACGGTGGCCATCACACGGCCTCCTCAAAGTTGGTGCCGGTAATGGTGGGCAGCCGGTCGCCAGTGGCATTGTCAGGCAGCGCCGCCAGCAGCGCGCGGGTGTAAGAGCTTTTTGGCGCGGTGAAGAGCTCGAGCACGCCCGCCTCTTCCATCTTGCGCCCCTTGTACTGCACCACGACGCGGTCGGCGGTTTCGGCGACGACTCCGATATTGTGGGTGATCATGATCAGGCCCATGCCGTGCTCGGCCTGCAGCCGAACCAGGAGATCGAGGATCTGCTTCTGGATGGTGACGTCGAGCGCGGTGGTCGGCTCGTCGGCGATCAACAGCTTGGGGTTGCAGGCAATGGCCATGGCGATCATGACGCGCTGGTTCTGGCCGCCCGACATCTGGTGCGGGTAGGATTTCAGCCGCTCCGCCGGGTTGGGGATGCCGACCTGGTCGAGCAGTTCGACGGCGCGGGCACGGCGCTTGGCCTTGTCCATGCCGAGATGGAAGCGCAGCACTTCCTCGATCTGGAAGCCCACCGTGAAGCAGGGGTTGAGGCTGGTCATCGGCTCCTGGAAGATCATGGCAACGTCCTTGCCGATAATCTTGCGCCTGTCGGCGGCCGACATGGCCAGCAGGTCCTTGCCGTCGAACGTCATCTTGTCGGCGCTGACGGTCGCGGTGGGCGGCAACAGCCCCATCACCGCCAGCATGGCGACCGACTTGCCGGAGCCGGATTCCCCGACAATGGCCAGCACCTCGCGGGCATCGACATGGATGTCGATGCCTTTGACGGCGTTGAACACGCCTACCGAGGTATCGAAGCTGACGGTGAGGTTTTTGACTTCGAGCAGGTGCATCGTCTCAGCTCCGCTTGAGCTTGGGATCGAGCGCATCGCGCAGGCCATCGCCGACGAGGTTGATGGCGAGAACCGTGATCAGGATGGCAAGGCCGGGCATGGTGACGATCCACCAGGCGCTGGTGATGAACTCGCGGGCCCGGGCCAGCATGGTGCCCCATTCCGGCGTCGGCGGCTGCGCGCCCATACCGAGGAAGCCGAGCGCCGCGGCATCGAGGATGGCGTTGGAGAAGCTGAGCGTCGCCTGGACGATCAGCGGTCCGAGACAGTTGGGCAGGATGGTGATGAACATCTGCCGCAGATGGCCGGCGCCGGCGACCTTGGCCGAGGTGACGTATTCGCGGCTCTTTTCACTGAGCACGGCAGCGCGGGTCAGGCGGGCGAAATGCGGTTGCAGCACCAGCGCGATGGCCAGCATGGCGTTGAGCAAGCCAGGCCCGAGGATGGCGACCATCACCAGCGCCAGCAGGAGCGAGGGAAACGCGAGGATGATATCCATCACGCGCATGATCATCGCATCGACCCAGCCGCGGAAGTAGCCGGCGAGGAGGCCAAAGGTCACGCCGGTGATCATCGCGAGGACGACCACGAAAAAGCCAATGAACAGCGAGAAGCGAGCGCCATGGATGAGGCGCGACAGGATATCGCGGCCGACTTCGTCGGTGCCGAGGAAGAACTGCGGCTGCGTGCCGCCGGCCCAGGATGGGGCCATGCGGATGAACTCGCGGAACTGCTGATCAGGCGGGAACGGCGCCAGCACCGGGGCGAAGATCGCGACGAGGATCAGCAGCAGGAACACGGCGAGGCCGAGCACGGCGCCGTGGTTCATCGAGAAATAGTACCAGAACTCGCGCAGACCGCTGAAGCGGCCGGGAGCGGCTGAGGTCGTGGTGGTGGTTTCTGCGGCCATCACTGCACCCTGATGCGTGGGTTGATGACGGCGTAGAGGATGTCGACGATGAGGTTCACCGCCATGACGATCAACGCGATGAGCAGCAGGCCCGACTGCACCGAGACGTAGTCGCGCTTCGAAATCGAGTCGATCATCCACTTGCCAATGCCCGGCCAGGAGAAAATCGTCTCGGTCAGGATGGCGCCACCCATCAGCAGGCCGACTTGCAGGCCGATCGTGGTGACCACGGGGATCAGCGCGTTGCGGAAGGCGTGGACGGCGACGACGCGGCTGGGCTCGAGCCCCTTGGCGCGAGCGGTGCGCACATAGTCCTCGCCCAGCACTTCGAGCATGGCCGAGCGGGTTTGCCGCGCAATGACGGCGAGCGGGATGGTGGCGAGGACTACAGCGGGAAGGATGAGATGGCGGAGCGCCGACACGAACCCGGCGGGTTTGCCGGCGATTAGGCTGTCGATCAGCATGAAACCGGTGACGCGCGGGAAAAAGAAGCTGACCGCGATGCGGCCCGAGACCGGAGTCCAGCCGAGATAGCCGGAAAAGAAGATGATGAGGAGCAGGCCCCACCAGAAGATCGGCATCGAATAGCCGGTCAGCGCCACGCCCATGGTGATCTGGTCGAACCACGAGCCGCGCTTGATGGCAGCGAAGATGCCGGCGGGAATGCCGAGGGCAACGGCGATCAGGATAGCGAACAGCGCCAGCTCGACCGTGGCCGGGAACAGCGTCATGAACTCCTCGATCACCGGGCGCTTGGTGGCGAGCGAGATGCCGAAATTGCCCTGCAGGATGCCGCCCACGTAGTTGAAATACTGCTGCCAGATCGGCAGGTCGTAGCCGTACTGGTGCTTGAGGATTTCATAGCGTTCGGGGGTGACGCCATATTGGCTGGCCATCGCAAGGATGGGGTCGCCCGGCAGCAGGCGGATGAAGGCAAACGACGCAATGGTGATGCCGATGATGGTCGGCACGATCAGAGCGAGTTTCTGGAGGATGAATCGCAGCATTGGGTACGCCAAGGGGCGGCGCCGATGCTGGCGCCGCCCCTTGAACTCTATCTCTAATTATTCGGTCACGTCGACGTTGTCGAAGCGGTGAATGCCGAGCGGATCCATGGTGTAACCCACGACGCGCTTGTTCATCGGCATAAAGACCTTGGAGTGGGCAATGGTCATCGCCGGCTCTTCGGCTTTGAAGATTTCCTGGGCCTTGGTGTAGAGCGCAGTACGCTCAGCCTGGTCGGAGACCTTCTTGGCGTCCTGGATGACCTTCTCGAAGTCGTCGTTGCACCAGCTCGAGTAGTTGGAAACGCCAATGGCCGAGCAGGAGAACAAGGTCGCGAAGAAGTTATCCGGATCACCATTGTCGCCGGTCCAACCGATCTGGAACGCACCCGGGCGGTCCGGCTTCTTGCCGCGCTCGCGATACTCGGTCCACTCGTAGGTGACGATGTTCGCGGTGACGCCGACGGCAGCCCAGTCAGCCTGGATCAGTTCGGCTACGCGCTGCGCGTTCGGGTTGTACGGACGCGAAACCGGCATGGCCCACAGGTCGAGGGTCAGGCCTGACACACCGGCGTCGGCGAGGAGCTTCTTGGCGCCTTCCGGGTCGTAGGTGGTGTCGACGATCTTGTCGTCATAGGACCACATGGTCGGCGGGATCAGGTTCTTGGCCACCTGGCCAGCGCCCTCATAGACCGCGTCGACGATCGCCGTCTTGTTGATGGCCATCGACAGCGCCTTGCGGACGTTGGCGTTGTCCATCGGGGCAACCGTCGTATTGTACGACATGTAGCCGATGTTGAGGCCTTCCTGCTCCAGCACCTGGAGGTTGGCATCATCCTGCAGGCCAGCCACGTCGGCCGGGGCGGGATAGCTCATGATGTCGCATTCGCCGGCCTTCAGCTTCTGCGCACGCACCGCGGGATCCGTGGTGATGGCGAAGATCAGGTCGTCGATCGCCACCTTGCCGCGCCAATAGTCGGCGAAGGCCTGGTAACGGATGACGGCGTCGGTCTGGTAGTCGACGAACACGAAGGCGCCGGTGCCGACCGGTTTGTTGGAGAAATCGGCGAGAGCGGCCGGGTCGTTCTTGGCCAGCAGCTGGTCGGCGTATTCCTTCGACACGATCGAGGCGAAGTCCATGCCGAGGTTCGCGATCATCGGCGCGTTGGGCTCGTTCAGCGTGATTACGACGGTGAGGTCGTCAGCGCCCTTTTCGACCGACTTCAGGAATTTGGGCATATCCATGCCCTGGAAATAGTCCCAGGAGATCCCCTCGAGGTACTTGTTCCAAGCATTGTCTTCCTTCCACTGGCGTTCCAGCGAGAAGATCACGTCGTCGGCAGTGAGGTCGCGGGTCGGGGTGAAGTACGAGGTGGTGTGGAACTTCACACCGGGCCTCAGCTTGAAGGTGTACTCGAGCCCGTCAGCCGAAACTTCCCAGCTCTCGGCAAGGCCCGGAATGACGGCGGTGCCGCCATGCTCGAACTCGACGAGGCGGTCATAGATGGCGCGCGAGCTGGCGTCGAAGTCGTTACCACCGGTGGTCGGACCGGGGTCGAAGTGCGCCGGCGAGGCTTCCGAGCAGAATACGAGCTGCTTGGCATAGACGCTGCCGCCCATCACCGCGACGAGCGCAGTGGCGGCGAGCAGGGTTTTCATCAAATGCATGATGGTTGTCTCCCGAAAAGCATTGCGCCCCGGCATTCAAGGCAGAGTCCCTTCTGCCGGCCGGAGCTTGGCGCGCAACAAAGCGCTTTTTCTTCCGCCACGCAATGGCCCAGTTTGACCGGTTGGTCAAAGCCCCGTCATACGCAATGCCGTTTCAACAATGGGCCGATCGCCGCAAAGCTGAGTTTCTCTGGAGGTAAAGCGGTTGCGCAACTGAGATCGATTTCACATCGGAGCGATTGACGGCAAGCGACCGGTGCCGCAAATGATCCGCGCATGAGCCAGTCGATCGCCACAATCGCCCTCGTCGTCGCCGACTATGACGAGGCCATCTCGTTCTATGTCGAGAAGCTCGGATTCGCGCTCACGAGCGATCTCGACATGGGTGGCGGCAAGCGCTGGGTCACGGTGGCGCCAGTTGGCGGCGGGGCAAAACTGCTGCTGGCCAAGGCGGACGGACCAGCGCAGGCGAGCCATGTCGGCAAGCAGACCGGCGGGCGGGTGGGGTTCTTTCTCGAGACCGACGACTTCGCCCGGGACCACGCCAATTACCTGGAACGCGGGGTACGGTTCCTCGAGCCGCCACGGCACGAGGCCTATGGTTCGGTGGCGGTGTTCGAGGATCTCTACGGCAATAAGTGGGACCTGATTCAGCCCAAGGGCTGAGACGTCCATCGCTTGTCGCCGATGGATGGCAAGGCTAGGCTCGACCACCTTCCTTGCTACCCCCTCGCCCATATTGGAGATCCCCATGAGCAAGCGCCGCCTCGGCCGCACCGAACTTTTCATCGACCCCTTGGTTTTCGGCTGCAACGTGCTGGGCTGGACGCTCGAGGAGCAGGCCGCCTATCCGGTGCTCGACGCCTTCCTCGATGGTGGCTTTGCCGCGCTCGATACCGCCGACAGCTACGGCAAGGGCAAATCCGAGACGATTATCGGCAACTGGATGAAGGCGCGCGGCAATCGCGACAAGGTGCTGGTGTTCACCAAGGTCGGCTCCGACATGGGTCAGGGGCACCGCGACCTCAGCGCCAAATGGATCGAGGAGGAAGTCGACGCGTCGCTTCGGCGGTTGCAAACCGACTATATCGATCTCTACCAGACGCATTGGCCCGACCCGAATACGGCGCAGGAAGAGACGCTCGCGGCGCTCGACAAGCTCGTGAAGGCTGGCAAGGTCCGCTATATCGGCTCGTCCAACCAGGACACGGCGCTGTTGAGCGAAGCTCTCGGCATCTCGAAGACCAACGGCACCGCGCGCTACGAGACGATCCAGAACGAGTTCAACCTCTACGATCGGGCCAAGTTCGAGGAGGTGCAGGCGACCTGCGTGGCCGAGGGGGTCTCCGGGATCGGCTATTTCAGCCTCGCCCGCGGCTTCCTCGCCGGAAAATATCGCAGCGCCGCCGACGCGCAGAAGAGCCCGCGCGGCCAGACCGTGGTGGAGAAATATCTCAACCCCAAAGGCTATCGCATCCTCGAGGCGCTCGACGCGGTCAGCACAGGTACCGGTTCGCTGCCAGCCGAGGTGACGCTGGCGTGGATCGCGGCGCAGCCCGGCGTCGGCGCGCCGATCGCCTCGGCGACCTCGGTCGAGCAGGTGCAGAGCCTGATGCGCGGCGCCAACCTGACGCTGAGCGTCGATGACCTGAAACTGCTGACGGACGCCGGCAAGTGACCTCGACGGCCGCCTCCACAGTGCTGCTGGCTGGGGCGCTCGCCGCCCTCGCCGCCCCTGCCCTCGCTCAGGAAGCCGGCTGGCACTATTCGCCGCTCGTGGGCGAAGGCGACCGGGCCGCTCTGGGCTGTGCGGCGGGATCGACGCCGAAGGAATTCGTCTGCCTCGCGGTGCGCTGCGAGGACGATTTCGAGGTCGGTGTACATTTCTACACCAGCCGGCTCGGCGGCGACGCCGGGCGATGGCGCATCGATATCGACAAGGAAGATGGGCACGAGGTCGACGCCAAGCCGGATGGCTCGCCCTATCACGCCCGCATCGAGGGCGACGTGACGCCGCTGCTCGAGGCGTTGAAGAATGGCGGGCTCGCCTATCTCGACCCGAAAGCCGGACCGGACCTGCCGAGGAACGGCATCACGCTCGATGGCTCGCTCTACGTGATCAACCAGGCGCTGTATTTCTGTGCGCCACGCGTGCCGCCGACGGCGGCGTCAGTCGCCGAGTAGCTCGGCGATTGCCATGCGCTTGAAGTTGGCGACGTAGGCGTCGCCTTCCTCGCGGCCCACCGAAATGGCAAGGCGCATGCTGGCACTGCCCAGATACATCACCAGGGTGGCGCGGTTGAGCAGTTGCGCCGGATCGGCATCGGGATAGATCCGCTGCAGCACGGCGCCGACCAGCGCGCCGTTCTCGTGGCTGTCGGCGAGGTCGATGCCGTGCAGCGATTTGTCGGCCTGGGTACCGGACCAGATGTCGCGCATCACCGGCTCGGCCAGGAACAGGCCGTAATAGATATCGATGAGCTCGCCGAAGGCCTGGCGGAAGCCAGGTGCATCGCCGACACCGGCGAGGCCGTCGCGAATGCAAGCCCGGCCCTCTTCATTGTAGCGCTCGGCCAGCGCCCCGATCACCGCCGC
Source organism: Devosia insulae DS-56 (assembly GCF_000970465.2). Classification (GTDB taxonomy): domain Bacteria; phylum Pseudomonadota; class Alphaproteobacteria; order Rhizobiales; family Devosiaceae; genus Devosia_A; species Devosia_A insulae. Next base: position 24,088 of record NZ_LAJE02000357.1, read on the forward strand.
CTTGTCGGGGAAGTACTGGTAGAGCGAGCCGATCGAGATTTCCGCCGCGACCGCCAGTTCCCCCATCTTCATGGCGTCGCTGCCACTCCGCTCGATCAACCCCTTAGCCGCGTTGAGGATGCGCTCGACCCGCTCGCGACTGCGCTGCTGCTGTGGAGTGCGTCGTGCAGGGGCAGTGGTTTCGGCGGCTTCGGCCATAAGTGAACAATCCTCACATTTCTGCTTGACGTTCACAATATGAGGATTTATCACGTTCCGCAACATGAGCTTTCCTCATGTTTTGCGAAGGAGCCTGAAATTGACCAAACCAATCCTGATCCTTGGTGGCCGCGGCAAGACCGGCTCGCGCGTTGCGGAGCGCCTCGAAGCCCGCGGCCTGCCGGTGCGACTGGCCTCGCGCTCGACCGGCTTCGACTGGACCGACCGCAGCACCTGGGCGGCAGCGCTCACGGGCGCCGGCAGCGCCTACATCACCTATTACCCTGACATCGCCATCAAGGGCGCGGCCGAGGCTATCGGCGACATCACGGAACTGGCGCTGTCGCTGGGGGTGAAGCGGCTGGTGCTGCTGTCCGGTCGCGGCGAGCCGGAGGCGCAGCGCGCCGAGCAGCAGCTGCTCGCCACCAGCGCCGATTGGACCGTGGTGCGGGCCAGCTGGTTCAACCAGAATTTCGACGAAGGACAGTTCCTCGAGATGATGCTCGGGGGCGAAGTGGCGCTGCCGGTCGATACGGTGCGGGAGCCGTTCGTCGATTGCGACGATATTGCCGACGTGGTGACCGCGGCGCTGACCGACGACCGGCATATCGGCCAGCTCTATGAAGTCACCGGCCCGCGGCTATTGACGTTTGCCGAGGTGGTTGCCGAGATCAATCAGGCGAACGGCAGCAACGTGACGTTCCGCACCATGCCGGCCCATGAGTTCCTCGACTCGCTCGCCGGCAGCGAAATGCCCGAAGAAATCGCCGGGCTGCTTGAGGAGCTGTTCAGCGAGGTGCTGGACGGCCGCAACGAATCCCTCGCCGATGGGGTGCAGCGCGTGCTCGGCCGGCAGCCGAAGGACGTTACCGACTATGCGCGCGAAGCGGCAGCCAAGGGCGCCTGGAGGCAAGCATGAACTGGATCGATAGTCTCAGCATCGTGGTGGCGCTCGGCGCCGCGCTGATCGGCGGAACCTTCTTCGGCTTCTCGAACTTCATCATGCCGGCGATCGGCCGGCAGCCAGCAGCCAATGCCATTGCGGTGATGAACGCCATCAACGTGACGGTGCTCAACGCCGGCTTTCTCGGCGCCTTCATGGGGACAGCGGTGCTCGGGCTGGTGCTGGTGCTGGCGGTGTTCGTCACCGGCGGCAGCCTGTGGGCCGCTGCGGGTGCGCTGGTCTATGTCATCGGGACGTTCGGCGTGACCATGGCGATCAACGTGCCGATGAACAACCGGCTGGCCAGGTTCGAAGGCCCGAGCCCCGAGGGCGCGGCCTACTGGGCCACCTACCTCAGGGACTGGACCCGGTGGAACTCGATCCGCTCCGGCGCCGCGATGCTCGCGACGCTCCTGCTGATGCTCTCGCTCATGCGATGAGATAGCCGCCGTCGACCGGCAGGATCGCGCCGGTGATGAAGCCGGCGAGCGGCGAACACAAAAACAGGGCGGCGGGCGCCAGGTCCGCCGGAGTGCCCCAGCGGCCGAGCGGGGTGCGGCCCATCAGTTCGGCGTTGCGCGCCTCGTTGGCGCGCGGCACCGCGGTCATCGCCGTCTCGATCCAGCCGGGGGCCAGCGCATTGACGCGGATCTGCTCCTTGGCAAAGGCGGTGGCGAGCGACTTGGTGAGGCCAGCGACGGCGTGCTTCGACGCCGCATAGGCCGGGGCGTGCGGGGCGCCGAAGAACGAGAACATCGAGCCGATGTTGAGGATGGCGCCACCGGCGAGCTTGTCGCGGAAGGCATAGGCGGTGCGCATCGAGCCGTTGAGGTTGATGTCGATCACGGTCGCAAAACCGTCGACGGTATGCTCGGCGGCGCGGAGGTTCACCCCGGCGCAGTTGACCAGGGCGGCAACACTGCCAAAGGTCGCGGCGTATTCGGCGACTTGCTCCGAATTGCGCACATCGAGCTGGGTGTAGCGGAAACGCGGCTCGGCCGCGGCGCCGGCCTCGACCTCCGCCTCTGTGGCGCCGGTGACATGCACCACCGCCCCGGCGTCAGCGAAAGCGCGGCCGATGCCCTGGCCAATGCCGGACGTACCGCCGGTGATGACGACGGTTTTGCCGGTGTAGAATTCGGATGCCCAGTGGCTCATCTGACGAACTGGTCCACGTAGTCCGCCCCGAGCCCCACCTTGTCGTAGTGCTTCTTGCACATGTCGATCTTGGTGAAGACGTCCTCGAAGCCGATCTGCTTGTTGTCCTTGTCGAGATAGACCATGCAGCCGGAGATGTTGAAGAAGGTGATCATCTCCGGGGTGTCCTCGGGGACGGTCAGGGTGTGGATCTCGCCGGGCGGCTCGAACACGTAGGAGCCGGTTTCGGCGACCCAGTCGTGCTCGAGATAGTGCCAGCGGCCCTTGATGACATAGCCGTGCACCGGCTGGGGGTGGAGGTGGCGGCTCAGAATGCCGGCGCGGCGGACGCGCAGCAGGTTGCACCACTGGCCCTGCAGGGTGTTGAGGAACAGCGGCCGGAACCAGACGCCCTCGGCCTGCGGCACCCAGACCCGCTCATCCTCGGGGACGGCGGTAATGGCGATTTCCTTCGGCGCCATCGGGTGGGCCGAGCCGTTGAAGGTCTCGTACATGGCAGGTCTCCTCCGAACTGGTATGGTAGCTTTATCGAGCCGAAACCCAACACGCCAGTGCACCAAATGTCTAGCTCACCACAGAGTCTTTCCCGCGAAAGCGGGAACCTCTGTTTGCGGAGCGTGCGGCCAAACGGAGATCCCCGCGTCCGCGGGGATGACGCCGGTAAATGGGCCAACCGTTTCGGGCAGACTTACCAGTGGAACTCGTCGACGTTCTCGCGGGCGCCGAGCAGGAAGGCATCGCCGATCAGCCGCAAAGGCGAGCCGTCCATTTCGGATTTGCCCTTCTTGAGCAGCTTGGCGAAGCGCTCGTAGATCGCCTCGTACTCCGACGAGGGGTTGGCGACGGTTTCCTTGCCATTGACCGTGAGCACGGTACCACCGCGCTCGAGCTTCAGCTGGGTGCCCTTGCGGGTCTCGATGGCGATGGTCCAGATCTCGCCCGACTCTTCGAGCCAGTTGAAGCCGGCGCTGAGCTTGGGCTGGTGCTTTTCGCCGGACTTGAAGACGATCTCGACATCAACTGGGGTCTGGCGGTTGGCCGGGAACTTCAGCTTGGCGCTGTCGACAAAGACCGGGAACGGCATGATCTTGGTGAAGATCGACATGGCGTTGATGCCCGGATCGCAGACGCCGAAGCCGCCGGGCTCCCACACCCATTCCTGGCCCGGATGCCACTTGCGGACGCTCTCGCGCCAGTCGATGCGAAGCGAGGCGACGCCTTCATCCTTGAGGATCAGCTTGGCGGTATCGACGGCGGCGTTGTAGCGCGAGTGCCAGGTCTGGAACAGCACCTTGCCCTTCTTCTCGCCATAGGCGACGAGGTCCTCGAACTCGGTGATGGTGGGGGTCGGCGGCTTTTCCAGCAGCACGTCCTTGCCGGCATCGAGCGCCTGCCGCACATAGGCGTGGCGGACGCCGGGCGGGGTGCAGATGGCGACCAGCTTCACCTCGGGCATGGCCTTGTAGAGTTCGGCCGGGGTCTTGAACACCGGCACGTCGCGATGGCCGAGGCCGCGGGTCGAGACGCAGGCCGCGAGCTCGAAATCCGGGCTCTTGTCGATCACCGGCAGGTGCTGATCCTGCGCGATCTTGCCGATACCGATGACGGCGATCTTCTTTTTGGCCATTGCCGAAACACTCCCTGAAAGCGGGCGGCACTTAAAGGCATGGGCGAAGGAAAGGGAAGTTCCCTCGCAAAGGAAAATCGTCCGGCTGCCTAAGGTGGGCTATGCTGAGGCGTCAGGTGGGAGAGTTGTGATGTCGCGGGCATTCGTCAGTGAAGGCAACAGCGTGCCGCAGGTGTTCGCCTCGGCGGACAGCGCCGAGAGCGCTGCCAACCTGCAGCGGGCGATGGACGGCAAGGACTATGACTATGAGGTGCGACCGCGGCAGCGCGGCGGCTACATGGTGGCGCGCCTCAGCAAGGACGGCACGTTCGACTCCTGGGTCGAGGAGTAAGACGGCAGTCGTCAGTCGATGGGTATGCTAGCTACTGCCTACTGCCTACTGCCGTTCTCACCGCACGATGATGGCGCGGAAATCGTTGACGTTGGTGCCGGTGGGGCCGGTGAGCAGCAGGCCGCCGACGGCGCGGAAAGCATTGTAGGCGTCGTTGTTGGCGAGAGCCCGACGCGGGTCGATGCCGGCGGCGCGCATCCTTGCCGCTGTGTGGCCATCACAGAGGGCGCCGGCGTTGTCCCCTGCCCCGTCGATACCGTCGGTATCGGCAGCGAGCGCGGTGATGCCTTCGATGCCATCGATGGCGAGGGCGAAAGCCAGCAGGAACTCGGCGTTGCGGCCGCCGCGCCCGTCGCCGCGGATAGTGACGGTGGTCTCGCCGCCCGAGAGCAGCAGCGTGGGTTTGGCGAACGGACGGTTGCGGGTCCTGATCTCTCGGGCGAGCGCGGCATGAACCGACGCGACATCGCGTGCTTCGCCTTCGATCGCGTCGGAGAGGATATGGGCTTCGAGCCCGGCAGACCGGGCCTCCGCGGCCGCTGCCTCCAGCGACAGGGCGGCGGACGCGATGATGCGGACGGTATTGTGCTGGAAGCGCGGATCGCCGGCCCGCGGCGCGGCATTGAGATCGGAGGCCAGCAGTTCCTCGGCCGCCGCGGGCAGCTTCAACCGGTAGAGCGAAGCGAGGTGGCGGGCCTCGGCGCGGCCGGAACTCAGCGGCACGGTCGGGCCGGAGGCGACCAGCGACGGGTCGTCGCCCGGGATATCGGAGACGATGAGGGTGGCGACGCGGGCGGGCGAGGCGAGCGCGGCGAGGCGGCCGCCCTTAATGGCGCTGAGCTCGTTGCGGATGACATTCATCACCGAGATCGGCGCGCCCGAGGCGAGCAGGATCTCGTTGACCGCCTGCTCGTCCTCGAAGCTGAGACCGGCCGCCGGTTGCGGCAACAGCGCCGAGCCGCCGCCAGAGATCAGCGCCACCACCAGGTCGTCATGGCCGAGGCCGGAGACCTTTTCCATCAGCCGGCGGGCGGCGAGGTAGCCGGACATATCCGGCACCGGGTGAGCGGCCTCGACGATCTCGATGCGCTCGCAGGGCGTGCCGTAGCCGTAACGGGTGACCACCAGGCCGCTATGGATCGGCCCGGGCCAGGCCAGCTCGAAAGCGCGCGCCATTTGCGCCGAGGCCTTGCCGGCGCCGATGACGACGGTCCGTCCCCTTGGCGGGTCCGGCAGGTTCGTAGCGATGGCGTGCTGCGGCTGAGCGGCATCGACGGCGCGGTGATAGAGCCGTTCGAGAAGGTCGCGATCCATGAGGTCCCGGGGGCTGATTTGCCGCGATATTGGCGGCGACGCCCGGCCGAGGCAAGCGCCTGAAGATGCGGCAACGCGTTCATGCCCGGTACAGCTCGCTTCTGCTAAAAGGCGCGCAGAAAATTGCACCGGCCTCGTCTGTGTCCGATGCGCAACGTTAACAGCTGGTCTTGCTGAACAAGGGCGAAATGGCCACCTCACGCGAAGTTCAAGCGTCAGGACCCAGTTGCCGCCGCAGGAAACCAGCGACATAGTCAGGCACCGATCGTGGACGCGATCGATGGGCCTGCGCAGGAAACAACAATGAATAGAATTCGTCCTCTCGCGGGCGCGTTGCTCGCGACACTGATGTTGTCTCCCCTGGTGGGAGCGGCTTTCGCCGGCGACGTACTGCCGCTCGACCCCGGCGGCGGACTGCCGCCGATCGATGGCACCGGGCCCGCTGCCGGGACCGGCCCGATCGATGGACTGATCCCTCCGGGCGCCATCGATACCGGCTCGTCGAGCTCGAGCAGTGGCGACGGGGATTCCGACTATGTGGCTGAGCCGACCCTGCAGACCCGGCATTTCGGGCTCAATGTCGAGCTGAGTTGCGCCGTTTCGGGCAAGCCGAACGCCATCGTCGTGGTCAATCACAGCGCCGAGGCGCTGCCGCCGGGAACCCGGATCAAGTGGCAGCTGAGAAGCGAGGGCAAACGCGGCTTCTTTGCGCTGCTGAACCCGTTGGCCGGCGGTGAGACGCTGGTGGCGGACAATGTGCTGGACGGCGCGGCGAACCAGGCCGCTGACTGCGTGGCGCGCGTCATCTGAGCCTCGCCTGAGCCAGGCAGTGGACAGCTTGCCGGACTGACAAAAAACTGACATCGAACGGGGCTAGTCAGCCCCGTCCCTTGCCGAGCCTGAAGTCCCCGATGCCCGAACGTTTTGCCATTTACTACGCCCCTGGTGCGGCCGAGCCGCTTTGGGCGAAATCCAAGGAGTGGCTGGGGCGCGATCCGCTAACCGGAGCAACAATCGACGGGCCGCTCGCCGGCACTTCGCGCGATGCGCTGTTCGACCGCAGCGTGTCGGCCCGGCGCTACGGCTTCCACGCGACGATCAAGGCACCGATGACGCTGGCGGCGGACAAATCGCGTGCCGAGCTCGAGGACGCGCTGGCCGATTTCGCCGCCGAGGCAGAGCCAGTGGCGATCGGCCGGCTGAAACTCAGCCTGATCGACGGCTTCCTGGCGCTGGTGCCGGCGGACCAACCGCGTGAGCTCACCGACTTTGCCGGCGAAGTTGTCGAGGCGTTCGAGCCGTTCCGGGCGCTGCCGTCGGCGGCAGAGCGGGAGCGGCGGCTGAAAGGCGGGCATCTGAGCGAGCGGCAGATCGAACTGATGGACCGCTTCGGCTACCCGTACGTGTTCGAGCAGTTCCGTTTCCACATGACGCTGACCGACCGGCTGCCCGAGCATGAGCGCGAGGCCTATTCGCGCGCTGCCGCGGCGCATTTCGGAGCACTCGCTGAAGCCGAAACAATGCTGGACCGGTTAGTGCTGTTCCACGAGCCTGAGCCGGGGGCGCCCTTCATGCGCCTCGGCGATTTCATTCTCACCGGGGAGGCCGCCAATGAGCGAATTCGCGCTCGCTAACGCTCGTATCGTTCTCAACGACGAGGTGGTGACCGGCTCGGTGCTGGTGCGCGACGGCGTCGTCGCGGCGATCGACACCGGCTCGGTGCGGGCCGGCGAGGATATGGAAGGCGACTACGTCATCCCGGGCCTCGTCGAACTCCACACCGACCATTTCGAGAACCACTACCGGCCCCGGCCGGGGGTGACCTGGAACGCCATCGCGGCGCTGCAGAGCCATGATGCGCAGGTTGCCGGCGCCGGCATCACCACGGTGTTCGACGCGGTGCGGATCGGTTCGGACCCAGAAGTGGGCGACATCACCGCCGATGTGCGTGCCATGGTGGACGCGGTGGCCGAGGCCGATGCCGGCGACCGGCTGAGGGCCGACCACCACATTCATTTGAGGTGCGAGCTGGCGACGCCCGACGTGGCGCAGCACTTCGAGGACAATTGCAGCAACCCGATCGTTGGGCTCGCCTCGCTGATGGACCATACGCCGGGGGCGCGGCAGTACACCACGCTCGAACACTACATCGCCTATTACCAGAAGAAGCTGCGCCTGTCGGATGCCGAGATGGCCAAGTACATCGCCGACCGGCAGGCCGAGCGGGACCTCTATGCCGACAAGAACCGCGCTGCGATCCTGAAGCGCGGCCGCGAGATCGGGTTGGCGTTTGCCAGCCACGACGACGCGACGGTCGCGCATGTCGACGAAGCGGTGCGTGACGGCATGGCGATTGCCGAGTTCCCCACCACCATGGAAGCGGCGCGCGCCTGCCACGAGGCCGGCATGGCGGTGCTGATGGGGGCGCCCAACGTGGTGCGCGGCAAATCGCATAACGGCAATATCTCGGCGGCCGAGCTGGCGCGGGCCGGCGTGCTCGATGTGCTGAGCTCGGACTATGTGCCGTTCTCGCTGATCTATGCGGCGTTCCTGTTGCCGGAAGTGGCCGACAGCATCACGCTGCCGGAGTCGGTGGGCATGGTGACCTCGCGGCCGGCAGCGGCGGCGCATCTCAACGATCGCGGCGAGATTGCCGTCGGCAAGCGCGCCGACCTGGTGCGGGTGCGGCGGACCGACCCGGTGCCGGTGGTGCGCGCGGTGTGGCGGCAGGGCAAGCGGGTCAGCTGATGAGCCACGGTGCCCTCGTCCTCGTCGTCGGACCGTCGGGCGCCGGCAAGGATACGCTGATCGGCGCGGCCAAGGCGGCCCTCGCCGACGATCTGCGCTTCAGCTTCCCGCGCCGCGTGGTGACGCGCACCGCGATGGTCGAGCTCGAGGATCATGACAGCGTCGACGTCAACGAGTTCGGCCGGCAGAAGCTGCGCGGCGCCTATGCGCTGGATTGGGAGGCCCACGGGCTCTGCTACGGTGTGCCGGCGGCGATCGACGCCGCAATGGTGGCCGGGCGGATCGTGGTGGTGAACACCTCGCGCAAGGTGATCGAGCGGGCGATCGAGAAATATCCCAGCTGCCATGTGCTGCTGGTGACGGCGCGGCCGGAAGTGCGGGCGAAGCGCCTCGCCGGACGCGGCCGGGAAAGCGCCGAGGACATCGAGGCCCGGCTGCAGCGCGAGGGCGCGCCGGTGCCGGAAGGGATCGTGCCTCAGATCATCGACAACTCGGCTGGGCTCGACGCGGGGATCGCCGCGTTTGTTGGGGCACTTCGCGCCATCGCCGATTGAACCAGCCGCCGGGCTGATGCGTTGCACCCTCTGAACAGCGTCAGGGGACCCGGCATGAGCAGAACTTCGCTTTACACCGTTATCGCAGTGCTCGCGGCACTGGCCGTCGGCTTCGGCATCTATATCGCCTACCAAGAATCGCAGAAGCCGGCGCTGGAGATCCGCGTCGACGAGGGAGGGATCAAGATCGATGGCAATGGCGGTTGACGAGGCCCAGCGCACCCAGCTGATCGAGGAAGCGCTGAAGCATGCGTTTGAGCGGCAGCCGGTGGAAAAGGTTGCCGATCTCGATCTCACCAAGCTGGCGGTGGATATCGAGGCGATCATCGGGGCGGAGCCGCATCCGCTCGATCCCGAAGGGGATGGGCTGACGACCGGCGAGCTCAACGCGGCGAACGATCTTTAAAACAAAGGGGCCGCCCGTCTCACCCGGGCGACCCCTGATTTTGTGAACCGGTCGGCCATTGGAGCATGTCACGAGATCGAACCGGAAAAGTCTGCAACTTTTCCTGATCTCGCTCCTTTGGCCGCGCACTCGAAATGGGCAGGTCTCAACCCTGTCCTGAGCGCAATTCGGTCGTTAGAGCTTGGCGACGCACACTTTGCCGACACCCGCATTCTTGGTGCCGAGCTTGGCAGCGGCTGCCTTGCTGAGGTCGATGATGCGGCCCTTGGCGAAAGGACCGCGGTCGTTGATCGTGACCTTGATCGACTTGCCCGTGCGCTGGTTCGTGACTTTCACGACCGTGCCGAGGGGGAGAGTCTTGTGGGCCGCGGTCATGGCATTCTCATTGAACCGCTCGCCCGAGGCCGTCTTCTTGCCGTGGAAACCTGGTCCATACCAGGACGCCCCACCGCACTGATCCGCTGCCATTGCGCCGGTGACTGAAGCCATAAGGCCGGTCACGAGGGCGGCGGCGACCAGAACGATTTTCCTATTCAACCTTGGACTACTCACGCTTGTTTACGATGGCGGGAGAAGGCTTTGGCGGTGTGGCGACAATATGAACCGAAAATGAACGGGGCCCTTCCAAGTGCAACCGTTGCCGAAATGCATCAGTAGCATTACCGAGGGTCGTAAGGATTTTGTGCGAGATTCCAGAAACTTGCCCGGGTTTAACCAATGACTCGGAAGGGATGCGGCGGGGTGAAGTTTTTCTCGGCCGGGCGCAAAAGCATCCCCGAAAGCCGGCGCCGATCAACAGAATAAGGCGCGATTTCGATCGCAACGACCGGCAAACGGCTCGCCAGATCCAATTGCTGCGCGAGAATTTCGCTGCCCGTCGAGGCTCCGGGGTGAGCTCAAAATTCCTATTTTTGACCAATTGATAAAATTTCGGAGCTGCGTTAGCGTTCTCAGTCTGGAATGGCTCTAAGGAGAGAGGGAGCTGCCGATGAGCGGGGGAATGCTCAAGCAAGGCATCGCATCCGGGCGACTGGAGCCCGGCCAGTACGCACGCAACTTTTCCGACCTGCATCCGGCGCTCGACCGGCACGAGGCCTTTGTCGAGGCCGATCGCTGCTACTTCTGTTTCGATGCGCCATGCATGAACGCCTGCCCCACTGAGATCGATATCCCGATGTTCATCCGGGAGATCTCGACGGACAACCCGCTGGGGGCGGCCGAGACGATCTTCGAGCAGAACATCCTGGGCGGCATGTGCGCCCGCGTCTGCCCCACCGAGCAGCTGTGCGAAGACGCCTGCGTGCGCATGGAGGCCGAAGGCAAGCCGGTGAAAATCGGCCAGCTGCAGCGCTATGCCACCGATATCGCCATGGAGGAGAACGCGCAGTTCTTCACCCGCGCGCCCGCCACCGGCAAGACCATCGCGGTGGTCGGCGCCGGCCCTTCGGGTCTTGCCGCCGCGCACCGGCTGGCCGTGCACGGCCACGACGTGGTGGTCTACGATGCGCGCCCCAAGGCGGGCGGGCTCAACGAGTACGGCATCGCCTCGTACAAGACGCCCGACGGTTTTGCGCAGGCCGAGGTCGACTATGTCACCTCGATCGGCGGCATCGAGATCGAGCTGGGCCAGGCGCTGGGGCGCGAGCTGTCGCTCGATGGCCTGCTGGAGCGCCATGACGCGGTGTTTCTCGGGGTCGGACTGGGCGGCGTCAATGCGCTGAGGGCCGAGGGCGAAAAGGACGGCTCGCACGGACTGGCCGATGCGGTCGATTTCATTGCCGAGCTGCGCCAGAGCGACGACCTCTCCAAGCTCCCGGTCGGTCGCCGCGTGGTGGTGATCGGTGGCGGCATGACGGCGATCGATGCCGGCGTGCAGTCGAAGCTGCTGGGCGCCGAAGAGGTGACCATCTGCTATCGCCGCGGGCAGGAGCACATGAACGCCTCGAGCTTCGAGCAGGATCTCGCCGCATCGAAGGGCGTTACCATCCGGCATTGGCTGCAGCCCAAGCGGGTGTTGAGCGAGAACGGCAAGGTGACCGGGATCGAACTCGAATACACCGAGCTGAAGGACGGGCGCCTCACCGGCATGGGGCACACGCTGACGCTGCCGGCCGACCAGGTGTTCAAGGCGATCGGCCAGACACTCGAAGACGAGACGGCAGCCGGGCTGACGCTCACCGCCGGTCGCATCGAGACCGACGCCGAGGGCCGCACCTCGCGGCCCGGTGTCTGGGCTGGAGGCGACTGCATCGCCGCCGGCGACGACCTGACGGTGACCGCGGTGGCGCAGGGCCGCGACGCGGCCGAGAGCATCAACCGCTATCTCGCTGGAAACTGAGGAGGGACGCCATGGCCGACATCCGCAACAATTTCGTCGGGATCAAGTCGCCCAATCCGTTCTGGCTGGCCTCGGCGCCGCCGACCGACAAGGCGTACAATGTCGAGCGCGCCTTCAAGGCGGGCTGGGGCGGCGTGGTGTGGAAGACGCTGGGCGAGGAAGGCCCGCCGGTGGTCAACGTCAACGGGCCGCGCTACGGCGCCATCTGGGGCGCTGACCGGCGGCTGCTCGGCTTCAACAATATCGAGCTGATCACCGACCGCGACCTGCAGAAAAACCTGCAGGAGATCAAACAGGTCAAGCAGAACTGGCCGGATCGCGCCGTGGTCGTCTCGATCATGGTGCCGTGCGAGGAGGACGCCTGGAAAGCGATCCTGCCATTGGTGGAAGAGACCGAGGCGGATGGGATCGAGCTCAATTTCGGCTGCCCGCACGGCATGAGCGAGCGCGGCATGGGCGCGGCGGTCGGCCAGGTGCCCGAATATGTCGAAATGGTCGTGCGCTGGTGCAAGCAATATTCGCGCATGCCTGTCATCACCAAGCTGACGCCGAATGTCACCGACGTGCGCCGCCCGGCGCGGGCGGCCAAGAATGGCGGCACCGATGCGGTATCGCTGATCAACACCATCAACTCGATCACCGGCGTCGACCTCGACAATTTCGCGCCGATGCCGACGATCGACGGCAAGGGCACGCATGGCGGCTATTGCGGCCCGGCGGCCAAGCCTATCGCGCTGCACATGGTGGCCGACATCGCCCGTGATCCCGAGACCTACGGCCTGCCGATCTCGGGCATTGGCGGCATCACCACCTGGCGCGACGCAGCGGAGTTCATGGCGCTGGGCGCCGGCAACGTGCAGGTCTGCACCGCGGCCATGGTCTATGGCTTCAAGATCGTCGAGGAGATGATCTCGGGGCTGCAGAACTGGATGGATGAGAAGGGCCACGCAACGCTGGAGGATTTCACCGGCCGCGCCACCCGCAATGTCACCGACTGGCAGTTCCTCAACCTCAACTACATCACCAAAGCGCATATCGACCAGGATAAGTGCATCAGCTGCGGCCGCTGCCACATCGCCTGCGAGGACACTTCACACCAGGCCATCACTAAGGAGAAGGACGGCAAGCGCCACTTCGAGGTGATGGACGACGAGTGCGTGGGGTGTAACCTCTGCGTCAATGTCTGCCCGGTGGAAGATTGCATCACCATGATCGAGCTGGAACCGGGCATGCTCGATGAGCGGACCAAAAAGGTGGTGGAGCCGAGCTACGCCAACTGGACCACGCACCCGAACAACCCGATGCGGAAGTCGGTTGAGCCGGCGGAATAGGCGCGCACCGAGCGTGAGGCCCACCCCCTCCGAGCTGCGCTTGGCAGCATAGCTGCCAAGCTTCGCTTGCCCCCATCGAGGGGGAGGTGCCGGCCGGTG
>NZ_LAJE02000358.1 GCF_000970465.2 Devosia insulae DS-56
TTGTTTTGTGGAGGCGGACGACGCCCCCAGAGATCAACACTAGATCGCTCGGCGTGAGCGTCAGATGTGTATAAGAGACAGCCGCGTGTTCCTCCGCCAGCTGGGGCAGCGACGGCGCCAGTTCGTTGAGGTGCAGGTGCATCATGGTCACCGGGCCGTCCACGTCATTGCGCTCCAGCGCGTCGACCACGGCGGTGTGCTGGGCGATCACCTGGGGGCGGGGGGTGGCCTGGGGGAAGCCGAGGAAGCGGACGCGGTCGAGCTGCGCCTTGAGGCTGACGATGTGGCGCCAGGCATGCTCAACGCCGCCATGCGCGGCGATGGCGCAGTGGAAATCGTCGTCGAGCCGCATGAAATCGATCAGCTTGCCGGCGAGCGCCACCCGTTGCTCGGCCACCAGTTCGCGCAGTTCGGCAATGCCCGATGGCTTGATCCGTTCGGCGGCCTTGCGGATCACCGCCAGCTCGATCGCCTCGCGGATGAAACGGGAGTTCTGCACCTCGCGGATCGAGATCAGCTTGACGAAGGTGCCGCGCTGCGGCCGCACCTCGACGAGGCCGGCTTCCGCCAGCTTGATGAAGGCCTCGCGCACCGGCTGGCGCGATACGCCCATGTGCCGGGCCAGCTCGGCTTCCGAGAGCAGGTGCCCGGGCCGCAGCTGCAGCTGCACGATGGCGTTGCGGACCGTGTCATAGACCCGCTGGCTCATCGAAAGCTGCCGCGTTCCGGCGATGACGGGCTGGTTTACCAGCTCCAGTTCAATGGTCATGTTGACTCCCCCAACGCTGCCATACTAGCACCGGTTGGCGCGGTTGGAAGCGCTAGAGCATTTCGCCGTTTCCTTGAACCGCGAAATGTTCCAGGTCCTTGAATTGTCGCGCTTACGAGGCGGAAAAGTCTCAGAACTTTCCCCTCCTGGCGCTATTGGAGAAGCCAAATGAGGCAGACGTGGCGCTGGTTCGGTCCGGCGGACCTGGCAAGCATCGATGACATCGTGCAGGCCGGCGCAGAGGGGGTGGTGACGGCGCTGCATCACGTGCCCAACGGGGTGGTGTGGAGCGCCGAGGAGATCGGCAAGCGCCAGCAGCAGATCCGGCAGCGCAAGGACGGCACGCCTTCCGGCATCGCCTGGGACGTGATCGAGAGCCTGCCGGTGTCCGAGGACATCAAGAAGCAGAAGGGCGCCTGGCGCGAGCATATCGCCAACTACCAGCAGAGCCTCCGCCATGTCGCGGCGGCCGGTTTGAGGACCGTCTGCTACAACTTCATGCCGGTGCTCGACTGGACCCGCACGGACCTGCGCTACCAGGTAGCGCATGGCGGCACCTGCATGCGGTTCGACATCAACGATTTCGCGGTGTTCGAAATCCACATCCTGAAGCGATCCGGGGCGGCGGAGAGCTTTGCACCCGAGGTGGTCGCCGAGGCGGCGCGCCGGTTTGCCGGGATGGATGACGCGGCGCAACAGCAGTTGTCGCGCAACGTCACGATGGGCCTGCCCGGTTCGACCGAAAGCATGACGCTCGACGATGTGCGGGCGCATCTCGCTGAGTATCAGGGCATTTCGCCTGACCTGCTCCGCCAGCACTTTGTCGATTTCCTCTCCGAGGTCGTACCGGTGGCCGAGGAGGTCGGGGTGCGGCTCTGCTGCCACCCGGACGATCCGCCGTTCCCGCTGCTCGGCCTGCCGCGCATCATGTCGACGGCGGCCGACTACCGGCACATTCTGGATGCGGTCGATAGCCCGGCTAATGGCATGACCTTCTGCTCAGGTTCGCTCGGGGCGCGTCCCGACAACGATCTGCCGGCAATGATGCAGGAGTTTGGGCCGAAGGTGCATTTCCTGCATTTGAGGAACGTCCGCCGCGAGAGCGACGCGATCTCCGGGTCGTTTTACGAGGACGAGCACCTGGCGGGGAGTACCGACATGGTGCCGCTGATCGCCGCCATCCTCACCGAGGAAGCACGGCGCAAGCGCGAGGGCCGCGAGGACGCTGAGATCCCGATGCGCCCCGACCATGGGCAGGACATTCTCGACGATCTCGGGCGCCGGGCGCAGCCGGGCTATCCGACCATCGGCCGGCTCAAGGGCCTCGCGGAGCTGCGTGGCGTGATGACGGCGCTTGGGCACCGCGAGTTCGGGCTCGGCCTCTGATGGCGCCGATCCGCTTCGGCATGATCGGCGGCGGCTGGCGCGCCGAATTCTTCACGCGCATCGCCCGGGAATTGCCGGAGCGGTTCCAGCTGGTGGGCGTGGTGCAGCGCGACCCCGCCAAGGCGGCGGCATTCGCAGCGCAATGGGACGCGCCGGCCTTTGCCAGCTATGCGGAGCTGGCGGCGGCGGAGCCGGATTTCGTGGTGCTCTCGGTGAAGGCGGACGCGCATCTCACTATCCTCACCGAGTTGCATCGGCTCGGCCTCGCGGTGCTGTGCGAAACCCCGGCAGCGCTCGACCTCGAGACCATGATCGCGATCTGGCGGCTGGTGGAGCAGGGCTTTCGGCTGCATATCGCCGAGCAATACCTGTTCCAGCCGCTGCACGCGGCACGGCTGCAGGTGATCGCCAATGGCGGGCTCGGCCGGGTCAGCCTGGCCCGGGTTTCGGCGGCGCATGGCTATCATGGCGTCAGCCTGATGCGGCAGTTCCTCGGCATCGGCTTCGAGGATGCAGTCATCCGCGGCAAGCTGTTCGAGACCCGGGCGCTGGAGGGGCCGAACCGCTTCAGCTGGCCCGAGAGCGAACGCTTTGTCACCGCCAAGCAGACGCTGGGCGAGTTCGATTTCGGCGACCGGCTCGGGCTGTTCGATTTCACCGACGTGCAATACCGCTCGCCGGTGCATTCGCATCGTGTCGTCATTCGCGGCGAGCGCGGCGAGATCGCCGACCTCGAGGCGCGGGTAATGCCGGTCTATGGCCAGCCGCTGACCCAAGCTTTCACCCGCAATGAATCGGGCCGCTACGGGAATTTGTTCGGTTATGCGCTCGAAGCGATGCTGTGCGGCGACGAGGTGGTGTGGACCATGCCGTACCCCAATGCCCGGCTGATGGACGACGAGATCGCCATCGCCGTGGCGATGGAACGGATGGGGGCATTGGTGCGCGGGCAGGGTACGGGGCCGTATCCCTATGCCGAGGGTGCGCAGGACCAGTATCTGTCGCTGCTGATGCACGAGGCGGCGCGGACGGGTGAGACGGTGCGGAGTGGGCGGCAGCCCTGGGCTGGGTAGCTGTGAAAGACGCGGCCGGCGCAAAGTGCGTCCCCTCTCCCCTCTGGGGAGAGGGTTAGGGTGAGGGTAGCCAAGCACACCGGAAGAGCCTCCGCGGGAGTAGCAGACCAACCTTGGTCTTGTGCGCTTGGCGCCCCTCACCCCAGCCCTCTCCCCAGAGGGGCGAGGGGGCGCAGACTGCAAGCTTCGGCGCTACCCCTCCGGCAACCCCATCTCGCTGCGAATGAACGCCGCGACCTTGCTCAGGTCCTGACCTTCGCCGCCCTCAGTGTACTGCCGCGACTTCAGCGCCAGCTGGATATTCCGCCCATCCGTCAGCGTCAACGACAGCACGTCGTGGCGGGGTCGCTCGGCATGGTCCTCGGCCACCTTGAGCTCTGCGACTTCGTCAAAACCCAGCTCGAGCACGACATCCTTGCCGCGGTCGTGCTTCTGCTCGGAGCGGATGCGGCGAGCTTTGGGGTCGAACGCGGTGACGATGCTGGTGGTGTGGGGCCTGAGGTACAGCACCGCGGCGGCGACGAACGGCGCGGCGATGCAGATGGCGGCCGAGACCAGGCGGAGGGTCGGATCGGGGATTTGCTGCTCGAGCATGAAATAGAGCAGCGCCGACACCACAACTGACCCGGCGAGCCACATGGCCCGCGGCGGCTGCTGGTGCGTGGCGTACAGCGTCAGCGCACCATTATTGCGCCTCAGGTCGATCATCTAGTCCTCGAGCAGGTAGGCGCCCTTGCGGCCGCTGATCGGCGTCTTGCCGACGATCTTCATGATGCCGGCGCCGCGCGGCGCATATTTGGCCATGGCGCGCGACAGCACCAGGCCATCGGTCGTGGCAAGGATCGGGGTGCGGGCCATGAAGGCTTCGGGCCCATCGAGGGCGATCAGATCGGCGACCGGCTGGCCCTTGGTGACCCGTTCGCCGAGCTCGACGCGATAGGCGACGAGGCCGGGACGGTCGGCCCGGACGATCTCGGTGGCATCGAACGGCGTTGCTTCCGACAGCGGGGCGGGGCGGGCGCCCGGATCGGTATCGATCAGGTTGCGTTCGCACAGAAAGCCCCAGAGTCGGCGGGCGTCGTCGGCGCCGAAATGATCGAACACATCGGACTGGCCGCGATATTCGAGTGTTGCGGTGGCGCTCGCCATCGGCACGGGTTTTCCGGGGTTGGCCAAAGCCACCTTGCGGTAGAGCTGCGGCAGCACCTCGTCGAACGAGCCGCCGCCGCTGTCGGCGGCGGTCAAAGTCGCCGCGGCGCCCATCCAGTCGGCAAGATCCTGCAGTTCGGGCATCAGCTCAGGCGAGGTGAAGATGTGGATCAGCGAGTCGTCGTCGCAGTGGAGATCGAAGACGAACTCGGCATCGTGGGCTTCCTTCAGCACCAGCAGGCGCAACTGCTCGTTGGCGCTGCGTGGCTGCTGCGCGTCGATCCAGTTCGATACGGCCTTGCGGATCAGGTTGACGTTGAAGCGCTCATCATCGGACAGCCGGCCATTGAGCTGCGAACGGATCGCGCTGAACAGGTCCGGCCAGCGGCGGTTGAAGTTGATGCCGGTATTGGCGTCGTAGCGGCCGATATGGCGGCGCAGCGCGAAGGTCGCCATGCCCAAGGGGTTGACCAGCGGCATCACGGTGAAGCGGGCGCGCAGCAGCCCCTGGTCGTCGGCCTGGCGCAGCATCGGCAACAGGTGGTGCAGCACCATGGTGCCGGGGTGCTCGTCGGCATGCAGCGCCGCCTGCAGGTGGACCTTCTCGGGCGCATCCCTGGGGCCGATGACGTAATAGGTGAACTCGGTCACCGCGCCGGGGGTATCGCCCTTGAGCGGTACGACCTTTCTCTCGAATGCCATGACTACCCCCGGATCCAGCGCGGCGAGAATCGGATCGCCGGCGCTTGCGGCAGGTGTCGCATGAGATGGCGATAGACGCGCCCGAAAACGAAGAAAATGATCATCGAGATGCCGAGGAAATAGAGCCCGGCCACCGGGAAGTGCAGGAAGGCGTTGTAGTCCTTTTCGAACAGCTCGCCGGCCTTGTTCATCAGGTCCTTCTCGTCGTTGATCACCGGCAGGGTGAAGTAGACCAGGGCCGTGGTGTGGAACAGCACTACCACCTCATTGGTGTAGGCCGGCCAGGCGATGCGGATGACATTGGGCCAGGTGACGGCGCGGAACAGCTGCAGGCGGTTCATGCCGAAGGCGCGCGCCGCTTCGATCTCGCCTTTGGGTACGTTCTGCATGGCGCCGTGGAGGATGTTGGCGGTGTAGGCAGTGGTGTTGAGCACCAGCACGGCGGGGCCGAGCACCAAGGGGTTCAAGACGATCCAGTCGATGCCGAGCGGCTTCCAGAGGCTGAGGTTAAAGGCCAGCGCCAGCGAGTAGAACATGAACAGCTGGATGAAGAAGGGTGAGCCGCGGAAGGCGTAGATAAAGCCGCGGCTGAGGGCCGTGACCAGCTTGTGCGACGAGCCCTTGCCGAGCGCCACGAAGATCGCCAGCACGAAGCCGATGGGGATCGAGGCCGCGGCGAAATAGATGTTGAACAGCGCCGGCTTGGCGAGGATCACCAGGTCATTGGCGATGGCGGTGATGAGCTCCATCAGCTGGCTCCCGCCGTAGCCATGCCGCGTCCGGCCCAGCGCTGCAGCGCCGTGAACAGCTTTTCGGAGAGGAAGGTCAGAAGGATGTAGAAGATCAGCAGCACGAGGTAATAGCCCCAGCGCCAGTCGGGGTGGACCAGCCCGGCCGAGCGGGTGAAATTGGGTGAGCCGAGCCGATCGGCCCACAGCACGATGTCGGAGATTTGCAGCAGCGACAGCAGCGAGGTCGCCTTGATCAGCAGCATCCAGATGTTGGAAAGGCCGGGCAGGGCATAGGCCCACATCTGCCGGATATGGACCTGCAGCAGCACCTGCAGCGGGCTCATGCCATAGGCCCGGGCGGCCTCGAGCTGGCCGCGCGGCACCGAGTTCATGGCGCCGCCACTCACGCTGCCGGCGAAGGCACCGTAGACGATGCCGCGCTCGACTCCGGCCAGGCTGATGTAATCGACGCGCCCGCAG
>NZ_LAJE02000359.1 GCF_000970465.2 Devosia insulae DS-56
AATGTGTATAAGAGACAGGGCCGGTGTTCGGCATCCTGGTCGCGCTGTTGAGCGGGACGCGGGGGGCGCTGATCGCGGCGCCGGTGCTGGGTTTCGTGTCGCTGGCGTTTGCGCTGGCGCGGGCTCCGGCGCGGCATCGCGGGGTGACGTTGCTGGTGGCGGGGGTGGTGGCGGTGCTGTCCGCCATCCTGCTGTTCATCGCCGCAAAGGCCGGGTTGACCCGCGCGCTGGATGGCTTCTCGGTGACACAGGACGTGATAGCCGGTGGCGCCGTCGACAAATCCACCGAGGAGCGCCTCACCATGTTGCGGGGCGGCTACCAGGCTTTCCTGCGCGCCCCGCTGTTCGGCTATGGCTGGCTCGACATGGTGCCGGCGATCCTGCCCTACGTGCCGGAGAGCGAAGTCGAGCGCATGATGACCTTCCGGCAGTTGCACAACGGGCTGCTGAGCTTTGCCGTCGGGGCCGGCATTCCTGGCATCATCAGCTTCCTGATCCTGTCCGTGGCCCCGGTTATCGCGGTGCTCCGCACGGCGCGCGACGCCTTGTTCGTCTCGCGCCTATACCTGGCGGTGACGCTGTGCGTCGCCTATGCAGTGTTCCAGCTGACCATCATCATGATCGGCTTCGAGTTCCACACCGTGCAGTACGCGTTCATGACGATGGTGATCCTGGGTTTCGTCCGGGTCCCGGCTGTTGCGACGGCGCCGGCTCAATCTGCCCGCGGCAAGGCGCCGGTGGGGCCGGAGACGGCGAGCACCGCGTAATACTCTTCGCCCCGCCCTGCCCCTTCATCACGCTTCAGCACGGTGACCAGACGGTTGCTTGAAAACTCCGGCCGCGGCGGCAGGTCTGCAGCCGCCGCTGGGGATTTGACGCTCGCGACCAGCAAAGCGGGCGAGGCCGAGGGGTAGCGGGTCTGGGGCGGCAGGAAATCGTAACGCGGGTGGGGAGCGATGTCGCGAACCGGCCGGCTGTCCCCGGCGGCCTGACCGTAAAAGAACAGCTCGCCGGTGAGGCGGTAATTGCCCTCGGTCCAGATCACCTGGGCTCCGGCCTCGTCGGCCAGTTGGCGAACCTCGGCGGCCAGCTTGTCCCAGCCACGCAGCATGCGGGTGCGATCCGCATAGCTCAGATCGAGCGGGTAGTAGGCTGCCTGCACGTAGGCGAAGCCGATCAGCGCCAGACCGGAGACAAGCTGCAGCGCGCTGGCCACAGCCACGATCCAGCGCCCGAATGGGCGTGTCGGCAACAGGCAGACGAAAGCGGCGCCAAGCAGGGCCAGCGCCGGCGCCACCGGCTGCAGCCAGTTGACCTCGACGCGGGCGTGAAGGGCGTGAATCAGGAAGTAGGCGAGGAGCGGCAGCGTGGTCAGTACCGGCAAAGCCAGCCGGGACCCGGCGCGTTTGCCGTATCCCAGAAAAAAGGCGCCGATCGCCAGCAAGGCGAAAAGCAGCAGGACCGGCCCCATCGCCACGGCCTGGCTGATGACGAACTCGCTCACCAGCCGCCCGAACTCTTCCTCGAACGAGACGACCCGTGCCCCCTGGAACAGGAAGGATTGCCAGTCGTGCTGGTAGTTCCACCACAGCACCGGCGCAAAAATCAGCAGTGCGACAAGGCCGCCGGCCCAGAGTTGCCAGCGGGCGAATTGCCGACGCCCCTCGGGGGTGCCGAGGAGGAACACCACAAGCCCGATGCCAAACCAGGCGTTGGTGTATTTGGAGGCAAGCCCGGCTCCGGCGAACAGGCCGACCGCCAGCGACCAGGTGGGACGTGAGCGGATGACAGCTTCGGCCGCAGCCCACAGCGACAGGGTCCAGAACAGCGTCGAAGGGGCGTCGGGGGTGGCGACGAAGTTCACCGCCCCTTGCAGGCTGAGGCAGTACCAGGCAACCGCCAGTGCCGCGGCGCTGCGGCCCGGCAGCAGCAGCCGGCCGGTGCGGTAGAGGGCGGCCAGCACCGCAATGCCGGCGACGAACGGCAGCAGGCGAACGCCGAGCAGCGTGTCGCTCCCGATGAGCCGGCCGAGCGCCGTCATCACGGCAACGGCGGGTGGATGATCGAGATAGCCCGGCGACAGGTAGGCCGACCACAGGGCGTAATAGGCCTCATCGCCGTCGAGGCCGAGGCTCAGCGCCACGAACGCCTTGGCGGCGAGGCTCGCCAGGACCACGACCAGCGCGAAAACCTCGGCGCCGACCAATCCCGTCCGGATGGGCGTCTCAAAGGGAATGTTGGTCTCAGCGGTCATCGATCTCGGGGGCAGCGCGAAGCGGCGCACCCTAAGCACGGATCACCCTGGTTCGGAATACTTTTCGCTGCAGCGCGGCAGCGTGTCTCAACCGTGGGGTCTCCGACGAATTATCGAAGACTAAGCGATAGACAGTATTTCCTTCATGGTTTTGCACACGGTAGCCTTCCTTACCGCACAGTAATTTGACTTGTGAGCAGACAATCGCTAGCCACACCGCAATAGACGCAAGCGGCAGGTCGAGGACCCAACCGTCCATGCAATCGCCTGCCCTTCCCCCTGGCTATCCCGGTGCGGACCTCAAAGCACGGTCTGCCGGACGGTGGGCCCTGGCTATCATCGCCATCGCTACACTCGCTCGGCTGGGCCTTGCGGCTGTGCTCCCGGTGGGGGTGGACGAGGCCTATAGTATCGGCATCGCGCGGCAGTTCTCTCCGAGCTACTTCGACCATCCGCCGCTGCATCTGTGGCTGGTCGGGTTGTGGGCCAAGCTATGGGGCAGCGAGGATCTGCTGCTGCTGCGGCTGCCGTTCGTGGCCCTCGGCGCGCTGTCCTCGTGGCTGATCTATGCCCTGGGAGCAAGGCTGTTCGGGGCGGCCGCGGGGCTGTGGTCGACGGTGATCTTCAACCTCGCGCCGGTCTTCGGGCTGGCCCATGGGGCGCTGATCTTCCCGGATGGGCCGCTGCTGGCTGCGGCGCTGGCAACCGCCCTGGTGGTGGCGCGACTCGTCCTTGTGCCAGGAACAGGCTGGCGGCTGGGATGGTGGGCCTTGGCCGGGCTGATGTCGGGACTGGCGCTGCTGTCGAAGTACCACGGCGTGCTGCTGGTGCTGGGGATGCTGCTGTTTCTGCTGACGACGCGCGAGGGGCGACGCTGGCTGTTGACGCCGGGGCCATGGCTGGCGGCGGCGATTGCGGTGGCTTGCTTCGTGCCGGTGCTGGTGTGGAATGCCCAGCACGACTGGGCGTCGTTCGCCTTCCAGATCGGTCGTGGCCGGGTCGGCGGCGGGGGCGGCGTGCGGCCGCTCGGCCCCATCGAATCGCTGCTGTCGCAGGCGGTGTACCTGCTGCCGTGGATTGCGGTGCCACTCGGAACGTTCCTGGTGCGCGGCATGCTCAGCGGGCCGGCTAATGCGCGCCGCTGGCTGCTGGTCTGCCTGGCGCTGCTGCCGATCCTGATCTTCACCGGGCTGACGCTGGCCGGGCGGGGACTGCCGCACTGGCAGATGCCGGGGTGGCTGTTCGCAGTGCCGCTTCTGGGCGAGGCGCTTGCCAATGCCGGGCGGATCACCAGGCGGATCGCTGCATGGGTGGCGGTGCTCACGGCACTGGCGCTCGGAGCGCTGGCGACAGTGGTGACGATGCAGGCGCGGTGGGGCAGTTTCGATCAACAGACGCTGCAACTGTTCGGCGGGAGCGATCCGACGGATGCGCTGCTGTCGTGGGAGGCAGTGCGGCCGGAACTGGCCAGGCGTGGCTTGCCGGCAGACGACCGGACCTTCATCGGAACATTCAACTGGGTGCGGGCCGGCGAGCTCAACGCCTTGTTCGGGACAGAGATTCCGGTGCTGTGCCTATGCAGCGACGCGCGCCACTTCGATTATCTCAACCCACCCGAGGCCTATGCCGGATGGACCGCGATCCTGATCGGCATGCCGGGGCACATCGATGACGATGCGGCGCTGGGCGAGGAATTCGCCTCACTGGGGCCGCTGGAAGACATCAGCCTGAGCAAGGCGGGACGCGTGGCGGTGCCGCTGCGGATGCGGCTGGGCAGCGGCTTCAAGCCTTAGATCGCTTCACTGTCGCAATGAAATGTCGCGAACGGGCTCAGCGGGAGCTGATGCCCGGGCTCAGCGGGAGCTGATGCCGTAGCGCTTATAGGCCTCATGCGCGGCGTCGGCGTTGGCGTAGGGCTCCTGCCGGTCGACGTTCCAGTAGGTCAGCTCGTCGAGCGCAATGGGCACGCCAGTGATGGCGCAGCGGACAAAACTGCCCGGCCGCAGCACGACATAGTCGGCATCGAGATAACGGACCTGCGCCTCGGAGGGGCTGAAGCTCTTGTCGAAAATATTCATGGCGCCACCAGATATAGGTCAGATCAGCTGACTTGGAAACCGATCGGTCCCGAACCGCACAATGACGACCTGAACCGATTTCGTGGCGATTTTCAGAACAGGCCCGGTTTCCTAAAACAGGCTTTGATTGTTCAGAACAGACTCTCTTGGCCCTCTTCGTCGCGCGGCGGACGGACCTTCTTGCGCGCGACCGGACCGCTGCCGATGGTGGCCCCGATGGTGCCATCGGACACCTGGATGTGGACGGCATCGCCCGGCTTCACCTCGGCGGTGTGCTTGACGATGTGGCCTTCGGCATCGGTGACCACCGCGAAGCCGCGCGTGAGGATCGAGCGGTAATCGGCCGCCTCGAGCAGGCGGGCCGCGAGATCGAGGCTGCGGCGGCGCTGATCGACAAAGCGGGCAACGGCCGGATGGAGCGCGGCGGCGAGCGGATCGAGACGGCTGCGCAGGTGCCGGATCTCGTTGTTGAGCGCCTTGGGCGAGAGCCGTCCGGCCGCGGCGACGAACAGGCCACGCTTGCGCTCGGCCGTGCGCGAAGCGGCGGTATCGGCGCGACGGCGGAGATTGTCGAGACGAGTCGTGAGCTCGGTGGCGCGGCGGGAGAGCAGGTTCGGTGTCAGCTTGTTGGCAGAGCGGCCGAACTCGATGCGCTTCTTCTGCTCGGCATGGCGCAGCGCCGCGGCAAGGTTGGAGGCCGCATGATCGAGGCGCTGGCGGGCCGAGGCGACGAGGTCGAGCGGACGTGGCAGCCCGGCGGACGCGGCGCGCAGGCGGTCGCGATAGTTCGAGGCGGTGCGCCGCATGGCGTGGCGTTGCCGACCGCCGATCTCGTCGATGTAGCCGATGAGGTCGGCCCGCACCGGCACGGCGGCTTCGGCAGCGGCGGTCGGGGTCGGGGCGCGATGATCGGAGGCGTAGTCGACCAGCGTCGTGTCGGTCTCGTGACCGACGGCGGTGATAACAGGGATCCGGCTCGCGGCGACGGCGCGGACGACGCTCTCTTCGTTGAAGCCCCAGAGGTCTTCGATCGAGCCACCGCCACGCGCCACGATCAACACGTCGGGGCGCGGAATCGGGCCGTTCGGCGCCAGCGCGTTGAAGCCGTTGATGGCGGCGGTAACCTCGGGGGCGGCGGTCTCGCCCTGGACGCGGACCGGCCAGACCAGCACGTGGCTGGGGAAGCGGTCGGAGATTCGATGCAGGATATCGCGGATCACCGCGCCGGTCGGCGAAGTGATGACGCCGATGACGCGCGGCAGGTAGGGCAGCTGGCGCTTCCGTTCAGACGCGAAGAGGCCCTCGGCGGCGAGCTTCCTGCGCCGATCCTCGAGCAGCGCCATCAGCGCGCCGGCGCCGGCCGGTTCGATCTGCTCGATGACGATCTGATACTTCGACGAACGCGGAAAGGTGGTGAGCCGCCCGGTGGCGATGATCTCCATGCCCTCCTCGGGCTTGAAGGTCAGGCGCGGCCACGAACTCTTCCACACCACCGCGTCGATCGAGGCGTTCTCGTCCTTCAGCGTGAAGTAGGCGTGGCCGGAGGAGTGGACGCCGCGGAAACCGGAAATCTCGCCGCGCACCCGGACATGGCCGAACTCGTCCTCGACGGTGCGCTTTACCGCCTGGGCGATCTCGGAGACGGTGAACTCGGCGGCGTTGGTCAGCGGTAGAGCCATGGCTGAGAGGTGCGGGAAAGGCATGAGTCCGTCAAGGGTGGCGGCACAATCGAGCAGATGCTAGATGGGCGCCAATCTTCCTTCTCCCCCGCGGGCGCTATTGCACCCGCTAGGAGGGAGAAGGTGGCGCGAAGCGCCGGATGAGGGGAAGTCTGCCCCTCACCCGCCCTGCTGCGCAGGGCACCCTCTCCCTCAAGGGGAGAGGGC
>NZ_LAJE02000360.1 GCF_000970465.2 Devosia insulae DS-56
GTTTCACGGTGGAGGACCACGGAGAGCCCGGTGCTCTCCATATGCGATAGCCCCTGCGCCACGCCCCCGGCCCCGCTAGCCTCGCAGCTCGCGAGCGGTGGCGACGAGGTGGCCGAGGGATGCTTCCACCTCGGGCCAGCCACGGGTTTTCAGCCCGCAATCCGGATTGACCCAGAGCTGCTCCGCCGGGATGCCCGCGGCGGCCTTGCGCAACAGGGCCAGCATTTCCGGCTGACTCGGCACGCGCGGCGCGTGGATATCCCAGACGCCGGGGCCGATCTCATTGGGGTAGCGGAAATCACGGAACGCTTCGAGCAGCTCCATGGCGGAGCGCGAGGTCTCGATCGAGATCACGTCGGCATCCATCTCGGCGATCGCCTCCATGATGTCGTTGAACTCGGCGTAGCACATGTGGGTGTGCACCTGGGTGTCGTCGGCCACCCCCGAGGCGGTGATGCGGAAGCAGTCGACCGCCCAGCGCAGGTACGCATCCCAGTCGGCGTGGCGCAGCGGCAGGCCTTCGCGCAGCGCCGGCTCGTCGATCTGGATGATGCCGATGCCGGCCGTTTCGAGGTCCAGCACCTCGTCGCGGATGGCGAGCGCGATCTGCCGGCAGGTTTCGGCGCGCGGCTGGTCGACCCGTACAAAGCTCCATTGCAGGATGGTGACCGGGCCGGTGAGCATGCCCTTCATCGGCTTGTCGGTGAGCGAGGCGGCATAAGCCGACCAGCGCACGGTCATCGGCGCCGGTCGCGAGACATCGCCGTAGATCACTGGCGGTTTGACGCAACGCGAGCCATAGGATTGCACCCAGCCGTTTCTGGTGAAGGCGAAGCCGTCGAGCTGCTCGCCGAAATACTCCACCATGTCGTTGCGCTCGAACTCGCCATGCACCAGCACGTCGAGGCCGAGGCGCTCCTGGATGCGCACCGCCCGCTCGGTCTCCGCCTCGAGGAACTGCTCGTAGGCCAGCGCGTCGATCTGCCCGTGCTTGAAGGCGGCGCGCTGCTCGCGCACCTGTTGCGTCTGCGGGAACGAGCCGATGGTGGTTGTGGGGAAGGCCGGCAGGCCGAAACGCCGGCGCTGCGCCGCACGACGGATGGCGAACGGGCTGGCGCGATTGAGCGGC
Organism: Devosia insulae DS-56; assembly: GCF_000970465.2. Taxonomy (GTDB): domain Bacteria; phylum Pseudomonadota; class Alphaproteobacteria; order Rhizobiales; family Devosiaceae; genus Devosia_A; species Devosia_A insulae. The sequence goes on from NZ_LAJE02000360.1 coordinate 1,130, forward strand.
AGGCTGGCGGCCGCCCTGCCCTTCACCTCGGCGCGGTGGATGCGTGGCGATTGCCGATGCGACAGGGTCGCGGCGGCGCTCGCTTCGAACGCGGCTTTGACGGCCGGGCGGCCCTTCTGCATGGCGAGGGTCAGCGCCGCCACCTCGCCCAGCTTCTGGGTGGCGAAGGCCAGCCACGACCGGAGCTCGGGGTCGAGCTCGGTTTCCGCCTCGAGATCCACCGGGCTGTGCAGCAGCGAGCAGGACGGGGCAACTTCGAGCCGATCCGGGCCGACGCTGTCCCACGCCTTGTTGACCAGCGCCAACTGGCGGTCGAGATCGGCCCGCCAAATGTTGCGGCCATCGATGACCCCGACCGACAGCACTCTATCCGCCGGCAGCGACTTCAGCACCGCAGGGAGTTGTTCCGGAGCGCGGACGAGATCGATATGCAGCCCCGCCACATGCAGCCCGGCGGCGAGCTCAGTGTTGTCGCCGAGCGCACCGAAATAGCTGGTGAGCATGATGCGCGGCGCCACCGGCTGCAGCACGTCATAGGCGTGGCGCAGCGCCGCCCGTTGCGCCGCGTTGAGGTCGAGCGCCAGGATCGGCTCGTCGATCTGCACCCAATCGGCGCCAATCGCCTTCAGCGTGCCGACCAGTTCGGCATAAACCGGCAGCACGGCGTCGAGCAGGGTCAGCGGGTCTACCTCGTCCTTGGCTTTCGCAAGGCTCAGCCAGGTGACCGGGCCGACCAGCACCGGCCGCGTCTCGATGCCGAGCGCCCTGGCCTCGAGTACCTCGTCGACCGCCTTGCTCGAGGCGAGGCGGAACTGCTGGCCGCTATGCAGCTCGGGCACGATGTAGTGGTAGTTGGTATCGAACCACTTGGTCATCTCCATCGCCGGCGCCGCGGCCGTGCCGCGCGCCATGGCGAAGTAGCGCTCGGTGGGGTCGGCAAGGCTCTCGAAGCGCGGCGGGATGGCGCCGAGCGTCGCGGTCATGTCGAGCACATGGTCGTAGAAACTGAAATCGTTGGACGGGATCACCTCGATGCCGGCATCGCGCTGCAATTGCCAATGGCGGACGCGCAGCGCCTTGCCGGAGGCGTCGAGGGCCGCTGCGTCGATTGCCCCCTTCCAATAGGCTTCGAGGGATTTCTTCAGTTCGCGATGGAGGCCGATACGGGGAAAGCCGAGATTGGCTGAACGGGTCATGGAGTTTCCGATGCGTGTACGGGCCCGGCGCCGAGAGGCGCGGGCGAAAATGCTGATCAGGATGGAGCCGGGTTCCGGAGCGTTTTCAGGAAAAGTTGTGAGACTTTTCCGGTTCGAAAGCGCGACAACGAAAGACCGCCGGTTCAGCGACGCATTCGGAAGTGGTGACGATGGTTCGTCATGGTCTGGTCCTCTCGCCGATCCGCCCGATCGACTGCAAGTGCACAATCACTTCCACGGTAGGTCTCCTGGCTCGCGGGATCCTGAACGCTCGCCTTCCCGGCTTCTCGCCAGTGGCTCGTTGAGCGCCCATCACCGCCTACAGTTGCGGGGGCAGCTCCGGACTTGGGGACGGCCCCGTACCGGATTCCCTGTTATCCCCTTGCGGGGACCATGGACGGGCTGAGGTTGCCGCAGGGACGGGGCGCTGTCAACGGGACATAAAGATATCTTTATATCCCACTCATCACAGCGAGCTGACCGCTGATGCGAATTCCATCGCAACCCATTGACGCGAATCTCGAACAGGCACACTACATCTAGTGTGTCGTGGTCACCCGGTTCGCAAGGACGGGTGATAATAGGGAAGCCGGTGCGGGCAATTGCTCCAGTCCGGCGCTGCCCCCGCAACTGTGATAGCCGGCGCCGCCGGCCAGCCAGATACCTGCCACGACAGGTTAGTTCGTCCACGGGCGGGGTGCACCGGTTGGCCGCGAAAACGCCCGGGCCAGCTGCGCCTGCGCGCCGTTTCGCGACCTCGGAAAACCCCGCTGCCACTCACGGGGTTACTTGAGGCACATGTCCACTTCAGAGATCGTCCATTCCGACACCGGCCGCCCGGTCGTCGTCACCTCTCCCGAGCCGCACGCGGCCACTGCGCCGGGCTTCTCGCTGTTGAAGCGCAATGGCGGCACGGTGCCGTTCGATCAGAGCAAGATTGCCGTGGCGCTGACCAAGGCGTTCCTTGCCGTCGAGGGCAACAAGGCGGCCGCCTCGCGCCGGGTGCACGAAATCGTCGAACAACTGACCGGCGAAGTGGTGGCGGCTTTGGTCCGCCGGGCCAAGGACGGCCGGGTGTTCCATATCGAGGATGTGCAGGATCAGGTCGAGCTGGCGCTGATGCGCGGCGAATACCAGAAGGTCGCCCGCGCCTATGTGCTGTACCGCGAGGAACACGCCAAGGCGCGCGCCGACAAGGCGGTGGCACCGGCCACGGCTCCCGCGATCCGCATGGCCGATGGCGCGCCGCTCGACGAAGCGCGCCTCGCCACGGTCATCGCCGAGGCCTCGGCCGGCCTTGAGGGCGTGGTCGCCGAGACCATCCTCACCGAGACCCGCCGCAACCTCTATGACGGCATTTCGACCGAGGAGCTGGCGCTGGCGCCGATCCTCGCCACCCGCACCCTGGTCGAGACCGAACCCAGTTACGCCTATGTCTCGGCGCGCCTCCTCAACGACAAGCTGCGGCGTGAGGCGCTGAGCTTTCTCGCCGGCCGCCCCGACCAGGCGACGCAGGCCGAGATGACGAGCCGCTATGCCGAGTATTTCCCCGCCTATCTCGAGCGCGGCATCGGGCTCGAACTGATCGATCCGGAGCTCGGCCGCTTCGATATCGCCCGCCTCGCCGCGGCGCTGCGGCCGGAGCGCGACCAGCAGTTCCAGTATCTGGGGTTGCAGACGCTCTATGACCGCTACTTCCTCCACTCCGCCGGCACGGTGTTCGAACTGCCGCAGGCGTTTTTCATGCGCGTCGCCATGGGCCTCGCGGTGCGGGAGATCGACCGAGAAGCCCGCGCCATCGAGTTCTATAACCTCTTGTCGAGCTTCGACTTCATGGCCTCGACCCCGACGCTGTTCAACTCGGGGACGCTCAGGCCGCAGCTTTCGAGCTGTTTCCTCACCACCGTCGCCGACGACCTCGACGGCATCTTCAAGGCAGTGAAGGATAATGCGCTGCTCGCCAAATATTCCGGTGGCCTCGGCAATGACTGGACCCCGGTGCGTGGGCTCGGCGCCCATATCAAGGGCACCAATGGCGAGAGCCAGGGCGTGGTGCCGTTCCTCAAGGTGGCCAACGACACCGCCATTGCGGTGAACCAGGGTGGCAAGCGCAAGGGCGCGGTCTGCGCCTATCTCGAGACCTGGCACGTCGACATCGAGGAGTTCCTCGATTTGAGGAAGAACACCGGCGACGAGCGTCGCCGCACCCACGACATGAACACGGCCAACTGGGTGCCGGACCTGTTCATGGAGCGCGTCGAGGCGGGAGCACAGTGGACGCTGTTCTCGCCCGACGAAACGCCGGACCTGCACGATCTCTACGGTCCGGCGTTCAAGGCGGCCTACGAGGCCTATGAGGCGAAGGCGGCAGCCGGCGGCATAACGGTGTTCAAGACGGTCCGGGCGCTCGATCTGTGGCGCAGGATGCTGACCATGCTGTTCGAGACCGGCCACCCCTGGGTGACCTTCAAGGACCCCTGCAACATCCGCTCGCCGCAGCAGCATGTCGGGGTGGTGCACTCCTCCAACCTCTGCACCGAGATCACGTTGAATACGGGCAAGGACGAGGTGGCGGTCTGCAATCTCGGCTCGATCAACCTGCTTGCCCACATCGGCGACCAGGGCCTCGACCTCGAGCGGCTCAAGCGAACCGTCGATACCGCGATGCGGATGCTCGACAATGTCGTCGACATCAACTTCTACACCATCCCGGAAGCCCGCCGCTCCAACCTCCGCCACCGCCCGGTCGGGCTGGGCCTGATGGGCTTTGCCGATGCGCTGCAGGCGCAGGGCATCGCCTATGGCTCGGATGCCGCGGTGGAATTCGCCGACCGCTCGATGGAGGCGATCAGCTACTATGCCATCACCGCCTCGACCAACCTCGCCGAAGAGCGCGGCGCCTACGCCTCGTTCCCGGGTTCGCTGTGGAGCCGTGGCGTACTGCCGATCGACAGCCTCGAAATGCTGGCGGTGACCCGCAGCGAGATCCATATCGACCGCACCCAGCGGCTCGACTGGGAGGCGCTCCGCCAGCGCGTCAAGACGGTGGGGATGCGCAACTCCAACACCATGGCGATCGCCCCGACCGCCACCATCTCGAACATCTGCGGGGTGAGCCAGTCGATCGAGCCGGGCTACCAGAACCTTTACGTCAAATCGAACATGTCGGGCGATTTCACCGTGGTGAACGCGCTCTTGGTGCGCGACCTGAAGGCCCGCGGGCTGTGGGACGAGGTGATGATCTCCGACCTCAAATATTTCGACGGCTCGGTCGGCCAGATCGACAGGGTGCCCGACGATCTCAAGGCGATCTACGCCACGGCGTTCGAGCTCGATGCCAGCTGGCTTATCGCCGCCGCCTCGCGCCGGCAGAAATGGATCGACCAGGCGCAATCGCTGAACCTCTACCTCGCCAATCCCTCGGGCAAGGCGCTGGACCAGCTCTACCGCAGCGCCTGGAAGGCGGGTCTGAAGACCACCTATTACCTGCGTTCGCGCTCGGCGACGCATGTCGAGAAATCGACGCTGAAGGGCACCGACGGCAAGCTCAACGCGGTGGCAGTGACGCCGGCGCTGGCTGCTGCGCCAGTGGTCGAGGCAGCGCCGGTGGTCGAGGCAGCGCCGGTGCAGAAGAAGCTGGCGCTGGAAATGGCGGTGCTAGATGGGCCGGCGTGCCTGATCGACGACCCCGACTGCGAGGCCTGCCAATAACGCCTGGCCACCGGCTCTGGTGCTCCCCTCCCCCTTGAGGGGAGGGGCGGGGGGCTGTCTCTTAGACCCTACTGACGCTGCCGACGAGCGCTCTGGG
>NZ_LAJE02000361.1 GCF_000970465.2 Devosia insulae DS-56
CACTGGGTCGCTGGTCGGCAGCGTCAGATGTGTATAGGAGCCAGCTCGCGGGCATAGCTCGCCGCCGAGCGGTCCTTGGCGGTCAGCTGTCCCGGGTCGGCACCGAACAGCAGCAGCAGCCCGACGATCGCCGCGTCGCCGTGCATGGCGGCGGCATGCAGCGGGGTGAAACCATCCGCCTGTTGTTGGTTTGGGTTCGCTCCGGCGCGCAGCAGTTTCTCCACCATTGCCGCGTTGCGCTTGGCGGTGGCGGCATGGATGGCGGCGACCTGCTGGGGGTTCCTGGCTGCCGCGTTGACGTCGCGGGTCAGCGGCAGCAGCAGCTCGAACGCCTCGGCATTGTCGAAGAAGGCGGCGAGCCCAAGCGGGGTGAAGCCATCGGCGGAGAGCGCGTTGGCGTCCCAGCCGCCGGCCAGCGCCACTTCCAGCCGCTCGCCATCATTGAGGATGATCGCCTCATGCGGATCGAGCTCGCCGATATGGGCCCGCACCGCCGAGATGGCGCCGACATTGCCCATATAGGCGGCCCAGGCCACCAGCGAGGCGCCGCTCGGATGCCGCGCATGCGCCAGCTCCGGATCATGCGCCAGCTCGGCGCGAAGGCCATCGAGATCGTTGCCGGTGATGAGAACGAAGGGATCGCTCATCGGGAGAGCATAGCGCCGCTTGCCGAGCGGTTGAAGCCACCCGGTGGCGTGGGGAATCGGCGGAGGCAGAGGCGTTACGCTGGCCCAGGGATTCATCGGCGCTCTCCTGCAGCGACCCGGGGGTAACGCCGAAGGAGCCTGCGTGTTCCCTGGGCTAGTGTGCGCGCGACGCGCTGGGCGGCGTCGGGTTGATGCGGCCCCAGGCCCGGCGGAGTTGGCGAGACGAGGCGAAGCCGGTGCGTTCGGCGATGCGTTCCATGTCGAGGCGGGTTTCGCTGAGCAGTTGCTGGGCCAGCGCGACGCGCAGCCGATTGACGTAATCGGGGATACTCATCCCGGCGTGCTCGTTGAACAGGCGCGAGACATGGCGGGGGCTGGCGAAGGCGATTTCGGCCAAGGTGTCGAGCGACCAGTCGCGCGCCGGGTCGGCGGTGATGGCATCCTGCACGCGGTGGATGGCGGGGTGGATGTGGTTGCGACCCTCGAGCCAGGGCGACAGCTGCGGGTCGGTGCCGGCGCGGCGCAGGTAGACGACGAGGAAGCGCGCCACGGCGGCGGCGGTCGCCGGGCTCACCAGTTGGCCGATAATGTGCAGCATCAGGTCGATACCGGCAGTGATGCCGGCGCTGGTGTAGCGCTCGCCATCCTCGACATAGAGCCGGTTCTCCAGCACGCGAGCGGTGGGGGCGGTCTCCGCCAGCAGCGCACAATCGGTGAAATGCGTGGTGCAGGCGTGGTCGTCGAGCAGGCCGGCGCGGGCGGCGAGCAGGGCGCCCGAGCAGATCGACACCAGCCGGATGCCTGGGCGAATGTGCCGGCGCAGCCAGGCGACGATATCGTCGGAGCCCTGCAGCGGCGCTTCGATCGGCCCCAGCCGCTCGGCGCCGAGGATCAGTTCGGTATCGCCTGAGAGCACCACCATGGCGTGGTCCTCGATGGCCTCGGGCAGCGGCGCGATGCCGCTGACGGTGAGGCCGATCGAACTGGTGACCTCGGGCAGGGCGCCGATATAGCGGACATCGAACAGGACTTCCGACTGCAGCTGGCTGGCTTTGCGCAGGGCCTCCATTGGCCCCGCGACATCGAGCAGCAACGTCCGCGCCGGCAGCACGACATAGACCGGTATCTTACGCGGGACAGGGCTCACGCGGCGGCGGACTTTGGCGCGCCGGCCAGGGCTTCCGCGATGCTGCAGACGCGGGCGAAGCGACCATCGAGTACGGCGGCGGTACGGGCCTTCAGCTCCTCGACGCTCCAGGTGCGGCCGGTCTTGTCGGTCAGCGCCATGGTGTGGGTCGCCTCGGTGACATAGTCGACCTGCCAGCCGAGATCGGAGGCGTGCCGGGTGGTCGTCTCGCAGCACTGTTCGGTGCGGATGCCGGAGACGATCAGCCGGCGGATGCCGTTTTCGGTGAGCCAGACATCGAGCCCGGAGCCGACCAAAGCCGAGTGCCGGGTCTTATGGAACTCCGCATCCGGCGTCAGCTGCAACTCGGCCAGCGGACGCACGAAGCCGGAGGCGAGCGAAAAGATGCCCTCGGGCTCGACATGCAGCACGCGGATGACGGCATAGCCCTTGGCCCGCGCCCCGTCGATCAGCGCCTGCTGATTCTTCAGGTAGGTGGCGTAGTCGGTCTCGAACCAGTTCTGGCGCTGCCGGAACGATTCCTGGGCATCGATGACTAGAACGGCGGTGTCGGACATTTCTGGACCTCATGGGGCTGGATGATGGTCGGAGGGTAGGGCGGTGTGAGGGTGCCCGAAAGGCCGGGGCGGGACAAGGAGCGGACAGAAAAGGACATCGATGACGTCCCGCTCTGCCACCCCACCGGATGTCATCCCTGCGTAAGCAGGGACCCATTTCGCCGCCTGCACCAGCTGCGAGTTGGGTCCCTGCTTTCGCAGGGATGACACCGAGTTTGGGCGGGCCATCGATGGCTCTCACGTCCGCCGTCGTAGATGGCGACGGCAGGAGATGGATGCTAACCTCGCGCCAACGAGGACATCGCATGACTATCGACGACAGGCCGCGCATCGTCGGCGGCGGCCCCAAAAAGCTGCTCTACACGGTCGACACTATCCGCCGGATGGGCGTCGGCAAGGCCGCCAAGGCGCTGACCGCCCACAATACCTGCAAGGCTTGCGCCTACGGCATGGGCGGGCAGAAGGGCGGGATGACCAATGAGCTCGGCGAGTTTCCGTCGGTCTGCAACAAGTCGGTGCAGGCGCAATCGACCGATATCCAGCCGGCCATTCCGAACGAGGCGTTCCTCCACCCGCTGAGCGACTTGCAGCAGCTCTCGGGCCGCGAGATGGAAAAGCTCGGGCGGCTCAATACGCCATTGTTCAAGGCAGCGGGCGCCGACCGGTTCGAGCCGGTGAACTGGGATTTCGCCATCGCCCACGCCGCGGCGCAACTGAAGGTGACCGATCCCAACCGCAGCTTCTTTTACTCCTCCGGCCGTTCGTCGAACGAGGCCGGATTCGTGTTCCAACTGCTGGCGCGGGTCTGGGGCACCAACAACGTCAATAACTGCTCGTATTATTGCCACCAGGCGACCAGCGAGGGGCTGGCCACCACCATCGGCAAGGGCACGGCAACAGTCGAGCTCGAGGATCTGACCGGCGCCGACCTGATCTTCGTCATCGGCGCCAACCCGTCGTCGAACCACCCGCGTTTCATCCACATGCTGAAGCACTGCCGCGACCGCGGCGGCGACGTGATCGTCATCAATCCGGCGAAGGAGCCGGGGCTGGTGAAGTTCGCCGTGCCGAAATCGCCGACCTCGATGCTGTCGGGCGGCACCGAGATCGCCTCGGACTACCTGCAGCCGCGCATCGGCTCCGATATTGCGCTGTTCAAGGGGCTGATGAAGGCGGTGCTCGCCATCGGCGCCGAGGACCGGAGCTTCATCGAACAGCACACGGCGGACTTCGAGGCGCTGCGGGCCGACCTCGAGGCGGTTTCGTGGGAAGAGATCGAGGCGATCACTGGCCTGTCGCAGGCCGCGATCGAGCGCGTCGCCACCCGCTACGCCAACCGGCAGAACGTGGTGTTCGCCTGGGGCATGGGGATGACGCACCACCTGCATGGGGTGGAAAATGTCGAAGCCATCGCCAACCTGGCGTTGCTGAGAGGCATGATCGGCAAGCGCTACGCGGGTCTCTTGCCGCTGCGCGGCCACTCGAACGTCCAGGGCATCGGCACCATCGGGGTAAAGCCGGTGGTCTCCGAGCAGGTGTTCGTCGCCATGGAACAGGCGTTCGGGGTGACACTCGGCCGGGCCAAGGGGCTCGATACCATGGCAGGGCTCGAAGCCGCGGCGCGCGGCGAGATCGACAGCGCCGTGATCATGGGCGGGAACCTCTGGGGCGCCACGCCCGATACGGCGTTCGCCAGCCGCGCCATGCAGGCGATCGGTTTCAAGCTGTTTCTCACCACCACGCTGAACCGGGGTCATGTGCACGGGCTGGGAGAGGGCGAGGTGCTGATCCTTCCCGTCACCGCCCGCGACGAGGAGTGGTCGCCGACCACCCAGGAATCGATGTTCAACTTCGTCCGCCTGTCGGATGGCGGCATCGAGCGGCTGGACAATGTGCGGCCGGAAACGGTGATCCTCTGCGATCTCGCCAAACTCCTGCTACCGGATAGTTCGGTGCCGTTCGAGCGATTCAAGGAACACCGGCAAGTCCGTGAAGTGATTGCGAAAGTCGTGCCGGGGTTGGAACAGCTGGCCGATATCGACGTGGCGAAGCGCGAGTTCCACATCAAGAACCGGGTGATGCACACGCCCGAGTTCGCGACCAAGGACGGCAAGGCGCATTTCGTCGTCACGCCGCTGCCCAAAGCCCCGGCGCCGCTGACCCTCGCCACGGTGCGCTCCGAGGGGCAGTTCAACACCATCATCTATGAAGAGCAGGACAGCTATCGGCTGAAGGCCGGGCGCGACGCCATCTTCCTCAACCGCGAGGATATGGCGGCGTTCGGGGTGCGCGACGGGCAGCGGGTCACCATCGCCTCGAACACGGGGCGGATGAAGGGCACGGCGATGGCCTTCGACCTGCCGCGCGGCTCGGCGCTGGCCTATTATCCCGAAGCCAATGTGCTCTGCGGCACGGCAGTCGATCCGCGCTCGAAGACACCGGCGTTCAAGTCGGTGCCGGTGTGGATCGAGAGTTAGCGGTCAGGGGTGAGTTGAGCACTACGCGACGCGGTGATTCACGGCCTCGCCTTCTCCACAGATGTCATTCCCGCGAAGGCGGGAACCTAGTGGGATGCTTCAACGCATGTGGAGGCTGAGAGATCGCACTGGGTCCCCGCCTGCGCGGGGATGACGCCGAGTTGGTGGAAGGGCAATGCAAAAAGGCCCCCACAGTCAGGATTGCCGGCCCACTGAACTCGGATAATCTCCCCCTCGGGAGTTCGGGGACCAACAATGAGCGACGACAAGCAGGGGCAACCGGCGCCGGAAGTGGATCGCCCTGGCGAGCGGGCGCGGGCGTTCAATGCCGCGATGGCGACGCTGGGGATTGCGATCGTCGTCTTCATCGTCGGTGTCGTCGTCGGCTTCCCGCTGGCGACGTTCGGGGTGGAGTTCGTCACCGCCAATGGCGGGCTGGTGTTCGGGCTGCTGTTCGGTTTCCTCGTCCTGGTGCTGGTCGTCACCGCGGTGCTGATGATCTTCCGGCGCCAGATCTGGGAGAGCCTGTTCAAGCGCAGTGAAGTGGAGATGGAGCGCTTCGCCCGGCCGCTCTCCGAGGTCGCGCGCTTTGCCGCGCAGCAGAAGGTCGCGGAAGCGACCGACTCCGCTCGCGATCTCGCCGAACTGGTGCTGGCGCGTTACGCCTGGGTCTCGACCCGGCGCTGGCTGATGGCGACGATCACCGCCTTCATCGCCGCGATTGCGGCGCTGGCGGGGTCGGCGCTGCTGTTCCAGCAGAACCAGCTGCTGCGCACCCAGATCGGGCTGATGCAGGACCAGAACGGCCGCATCGAAGAGCAGAACCGCTTCATCCAGAGTCAGATCGAGCTGGGCGAGGCGCAGCGCTCCACCTCGATCGTGCCGGAGATTCTGGAGATCGGGGCGCAGGTGGCGCAGGAGGTGGCAGGTTTCAACACTTTTGCCGGCGATCAGCCCGCCATTGCGATGCTCAGCCCGGGGCTGCGGGCGCGCATCATCGCGGCGACCACGGCGGCGCGGCCCTATCGGTATCTCCGCAACCCGCTGACCGACCTCGATGAGAACCTGCTGATGTCGTCGGGCCTGCTCCGGCGCACTGACCTTGCCGCCTCGGCGACGGTGCGTCAGCAGCTCGACGCGGCGAATGGTGCGGTGCAGTTCGCCGGCGAACAGAGTGGCGTGATGTCGGATCGGCCGCTGTCGCCGGAGCGCGGGCAGATCATCGGCCTCTTGATCTCCAACGGGCTCACCGATTTCTCGACGCTGAACGGCGCCGATTTCAGCTTTGCCGAGGTGCGGTCGACCAGCACCGGCAGCTCCATCCGCTTTCACTTCGCGGCGCTGCGCTTTGCCAATTTCGACCGGCAATTGCTGGTGGGCGCGGAGTTCGACGGGGCCTATCTCGAGCATGCGCGGTTCCGCAACGCCAATATCAACTACACCCGCTTCACGGCGGGCGAGCTGCCCTCGATCACCGGCGGCGCGGGGCTGAAGCAGGGGGCGCAACTGTCGGGCGCGGATTTCTCCGGCGCTATCCTGAAGCACGTCTCGTTCGACGGCAGCCGCGGCTTCGGCATCAATTTCGATGGCGGCGTGGTGCACAACACGACGTTTGCCGGTACCTCAATGGCCGGCAGTACGTTCCGCAATGCCATCTTCGGGGTGGTGGACTTTTCCGGCGCCGACCTCAAGAGCGTCGATTTCGATGGCGCCATTGTGTTCGATGCCGGCTTCCTCGATACGGTCGCCAAACAGGCGTCGCCGGAGAGCTTCGTACGCGACCGGTTCGAGATCGCGCCGCTTGCCGCCGAGGAATTTGCCCGTCACCCGCGCTGGTCCGATGCGTGGCTGGATGGGCTCGAGGCCAGGCAGGCCTATCGGATCACACGTGTAGGAGCATTCGAGTGAACGGCTTCCCCAAACAGACTTTTGAGTTCCTCGCAGGGATCGCCGCGCATAACGAGAAGGCGTGGTTCGATGCCAACCGGCCGCTCTATGAGGCCGGCTATGTCGAGCCGGGCAAGGCGTTCGTCGCCGAGATCGGCCCGAAGCTCAAGGCTATCTCGCCGGAGGTGCAGTTCGACCCCAAGGTCAACGGCTCGATCTCGCGCATCAACCGCGACATCCGCTTTTCGAAGGACAAGCGACCGTACAAGCAGCATCTGGGGCTGTGGTTCTGGCATGGCGAGAAACGCAGCTGGGACCGGCCGGGGTACTACGTGCATGTCGAAGCGGAGCGGGTGTTCCTCGGCACTGGCATGTATGGCTTCGACAAGGAGACGCTCGACAGTTTTCGCCAGTCGATCATCCACCCGCGCTCCGGCAAGGCGCTGGTCGCGGCGGTGGCGGCGGTCAAGTCGAAGGGCGCCTACAACATCGGCGAGAAGACGCGAAAACTCACGCCGCGCGGCTTCGAGACGGATCCTGACAGGGCGGAGTTCCTGCTCTACGAGGGGCTGACCGCCGGCATCGAACTGCCGGCGAGCGCCGCGGCCCACCCGGACTTCGCCGAGGTTTGCCTCGAGCACTTCGCCAATACTGCGCCGATCACGCAGTGGTTGATCGCCGAGGTGGCAGGGTAGGGAGTTCCTTGCAGCTGCAACGTACTGCCCCTCACCCCGACCCTCTCCCCGGCGGGGAGAGGGGGCGATGTGGCACTGTCCGTGCAAAGTGCGTCCCCTCTCCCCGCCGGGGAGAGGGTCAGGGTGAGGGGCAGTAGTTACCGCGTGACGGCGGGTCGCTCACCCGTTCCGGAACGCATAACCATAGCCGTTGAGGGCAGGGGCGCCGCCGAGATGGGCGTAGAGCACTTTGCTTCCCCTGGGGAAGTAGCCGGTCTCGACCAGGTCGATCATCCCCTGCATGGATTTGCCCTCGTAGACCGGATCGGTGATCATGCCTTCGAGCCGGCCGACGAGGCGGATCGCTTCCTTGGTCTCCTCCGACGGCACGCCGTAGATCGGGTAGGCGTATTCTTCCAGCAGCACGACGTCGTCACCAACGATGGGCTGGCCAAGCTCGACCAGTTCGGCGGTGCGCTGGGCGATCTCCAGCACCTGGGCGCGAGTCTGCTGCGGCGTGCAGGAGGCATCGATGCCGATGACTTTGCGAGCCCGGCCATCGGCGGCAAAGCCCACCAGCATGCCGGCATGGGTGGAGCCGGTAACGGTGCAGACGACGATATAGTCGAACTTGAAGCCCAGCTCGGCCTCCTGCGCCCGCACTTCCTCGGCAAAGCCGACATAGCCGAGGCCGCCGAACTTGTGCACCGAAGCGCCGGCGGGGATCGGGTAGGGCTTGCCGCCCGCTGCCTCGACCTCGGCGATGGCGTTCTTCCAGCTGTCGCGGATGCCGATGTCGAAGCCATCGTCGACCAGCCGGACATCGGCGCCCATGATGCGGCTCAGCATGATATTGCCGACCCGGTCATAGACCGCATCCTCGTGCGGCACCCAGCTCTCCTGCACCAGCCGGCACTTGAAGCCGATCTTGGCGGCCACCGCCGCGACCATGCGGGTGTGGTTGGACTGCACGCCACCGATCGACACCAGCGTATCGGCGCCCGAGGCAATGGCATCGGGGACGATGTATTCGAGCTTCCTGAGCTTGTTGCCACCGAAGGCGAGGCCGGAATTGCAATCCTCGCGCTTGGCATAGAGTTCGACGCCGCCACCGAGATGGGCGCTGAGGCGGTCGAGTTTCTCGATCGGCGTGCGGCCGAAGGTGAGGGGATAGCGCGGGAACTTCGCGAGGTTCATGCCGGGGTCCTTGAGCTCGAAATCTGACTCGAGGCTAGCAATTGTCTCGCGATGGGTGCTTTCAATGTTGGTACGTCGATTGCTTCGGGCAGCCGCCCGATCTAATCGGACTATGCGCCATCTGCCGACTTTGAGGCTCAGAATGAAAGAATCTTCCGATCCCGATCTCAACCGCATCGATCTCAAGATGCTGCGCGCGCTGCAGCGGGACGGGCGGATCAGCAATGCCGACCTTGCCGTCGAAGTTGGCGTCAGCGCCGCCACCTGTCACCGGCGGACCCAGCAACTGGTCGAGGCCGGCTATGTCTCCGGCTTTCGGGCGGTGGTGGCACCGCACAAGGTCGAACTCGGCACGCTGGTGCTGGTCGGGGTGGTGCTCGATCGCTCGACACCCGAGAGCTTCGCGGCCTTCGAGAGCGCGGTGGGAAAGCTGAAATTCGTGCTCGATTGCCACCTGGTGGCCGGCGACTTCGACTATTTCCTGAAGATCCGGGTGCGCGACATGGCCGATTTCAACCGCCTGCACGGCACGCAGTTGATCGGGCTGCCAGGGGTAAGGCAGACCCGCACGTTCTTCGTGATGAAGGAAGTGGTGGATGGGCGGGCGCTGGAGTTTTGAACCCCACCACCGGTGTCATTCCCGCGCAGGCGGGAACCCAGTGGGATGCTTCAACCGTCACCGGCGCTGAGAGATCCCACTGGGCCTTCGCGGGAATGACGCTGGCGGGTGGGGTGGGGATCTGAGAGGACTGTCTCCAGTCTCGCCACCTACTCGATGTCATCCCAGCTTTCGCTCACGTGCGCTAAGTTAGGGTCGTGCCCCACCCACCGGGTCATTCCCGCGAAAGCGGGAACTTCTGTTTTCTTGGCCTGCAGCACGATCGCAAACGGAGTGCCGCGCTTTAGCGGGGATGACACCGAGTTTGGGGCGGCCTGCAGGGCCTCGGGCCGCATACCCGGCGTCACCCCAGTCGGGGGCTAAGGTGGCGTCCATCCGGCCAACCCAAATCGCTAGCTTAGCGCATATGCGCGAGAGCTGGGCTGACACCGGTGCTTGGGTGTAAGGAGCCCTGTC
>NZ_LAJE02000362.1 GCF_000970465.2 Devosia insulae DS-56
TGACTGCACCACCCCCTCCCTCAATCCCTCCCCTCAAGGGGGAGGGAGGCGGTAGCCGAGGGATCGCGCACCGCGCTCTAGCCCCCGTCCAGCCCGTCGCCGTCGATCCACTGGCTTTTGTCGATCGCGCCTTCCGGCTCGTCCTCGAGCGAGGCTTCGTCCTCCGCTTCGATCGCCTCCAGCTCATCGGAATCGGGGGACAGCGTTTCGCGATGCGCCGCCGGATCATGATCCACCGAGGTCGGGTCCATGCCTTCGCCGGCGAGCCCGTTGAGCTGGGCCACCGCTTCGTCGATGGCGCCGATCATGCTGCGCGGATCGTCGTCGCCAAAATCCGTCGCTTCGAGGTTGCGGAGTTCGTCGCGGATCGCCAGCAGCCGCGCCAGCCGCTCGACCGCCGGCCAATCGTCGCCATAGAGCAACTCTTCGATCTCGGTCTGGCTCACCGGCTGGGCAAAGCCGGGTGTGTCGCCGTCATTGCCGGCCGGGGTGTCCTCGGCGATCAGGCCGCGAAAGTGGTTCGAGATCATCGGCGCCTCCCTCAGTGAGCACTAACGCACACACCCAGCGACGGGTTCAGCCTATATCTTAAGCCTCCGTTTACGCCGTCTGGAGACGTGAGCGATTAAGTACAAGTCACAGCTACCGCCGCAACACTCCCTTCACCAGTGTGGGCGGAGAGCAATGGGATTGGCTCCAGAAGGACGCGCCATCTTGCAAACTGTACTGACTACGCTGTTCGAGCAACACGACCTCCGCCTGGTGGCCCTGGCGGCTTTGGTCTGTGCGCTCTCCGCCTTTGCCGGCATCACGCTGCTCAATCATGCCCGCCGCACCGCCGGCGCCATGCAACGGGTCTGGCTGGCCGTCGCCGCCTTCTCCGTCGGCTTCGGCATCTGGGCGACGCATTTCGTCGCCATGCTCTCATTCAATGCCGGCATGCCGGTGGGCTACGACCTGCCGCTGACGCTGGTTTCGCTCGGCATCGCCATCCTGATCGTCGGTGGCGGCCTGTGGTTCGCGGCGCTCGGGACGCGCCGCTCCGACTCCGTGCTCGGCGGCGCCATCATCGGCGTCGGCATCGCCTCGATGCACTATACCGGCATGGCCTCGCTGCTGATCGGCGGTGGCATCGCCTGGGCCTCGCCGCTGGTCGCCGCGTCAGTGCTGCTGGGCGTCGCCTTCGCCGGGGCCTCGATCTACTTTGCGGTCAATGGCCAGACGCTACGCCATCGTATCCGCGCCACGATCCTGCTCACCCTCGCCATCTGCGCCATGCACTTCACCGCCATGGGCGCGGCCGGGCTGGAGAACTGCTTCCCGGTTGTCTCCGCCGAGGACCAGACCCCGCAATGGCTGTCGATCGTCGTCGCGCTGGTCTCGGTGATGATCCTGGTTTTCGCGCTTGGCGGTTCCTACCTCGATCTGCTCGATCGTCGCCGCACTCTCGCCGAGGGCGACCGCATGCGCGGCCTTGCCGACGCAGCGGTCGAAGGCCTGCTGGTGGTGCGCGACGGCGAAATCGTCACCGCCAACCAGAGCTTCCTCTCGATGGTCGATCTGCCGCAGGCCGCGGTCAGCGGCAAGCAACTGTCCGAGTTTCTCGGCTCGGCCGCCTGCTCCATGCTGATCGAGCGCCCCAACATGGCGGTCGAGACCGACCTCAAATCCGGCTTCGGCGTGGTCCCGGCCGAGGTCATCCTGCGACAGGTGGATTTTGCCGGCCAGCCGCATCACGCCATCGCCATCCGCGATCTCTCTGCGCGTAAGCAGGCCGAGCAGCACATCCGCTTCCTCGCCCATCACGACGCCCTGACGGGCCTGCCCAACCGGGTGAGCTTCTCGCGCAAGCTCGAGGACGAGATCAGCCACGCGCGGCGCCATGAGCAAACCTTTGCCGTGCTCTGCCTCGATCTCGATCGCTTCAAGGAGGTCAATGACCTGTTCGGCCACGCCGCCGGCGATGCCCTGCTGCAGCGCGTCGGCCAGGCGCTGCTCGGCGCCATTGAGGGTGTCGGCGACGCTGCCCGTCTCGGCGGCGACGAGTTCGCCGTGCTGCTCGGGGATATCGGCACGCCGGCCCGCGCCGGTCGCATCGCCGAGCAGATCCTCGACGCCTTCCGCCGCAACAATGAGCAGTCGGGCGGCGGTGCGCTGATCTCGGCTTCGGTTGGCATCGCGCTGTTCCCGGATAACGCCGATACCGTCGAGCAACTGATGACCCATGCCGACACCGCGCTCTATCGCGCCAAACAGGATGGCCGCGGCATCTATCGCTTCTTCGAAAACGCCATGGGCGTCGAAGTGCGGGACCGCCGCATGCTCGAACATGATCTGCGTCACGCCGTGTCGCGGAACCAGCTGCGCCTCGTCTACCAGCCGCAGGTCGATATCCAGTCCGGCGAAGTCACCGGCTTCGAGGCGCTGGTGCGCTGGAAGCACCCGGAACGCGGCGAGATCCCACCCTCGGTGTTCGTGCCGGTGGCCGAGGAAAGCGGGCTGATCCTGCAGATCGGCGAGTGGGTGCTGCGCGCCGCCTGCAGCGAGGCTGCGCGCTGGAAGTCGCCGCTTTCCGTCGCGGTCAACGTCTCGGCGGTGCAGGTACACTCGCCCACTTTCGCGCAGACCGTGCACGAGGTGCTGATCAGCACCGGCCTGTCGCCGTCCCGGCTCGAGGTGGAGATCACCGAAACCGCGCTGATCCGCGACATGATGCGGGCGGTGACGACGCTGAGGCAGATCCGGGCGCTCGGCGTCCGCATCGCAATGGACGATTTCGGCACCGGCTACTCGTCGCTGGCGAACCTGCGCGCCTTCCCGTTCAGTAAGATCAAGGTCGACCAGTCCTTCATCCGCGCCGTCGACAATAACGACCAGTCGGCCGCCATCGTGCGTGCCGTGCTGGGCCTCGGCAGCGGGCTGAACGTGCCGGTGGTCGCCGAGGGCGTCGAACGGGCCGAGGAACTGGCCTTCCTGAAGAGCGAGGTCTGCCAGACGGCGCAGGGTTATCTCTTGAGTCGTCCCGAGGATATCCGCACCTTCGCCGCGGTCACCGAGGGCCGGACCAAGCTGCTCGACAGCATCATGCCCTTGCCGCTGCAGGCATTGGCCAGCTGAAGGCAACCAGCCTCCCCGTTATCCTCCCCCGCCACGCGGGGGAGGATCAAGGAGAGGCCTGCGTGTCAGCTACCCCAGCACCTCGCGGAACAACTCCATCGTCCGCGACCAGGCGAGGTCGGACGCTTCCTTGCTGTAGCGCGCCGCTGAGGTGTCGTTGTTGAAGGCGTGGTTGGCGCCCTCGTAGATGAAGATCTGGTAGTCGGTGCCGGCCGCCTTCAACGCTTCTTCAAAGGCCGGGATGCCGGCGTTGATCCGCTCGTCGAGCCCGCCATAATGCGCCATCACCTTGGCCTTGATGTTAGGCACCGCCGCGGCATCCGGCTGCCCGCCATAATACGGCACCGCCGCCAACAGGTCGGGCGCCACCGTGGCGATATTGTTGACCGTGCCGCCGCCCCAGCAGAAGCCCATGGCGCCGACCTTGCCGTTGGCCTTCGCATGGGTCTTGAGCCAGGCGATGGTCGCCACGCCATTGGCCGCTACCTCCGCCGCGGCCAGTTGCTGGAACATTGGCCGTGCCGCTTCCTCGTCGGCCGGCGTGCCGCCCGCGTCGGAGAGGAAGTCGGGCGCCAGCGCCACAAACCCCTCGAGCGCCACGCGCCGCGCCACATCCTTGGTGTGGGCGTTGAGCCCGCGGTTCTCATGCACCACGATCACCGCGCCGAACGGTCCGCCCTCGGCGGGGTAGGCGAGGTAGCCGCGCATTTCGCCTTTGGCGCCTGGATAGGTGACGTCTTCGATCACCAGCCGCGCGTCATCCTCGGGCACCAGGCCCTGCGCCTTGGCGTTCGACGCCATCAGCGCCGCCGCCACCGTGGCGGCGCTCATCGAGCCCGCGAGCTTGGCGAGATTGTCCATGAATTTGCGCCGGTCGAGGCTCAGGTGGGTGTAGTCGTCGAAGAGATTGATCATCTCCTGCGAGATCGGGGTTGCTTCCCTCTCGTCCATTTCGCCGTCCTCCTGCGTTTTGACGCGGGGAGGCTATGGCAACAAGTGCCGCTTCGGCATGACGCTCGCACGCTTGTGAGGCGATGTGAGCGGCCTATTCACCGGCGAGCCGCTGCGGCTCCGGCCGGGTTTCGTCGAACTCCATCGCCTCGATCCGCTCGCCGCGCTTCACGATCTTCGACGACGAGGTGACGATGTCGCCGATATCCCCGGCGGCCTGGGTGAAATGGGTCTGCAGCTTCCGCACCCGCTCGTCCAGCCGGCCGACATCGGTCAATAGCGCCCGGACCTCGGTCTGGATGCGATAGGCCTCTTCGCGCATTTTCACGTCGCGCAGCAGCGCCTGCACCACCTGGATGGAGAGCATCAGGATCGACGGCGAGACGATGACGATGCGCGCCTTCAGCGCCCGCTGCACCACATCCTCGAAATGTTCGTGCAGGTCCGCAAAGATCGATTCCGACGGCACGAACAGGAAGGCCGTGTCGGCGGTCTCCCCGGCGATCAGGTATTTTTCCGAGATCGCCTTGATATGGACGCCCATGTCGTTGCGGAACCGGCTGGCCGCAAAACGCGGATCCTCGCCGTCGCCGGCGCCCGAAAAGCCCTGCCAGCTCTCGAGCGGGAACTTGGCGTCGATCACCAGCGACGGCGCGCCGTTCGGCATATAGACCAGCGCGTCGGGCCGGCTGCCGTTCGACAGCGTCGCCTGGAAGGCATAGGCGTTCTGCGCCAGGCCATCGCCGATGATCGCTTCCATCCGGCCCTGGCCGAAGGCGCCGCGCGTCTGCTTGTTGGCGAGGATCGACTGCAGCGACACCACGTTCTGGCTGAGCTGGGTGATGTTGGATTGCGCCCGGTCGATCACCGCCAGCCGTTCCTGGAGCTTGGCCAGGCTCTCATTGGTTTTGACGTTGCTCTCCTGCATCGCCGCGCCGATTCGCTGGCCCTGGCTGTCGAGCCGGTCATTGACGAGGCGGGCCAGGTCCGAAGTACGCGAGCCGAAAATCTCGCTCATCGTCTGCATCCGGCCGGTCATCTCCGACTGCACGCGAACCATGTCGGCAATGTAGCGCTCGGTCTCCTGCGCCTTGAGCTGCGCCGCAGCTGCCTCTTCGGCGCGCTGTTCTGCCTCTTCCGCCCGGGCGCGCGACTGGCGCATCACCACGACGAGTAGCGCCACCAGCAGCGCCGCGACGATTCCGACGGCCGCATAGGCGGCGATTTCAAGCGTGACGGGAAAGTCGGCGATGACGAAAAGCACTCGATCCATCGCCTCAGCTTACACGATTCGACGTCGTTGTTCCCGCATTGTTCTTCGGCGCCGCAATTGGGGTAAACAGAGCGTAAACCGGCTGGCCGTTGACCGCCGCCCGGGAAATACCATATTCAGCGGCAACCTCCGATGAAGGACTGAACGTTCATGGCCAAGCGCCCCATCCTGATCCTGCCCGACGAGCGCCTGCGCGCCATTGCAGAGCCGATCGAGAAGATCGACGATGGCATCAAGCAGCTCGCCAAAGACATGCTCGAGACGATGTATGACGCGCCGGGCATCGGCCTTGCCGCGCCGCAGATCGGCGAGCTGAAACGCATCGTCGTGATGGACCTCGCCAAGGAAGACGAGCCGGCCGCGCCGCTGGTGATGATCAACCCCGAGATCCTCAAATACTCCGACGAGACCGTCACCACCGAGGAAGGCTGTCTCTCCATCCCAGAGCTCTACTATGACGTCGAGCGCCCGGCCGAGGTCACCGTCCGCTACACCGATCTCGACGGCAAACAAGTCGAGCTCGACGCCAAGGACCGCCTCGCGGTCTGCGTCCAGCACGAACTCGATCACCTCGATGGCGTGCTCTACATCGACTATCTGAGCCGGCTGAAGCGCGACCGCGTGCTGAAGAAGTTCCAGAAGGCCGAGCGGCTGGCCAAGAAGGCGGGCTGAGCTCGGACTGGCGGTGATCGCCTTCTCCCCTTGTGGGAGAAGGTGCCCGCAAGCGGCAGACGGTCAAAGGCCGTCTCCGCGGGGCGGATGAGGGGTTCTCTCCGCGTACTGGATCGCTCCTCGCTTCGCTCGGATCGCGCTACACTTCGTTGCGCGGACCCCTCATCCGGCGCTTCGCGCCACCTTCTCCCACAAGGGGAGAAGGCACCCCGACTGAGAGGTCGTATGAAAATCATCTTCATGGGCACGCCGGAATTCGCCGTGCCCACCCTCACCGAGATCGTCTCGACCGGCCACGAAGTGGTTGCCGTCTACACCCGTGCGCCAAAGCCCGCCGGCCGTGGCCAGGCTGAGCGCAAGTCGCCCGTGCACGAGGCGGCCGAGGGTTTTGGTATCCCGGTCTTTACCCCGCGCTCCCTGAAGCAGGCGCCCGAGCAGGAGGTGTTTGCCTCGCTCGATGCCGATGTGGGGGTGGTCGTCGCCTATGGGCTGATCCTGCCCAAGCCGATCCTCGAGGCGCCGCGGCTCGGCTGCCTTAACCTGCATGGTTCGCTCCTGCCGCGCTGGCGCGGCGCCGCGCCGATCCAGCGCGCCGTCATGGCGGGCGACGCGCGCACCGGCATCATGGTGATGCAGATGGATGAGGGCCTCGATACCGGCGCTGTCGGCCTGATCGAGGAAATGCCCATCGGCCCCGACATGACCTCGGGCGAACTGCACGACAGGATGATGCTGGTCGGCGCCGACCTGATGGGCCGGGCGCTCGCCGCGCTGGACCGCGGCAGCCTGCACTTCACCCCGCAGCCGGAAACCGGCGTCACCTACGCCAGTAAGATCGATAAGGCGGAAGCCCGCATCGATTGGACGAAGCCGGCGAGCGAGGTGCACAACCTGATCCGCGGCCTCTCGCCCTTTCCCGGCGCCTGGTTCGAGCTGTCGCTCAACGACACGCCCACCCGCATCAAGGCGCTGCGCTCGACGCTGGTCGCCGGGCAGGGCACCCCCGGCTCCATCCTACCCGAACTCACCATCGCCTGCGGCACCGGCGCCGTCCGCCTCACCATGGTGCAGCGCGAAGGCAAGGGCGCCATGGACGCGGCGACGTTCCTGCGCGGCGCGGGAGCGTTGCCGGAGCAGGCGCTGTGATTTCTGAAGGCCCCCTCACCCGGAGCGCTGCGCGCTCCGACCTCTCCCCCCAGGGAGAGGTGCGCGGCGGCACGATCTCGCCCATGCGTCACCTCTCCCTTGGGGGAGAGGTCGGCCCGCAGGGCCGGGTGAGGGGGCCTTTCTAGCCATGCCCCGCTATCGCCTCTCGATCGAATATGACGGCCGCCGCTTCTGCGGCTGGCAGCGGCAGGCGGGCGATCTCTCGGTGCAGCAGCTGCTGGAGGAGGCGATCGCGCGCTTTTCCGGCGAGAGCATCGTCACCCAGGCCGCCGGTCGTACCGATGCGGGCGTGCATGCCCTCGGCCAGGTGGTGCATTTCGATCTCGAGCGTGACTGGGATCCGTTCAAGGTCCGCGAGGCGCTGAACTATCACACCAAGCCGCACCCGGTGGCGATCCTCACCGCCGATCGCGTCGACGAGAGCTTCGAGGCGCGCTTCTCGGCCATCGCCCGGCACTATGAGTACCGCATCCTCAACCGCCGCGCCCGGCCCGGCCTCGATGCCGGTCGCGTCTGGCACGTGCCGGTGCCGCTCGATGCCGATGCCATGCACAGGGCGGCGCAGCTGATCCTTGGCAAGCACGATTTCACCACCTTCCGCGCCGCCGAGTGCCAGGCCAAATCGCCCGATCGCACCCTCGATATCTTCACCGTGTCGCGGCAGGCCGAAATGATCGTCGTCACCGCCAAGGCTCGGAGCTTCCTCCACAGCCAGGTGCGATCGATGGTGGGATCGTTGAAGCTGGTCGGCGACGGCAAGTGGCGCCCAAGCGATTTCCGCGCTGCCCTCGACGCCCGCGATCGGAGCCGCTGCGGCCCGCTGGCCCCGCCCGACGGGCTCTACCTCACCAAGGTGGATTACTGACAGCGCTTCAGGGCGCCGTCGCGGCGGTCGCGCCCGCGGTCAGCTCGGCCAGTTGCTCGGGCGATAGCGGGAACACCGCGCTCACCACGAACAGCGCAATCACGCCGCTGATCAACTGCACCACGAGGAACGAGGCGATCTGCCAGGGCGTCAGCGTCAGGATCAGCCGTGCGATGTTGATCATGATGATGATGATCACGATGCCCGTGGCAATGAACATCAGCTCGCCGCCAGCGCCCACCAGTCCGAGCAGCGTGGTGGCGATGGTCAGGAAAAAGGTCGCCCAGTTGTCGACCACGATGTAAGGCACCAGCGCATCGGATCGCTTCAGCTGGCGCAGCACCAGGGCCGCCGCGCCGATCTGCAGCGCCAGCACGATAATCACCGTGGCAATGGCCCGGAACGCCGTACCGCTCGTTCCGGGCACGCCCAGCAGCAGCGGCACCGCAGTGTTGAGCAGCGCCACCACCAGGAAGGCGATGAAGCTGCCGACCAGTCCGCGATCGGAGAAGTCGAAATAGCTGTTGGCCCGGCGGTCACCAATGACCAGCGCCACAACGCCGCGGGCGGCCGAGACCACCTCGTTCCAGATATCGTTGCTGCGTTCAGGCACTAGCCGACCCCGTTCAGTCCGGAGGTCAGCATGTAGAGCCCGACTCGCACGGCGACAAGCGCGGCGATGGAAAGAATGGCAAACGCGACGGAAATGCCGAGACGCAGTTTGCCGACCTCGCGCGCCACCCGGAACAGCATGAAGCCGATGACCCCGAGCGTCGCCGTGAGGATGTTCGATCCGCCGAGATAGGCCAGCGGCAGCGACGCCCCGAGGACGAACGCCATCGCATAGGTCGCCGGCACCGCCATCGCTACCGCCGGCTTACGAAACACCCGCGCCGTCACTAAGATCACCACCCATACGACGCCGAGCTGCAGGGCATTGGCGACAAGGCTGAGGACGACCGTCGCCCAGCCTGGAAAGCCGCTGAGCGAACTCTCGATGAGGATCAGCGCCAGCACCACGGCAAAGAAACAGCCAGTGGCGTTGACGAGCCCGAGGCCGGTGAGGTTGAACTTTTCCGCCGCGCCGGGGCGTGCCGTCAGCAGGTCGAGCCAGCCGACAATGGCGCGCCACAGCTCGCCGAAAGCGTTCATGGCGCCGCCAGCATCGCCTGCCCGGTGGGCAGCGCCAGCAGCAGGAAGCTCGCGGCAAACGTTCCGAGCGCCACCAGGACGCCGATCAGGATGGCGCCGCCCCAGCCGATGCCGAACAGGCTCTTGGAGGCCCGCGCAGAGAAATAGCCGAGGATGCCGATCATCGCCGTGCCGGCGCCCACGCCGAACGCACCGAGGATGAGGCCAATCAGCTGACTTAGCGCCAGCACCAGCGCGAGGAACAGGAACAGCGCCGGCAGCCGGTCGCGCCTGTCGAGCAGCAACCCGGCGCCACCCATCACCACATAAGGCACCGCCGTCATCACCAGCGCCAGCAAGCCGAAATCGACCACTGCCCGCAGCGCCTCTGGCAGGGCGCCGGCGAACGGCACCACCAGCAACACTGCCTGCAGCAGCAGCATCGCGACGATGCCGGTTACCGCATGGGTCCAGCTTACGCCGGCCGCCGCCTCGTCGGTCGCCGGTGTGCGACCGAAGGCGGCCTGCATCGCAACGCTTACGGCGCCGAGAAAGCTGTTCGCCATCACTCGCCCGCCAGATAGTCGGCGATGAACTGGGCGTAGAGCGCCGTCAGCTCCTCGACGTCGCTGACGCGCACGTTCTCGTCCACCTTGTGCATGGTCGGGCCGGGCAGTCCGAACTCCACCACGGGGCAATATTCCGCGATGAACCGAGCGTCGGAAGTGCCGCCGCCGGTCGAGAGTTCCGGCGGGATGCCGGTGCGCCGCGCGATGGTCTCGACCAGCGTTTCGACGCCACCACCGAGCGGCGACAGGAATGAGCGGGAAGGACGGCCGACCACCGTGAACTCGGCGCTGCACTCGCGCAAATCCTGGTTCCCGATCACCTCCTCGATCGCCGCGATCAGGCTTTCGGGCGTCCAGCGGTCATTGTAGCGCACGTTGAAGCGCAGCAGCACCGAGGCGGGGATGACATTGGTCGTCTCGTTGCCGACATCGGCCGAGGTGAATTCGAGGTTCGAGGGCGGAAAATGCTCGGTGCCATCATCGAGCTTGCCGGTCAGCGCCCCGATCAGCAGCGCCGCTACCGGCAGCGGGTTGTTGGCCTTGTCCGGATAGGCGACATGCCCCTGCGTGCCGGTCACCCGGATCTGCCCATTGAGCGAGCCACGCCGCCCTACCTTGATGCTGTCGCCCACCCGTGCCGTAGCGCTCGGCTCGCCGACAATGGCGAAATCGAAGCGGTGGCCTTGCGCTTCGGCCCAAGCCATCAGCTTGTCGGTGCCGTTGACCGCGTCGGCTTCCTCGTCATTGGTGATGGCCAGCGAGATGTGTCCGGCCTCCGGCACCTGCGACAGCGCCGCGACAAATGCCGCAATCCCCGACTTCATGTCCGCCGCGCCGCGTCCATAGATCGTCCCGTCAACGATCTCGGCAGCAAACGGCTGATACCGCCAAGCTGCCGTGTCGCCCGGCGGTACCACGTCGGTATGCCCGGCAAACAGCAGGTGTTTCCCGCCGGAGCCACGCGTCGCGAACAGGTTGTCGACCGGGTACGACCCATCCCCCTCGAACCGCACCCGCTCGCAGTTGAACCCCAGCGGCATGAGCGCCGCCTCGAGCACATCGAATGCTCCGTGCAATTCCGGCGTCACCGAAGGCTGGCGGATCAGATCCTGCAGCAATTGGACGGGATTAGTCCCCTCTGCGAGCGTCATGGTCCCGTCCGTCCCTGTCAGTCGCGCAACAGTTCGTTGATTCCGGTCTTACTCCGCGTCTGCGCGTCGACCGTCTTGACGATCACCGCGCAATAAAGGCTCGGGCCCGGCTGGCCGTTGGGGAGCGGCTTGCCCGGCAGGTTGCCCGAAACAACCACGGAGTAGGGCGGCACCTTGCCGATATGGATTTCGCCGGTCGCCCGGTCGACGATCTTGGTCGAGGCGCCGATGTAAACACCCATCGACAGCACCGAGCCCTGGCCGACCACCACGCCCTCGACCACTTCGGAGCGGGCGCCGATGAAGCAGTTGTCCTCGATGATGGTCGGGCCGGCCTGCATCGGCTCAAGCACGCCGCCAATGCCGACGCCGCCTGAGAGGTGCACATTCTTGCCGATCTGCGCGCACGAGCCGACCGTCGCCCAGCCATCGACCATCGAGTTTTCGTCGACGAAGGCGCCGATATTGACGAAGCTCGGCATCAAGACGACGCCACGCCCGATATGCGAGCCCTGCCGCACGATGGAGCCGGGAACGGCGCGGAAGCCGGCCTCGCGAAAACGGTTCTCGCCCCAGCCTTCGAACTTCGAGGGCACCTTGTCCCACCAGGTGGTGCCGCCGGGACCCTGGATCACCGCATTGTCGTTGAGCCTGAAGCTCAGCAGCACGGCCTTCTTCAGCCACTGGTTCACGACCCAGCCGTCGCCCGACTTCTCGGCGACGCGCGCCTTGCCGCTGTCGAGCAGTTCGAGCGCCGTCTCCACCGCCTCGCGCACTGCGCCTTGCGTAGTGGAGCTGATCTCGGTGCGCGCCTCCCAGGCGGCATCGATGGTCTGGGCGAGATCGGCATACGACATGACAAATGCTTTCGGTCGGGTGGCGGGAAGGCGCGCCGGACATTATCCGGCCCGGTCCTGCTGTCAACGATCCTTAACCCCGGCCGTGACAAGCTCAAGGCCACTATTCGGAGACGCCAGAATGGCCACACGCGCCCATACCCCGCTTCGCACCTCGGTTGAGGACCTGGATGCGGCAAAGCGCGCGCCTTCGACGCCGCAAACCGAATCTGCGGCGTTCCGGCTCGCCTTCTCCGATGAAGAGTTCATGACCAGTGAGGACACGCGCGGCGTTCGCTTCCAGCTGGAATACCTGAAGACCGAGTATCGCCTGCGCGAGCACGGTATCCGCTCGACCGTCGTGCTGTTCGGTGGCGCCCGCATCCCCGAGCCGGGCAAGCCCGCCTGGGCCGCCCGCAACGAGACGCAGAAGCAGAACCTCGAGGCGGCCTCGCGCTACTACGACGAGGCCCGGCGCTTCGCCCAGTATGCCTCGCTCACCTCACGCGCCCTGAATTTTCGCGATTATGTGGTGGTCACCGGCGGTGGCCCCGGCGTCATGGAGGCCGGCAATCGCGGTGCTGCCGATGTCGGCGCGCCGAGCATCGGGCTCAACATCGTCTTGCCGCACGAGCAGGCGCCCAACACCTACATTACCCCCGACCTCTGCTTCAATTTCCACTATTTCGCCACCCGCAAGATTCACTTCCTCTTGCGGGCCCGCGCCGTCGCCATTTTTCCGGGCGGCTTCGGTACGCTCGACGAGTTCTTCGAGACGCTGACCCTGATCCAGACCGGCCGCATGGAGCGGGTGCCGCTGCTGCTGTTCGGCAAGGAGTTCTGGAACAAGGTGATCAATTTCGAGGCGCTGGCCGACGCCGGCACCATCGCGCCGGACGACCCGCATCTGTTCACCGTCGTCGACAGCGCCGAAGACGGCTGGAACGTCATCCGCGAACACTACAACCTGCCGGAAGTGACGCTGGCGGGGTGAGCCCCGCGGCCGGCGCGGGCTGCCCCCACCCTTGATCCCTCCCCGCAAGGGGGAGGGAGACGCAGACTGTGAAGCCAGTGTTTTGGTCTCCCTCCCCCTTGCGGGGAGGGATCAAGGGTGGGGGTCCACAGCCACCGGGTTATCGATGGTCGCCAGCCCTTACGGCAGCTTCCGCAAGAACCCCGCCAGATCCGCCGTCATGTGGTGCACATGCGCGCCGCCGGTGCGTTCGAGTTCCCAGGCTTCCACCTGCTCGTGCGCGAAGGCTTCGCCGGCGATCACCTGCACGGTGGTCATGCCGGTATCGTGCGGCACCACCAGGTTCTTTTCGAGATCGTCGAACATCGCAGCGCGGCGCGCGTCGATGCCGTGCTTTTGAAAGAACGCCTCATAGGCTTCGGGCAGCGGCTTGGGCTTGTAGCTCATGGCGCGGATATCGAAGATGTCCTCAAACAGCTCGTCCGCCTGGCCCAGCCGGTTCAGCACCGCGCGCGCATGCCCGACATCGCCATTGGTGAGGATGAACTTCCGGCCGGGCAGCGCCTTGATCGCTTCCACCAGGTCGGGGTGCGCCGCCACCGGCGAATAGTCGATGGCGTGCACGGTGTTGAGGAAGTGGTCCGGGTCCACTTCGTGCAGCTGCATCAGCCCGTTCAGTGTCGTGCCGTAGTCGCGGTAATAGGCCTTTTGCAGCGCCCGCGCCTCATCGAACGGCAGCTGGGTGACGCCGACCATGTAGTGCGAGATCAGCATGTCGATCTGCGCGAACAGGTTGCATTCACGCGGGTAGAGCGTGTTGTCGAGGTCGAACACCCAGTCGGTGACATGGGCAAGCGAGCGGGGCGGGGGAGTAAGATCGTTCATGCCGCCAATATGGCAGCTTTCGCCCGAACTTTCACCCCGCGCTCGCTGCAAGGCTGCGTAGCCCTGCTTCAAGGCGGAAAGCCGATCAGCATCATATCGTCCTTTCGTCAATCAATCACTTGATTGATAGATCGGACGGGTATATGTGCCTGCCCTGCCAAAGCCAGAACGTCGAAATCACGCCGTCTGGCGCGACATGTCGGCCAGCCGGGAAAACCATGACCCTCACCAGTAGCGCCCCGAAACGGGAAAATACCGACGATCGCCGCCGCGCCATCGCCTCGGCGGCGCGCCAGCTGATCGCCGAGAAGGGGTTTGAGGGCCTGCGCACCCGCGATATCGCGGCGCGCGTCGGCATCAATGTCGCAACGCTGCACTATCACGTGCCCACCAAGGAGGCGCTGATCGGCCTCGTCGCCGGCGCCATGCGCGAGGATTTCCGGGCCCAGTCGCTGGTCCGGCCGCGCGCCCACCTGTCGCCCTCGGAGCGGCTCGAGCATGAGTTCTATGATTTCCAGGAGATGTTCTACGAGCAGCGCGACACTCTTGCCGTCATGTCCGAGCTGATGGAGCGGGCGCGGCGCGACGAAGTGATCCACACGGCCATGCGGCCGATCCTGTTGAAGTGGCACCAGATGGTTGCCGCGATCTTCGTCGACGGCGTCGCCGACGGAAGCTTCCGGGCCGACCTCGATCCCGAGGCCGCCTCCAGCATGTTCATCGGGGCGCTGGTCGGCTTCGGCCGCGGCCCCGACACCTCACCCCAGTATTTCGAACGCCTGTGCGCCGAGCTGCGCCGCGCCGTTCGTGTTCAGACACCGACCAGGAACTAACCTATGTCTTCGCAATTCCCCTCATCGCACTTCCATCCGCCGCAATCCAAGGCCGATGCCGATCCACGCCGTTGGGTGGCGCTCGCCGTGCTGCTGCTCGCCAGCTTCATGAATCTGATCGACGTCACCATCGTCAACGTGGCGCTCCCCAGCCTGCAGCAGAACCTCGGCGCCGACCCGACGCAGATCGAGTGGGTCATCGCCGCCTATGTGCTGGCCTTCGCGCTCGGCCTCCTGCCGTTCGGCCGGCTCGGCGACATCGTTGGCCGCACCCGCATGTTCCTTATCGGCGTCGCCGCCTTCACCCTGGCCTCGGCCTTCTGTGGCCTCGCGCCCTCGATCGAATGGCTGATCGTTGCCCGCGTGCTGCAGGGTCTCGCCGGCGCCGCCATGACCCCGCAGGTGCTCGCCATCGCCCAGGTCACCTTCCCGCCCGAGGAAAAGGGCCAGGCCTTCTCGCTGTTCGGCCTGAGCGCCGGCCTCGCCGCCGTCGCCGGCCCGATCGTCGGTGGCCTGTTGATCGGCGCCAACTTCCTTGATCTCGACTGGCGGCCGATCTTCCTCGTCAACATCCCGTTCGGCATCTTCGCCGTCATCGCCGGCTGGTACCTGATCCCTCGCACTCCGGGGCATCCGACGCTGAAGAACGATTTCGTCGGCATCGGCCTGTTCGGTATCGCCATGATCGCCCTGGTCTTCCCGCTGGTCGAAGGCCACGCCCTGGGCTGGCCGACCTGGCTCTGGGGCCTGATGGCGGTGGGCCTCCTGTTCGCCGGCATCTTCATCATCTGGCAGCGGCATCTGGCCCGCATCGACCAGCCGCAGCTGCTCAATTTCAGCCTGATCAGCAACCCCAATTACCTGCTCGGCCTGCTCATCACCACCATCTTCGCCTCGGGCGTGCCGGCCATGTTCATGGTCATCTCGCTGCTGCTGCAGTCGGGCTACAACTTCAGCCCGCTCGAGTCCGGCCTCACCAACACCCCGTTCTCGGTTGGCGTACTCGCCGTCTCGCTGTTCATCGGCCGGCTCGGCCAGAAGTATTTGCGGACCCGGCTGGCGCTCGGCGCGGCGATCCTCGTCGTCGGCATCACCTGGCTCGATTTCATCATCCGCGGGCTCGGCGACAGCGTCGATCACTGGACCTTCCTGCCGCCGCTGCTGCTGGCGGGCCTCGGTCTCGGACTCGGCTTCTCCGGGCTGTTCCAGTCGGTGCTGGCAGGCGTGCCGGCCCGCGATGCCGGCGCCGGCTCCGGTGCGCTGCAAGCCTTCCAGCAGGTCGGCGGCGCCATCGGCGTGGCGCTGGTCGGGCAGATCTTCTTCACTCAGCTGGCGGCCGGCTTTGCCGCCGGCAACGCCCCGCATGTCGCCTTCGCCGACGCCGCGGCGCCGGCCATCGTCTACCAGATCATCTCCTTCGGCCTCGTGGTGCTCCTCGTGCCGTTCCTCAAGATCAAGCGCCCCGACCAGAGCCCCGGTGTGCCGGCCGCGCCGCCGGTCATCGTCGAGGCTTGATACCAAGGGCGCCCACGGGCGCCCTTTTTTCTGCCTCGCAAATGTCGATTCTGTCGCCGTGCAGTCGACCAGTCGGAGAACCCCAGAGGAGAAACCGATGCGCTATGTCTGCCTTGTCCATGTCGACCCCTCGCTGATCGATGCCGCGACACCCGAAGAGCTCGCCGCCATGGATCGCGATAACCAGCGGGCCAATGCCGAGCTGACCGCCAGCGGTCACCTGATCCTCGACCTGGCGCTGAAGGAACCTGGCACCGCCCGCATCGTCCGCTCGCGCGGCGGCAAGGTCTCCGCCACCGACGGCCCCTATGTCGAAAGCAAGGAGCATTTGGGCGGCTTCTTCGTCATCGAGGCGCGCAACCTCGACGAAGCCGTGGCCATCGCCCGCCGCGAGCCGATGGCCCGCTTCGGCACCATCGAGGTGCGAGCCGAGATGGGGATTTCCTGGCAGCAGCCGAAAGCGTGACTCGTTTGCCATTGGCTAACCATTGCTGACGACTTTCCATAAAATGCCACATGTCGGTCGCGGTGCCGGCCAAGTGCGGCTCCATCTCGCGTCTCACCAAACGCGTACAGGAGTCGTCGTGAACAGCCTCGCCATCTTCGGCATTACCGCCGCCACCATCTTCGGGCTCGCCACGGCGTTCGCCGGCAACGTCCAGGCTGCCGACAACTTCATCTATACCGGCAATGGCGACCTCGCGGCGCTGCAGGCGATCCTCGAGCGCTCCGACATTGCCGGGGCGCAGGTGGTCTACAACTGGCGCGCGCTGGAGCCGGCACAGGGTGAGTACGACTTCTCGGCCATCGAACGCGACCTCGAGCAGACCGGCAGGCTGAACAAGAAACTGTTCATCCAGGTCCAGGACCGCTTCTTTTCCCCCGAAGCCCGCAACATTCCTGACTACGTGCTCGAGGGCGCCGGTGGCCTAGTGCCGCAGCTCGACAACCCGGGCGAGGACAAGGCCCAAGCCTATGGCTGGACCACCATGCAGTGGAACCCCGCCGTCCGCGCCCGCTACCAGGCGCTGCTCAAGGCGCTTGCCGAGCGGTTCGACGGCCGGGTCTATGGCGTCAACCTGCCCGAGACCGCCATCGACATCGACATGAAAGCCGACAAGACCGGCTTCAGTTGCGATGCCTATTTCGACGCCGAGCTGGAGAACCTCACCATCGCCCGAGAGGCGTTCACCAGCTCCAAAGTCATCCAGTACGTGAACTTCTGGCCCTGCGAGTGGGAGAATGACCACAACTATATGGGCCGCCTGTTCGAGCGCGCCGCCGCCAGCGGCATCGGGCTCGGCGGACCCGATATCGTGCCCTACCGCAAAGGCCAGATGAAGAACTCCTACCCGTTCTTCAACCAGTACAAGGGCAAGCTCGAGTTCGTCGGCATGGCGGTGCAGGAGCCGACCCTCACCTACAAGAACGACAAAACCGGCAAGCCCTTCACCAAGGACGAGTTCACCGCCTTCGCCACCGACTATCTCGGCGTCGACGCCATCTTCTGGAGCGTCGAATCCCCCTGGCTCAAGCCATGAGCGGGATCAAGCACAGCCGACCGCTATCGCGCAGTATCCCGCACACCAGCCGCCAGCCGGGCGAGAGCCGCAATCCGCGCCGTAGCGGACACGACCTGACGGCGAGGTCCGTGAGACCAAGCGATTGGATGGGGCTGAGCACCGGAGCGCGGTAACTCGATCTCGCAAGGCCCACCGCAAGGCACCTCCCCCTTTGACGGGGGAGGATGGGTGGGGGTGAGCGGAGCCACGATGTGGAGATGTGCCGCGGCAGAGCCGCGGCTCTTACCGAACGATCAGCGTACCCGCGCCATGCGCGGTGAACAGTTCGACCAGCACCACGTGCGGGGTCTTGCCGTTGAGGATCACCACGCCCTCGACGCCGTTGTCGAGCGCTTCGAGGCAGGTTTCGACCTTGGGGATCATGCCGCCATTGATGGTGCCGTCGGCGATCAGCGCCCGCGCGTCACGGGCCGAGAGCTCGGGGATCAGCTTCTTGTTGGCGTCCAGCACCCCGTCGACATCGGTCAGGAACAGCAGGCGCTTGGCGCCGAGCGAGCCGGCAATGGCGCCGGCAAAGGTGTCGGCATTGATGTTATAGGTCTGGCCGTCGCGGCCGGGCGCCACCGGCGCGATCACCGGGATCATCTCCGAGCGTGCGAGGAGGTCCAGCAGCGTGCGGTCGACTTCTACCGGCTCGCCGACAAAGCCCAGATCGAGTTCGCGCTCGATGTTCGAGCCGGGGTCTTTGACGGTCTTGGTGGCCTTCTTGGCGAACACCATGTTGCCGTCCTTGCCGCACAGGCCAATCGCCCATTCGCCTTCGGCATTGATCAGCGCCACGATCTCTTTGTTGATCGAGCCGGCCAGCACCATCTCGACGACTTCCATCGTCCGCTTGTCGGTGACGCGCAGCCCGCCTTCGAACTTCGATTCGATGCCGAGATTCTTCAGCATCGAGGCAATCTGGGGCCCGCCGCCATGCACGACGATCGGGTTGACCTTGGATTGTTTGAGCAGCGCGATGTCGCGCGCGAAGGCCTGGCCCAGCTCCACATCGCCCATGGCATGGCCGCCATACTTCACCACGACCGTCTTGCCTTCGTAGCGCTGCATATAGGGCAGCGCCTGCGACAGGACGGCGGCGTCGCGGGAAAAGCTCTCGATGTCAGGCATGGCGCGCTGTGTATCCATTGTGTCCCGTCCTATAGCGCATTCCATTGGAGTCGAAAGCGCTTTTGAGCCCCTGTCGAAGCGGATCGGGAAAGGTTGTGAGATTTTTCCGCTGCGATCCCGCCATCTGGCATGGGCATCAACAGAACAAACACGAAGATTTCGTGACCGGCAGCGGCGGGGATAGGCATAACCACAGGCTTTGGCTAAGTTCGCCCTATGAGCAGCACGATGAGCCCAGAGATCGCCGACCTCATTGCCCGCTGTGCGCTGCGGGATCGCACGGCATTTCGTGATCTCTATACCCGCACCAGCGCGAAACTTTTCGGCGTGACGCTGCGTATCCTCAAGGACAGATCGGAAGCCGAAGAGGCGCTCCAGGAAGTGTACGTCAAGATCTGGCAGCGCGCCGACCGCTACGTGGCGGGTGGCTACAGCCCGATCAGCTGGCTGGTGGCGGTCGCCCGCAACCACTCGCTGGACGTCCTGAGGGCGCGGAAGCCGGTAAGCGATGATATCGACCTCGTGCTTGACCTCGCCGATGGAGCGCCTGACCCAGAGCAGGCCACCATCGACAGTTCGGAGCGCACGCGCATCGACGGCTGCCTCGATGAACTCGAGAGCGACAAGGCCGACTGTGTGCGTGGGGCCTATCTCGACGGCTTCAGTTACGAGGAACTGGCGACGCGCCACAGCGTGCCGCTGAACACGATGCGAACCTGGCTGCGACGCAGCCTGTTGAAACTGAGAGAGTGCCTCCAGGCATGAGCACGGACGGTCACAGCGGCGGTAGGGAAGACGACCAGGTTCTGGTCGCCGAGTACGCACTCGGCCTGTTGGAAGGCGGCGAGCGAGCCGCCCTCGCACGCCGCATCGCCTCCGAGCCGGTGCTCGCCTCGGACCTGCGCCTGTGGCGCTCCCGCCTCGCGACGCTCGACGGCGAGTTCGCTGAAGTCACGGCGCCCTCGGGCGTTCTGGCACGCATCGAGGGCCGCTTGTTCGGCGCGGCTGCCCCTGCCGCCGGGGGCTGGTGGAACTCGCTGGCTCTGTGGCGCGGTCTCACCGCCGCTGCTGCGGCGGTGGCCGTGGTTGCGATCGGCGTCAACCTGCTGCAACCGCGCGTCGATCCCAATGCTCTGGCCACCCAGCTTGTCGCCGCCATCCAGGCGCAGGAGGGCAGTGGCGTCGAGTTCGTTGCGCTCTACGATCAGGCCTCGGGGCAGGTGCGGATCACCTCGCTCAAGGGTACTGCCGTGCCCGACAAGGATTTCGAGCTCTGGTACATCAAGGGCGAGCAGCCTGCGGTATCGATGGGCGTAATCCCGGTCGACGAACGGCTTGAAATCCCGCTCGATGCCACCGCCAAGGCCAATATCGAGCCCGGCACCGTTCTCGCCGTGACGCTCGAGCAGAAGGGCGGCTCGCCCACCGGCGTCGCCCAGGGCCCGATCGTCGCCGTCGGGACCGTCACCCCAATCTGACCAGTCCAGCGCCATCACCCACGAAACGGCCCGCTTCTACCGAGGCGGGCCGTTTCGCTTTCGCCGTCGGCGGCGCGCATACGAGCCGAGGCCGCGAATAGTTTCGCTTGGGTCCGCGAATAAAGCGTCGCGGATGAAAATGTGATCCGAAACTACCCTGAAGCAGCGCCCGTATCTCCGCCTGTCCCGTCACAAGAACAATGCGGACGCCCAAAGGAAGGAACCAAACAATGAAGCTCTCCACTCTTCGCGTACTTGCCGTCTCGGCCATGCTGTCGGTCTCCGCGATCTCCGGCGCTGCCTTTGCTGAGAACCCGATGGTCGGCGGCGCGCCGATGCTCGAGACCAAGGATATCATCGACAACGCCGTGAACTCGGCCGACCACACCACGCTGGTCGCCGCCGTGAAGGCCGCTGGCCTCGTCGAGACGCTTAAGGGCGCTGGCCCGTTCACCGTGCTCGCGCCGGTCAATGCCGCGTTCGATGCACTTCCGGCCGGCACCGTCGACAGCCTGCTGAAGCCCGAGAACAAGGACCAGCTGGTGAAAATCCTCACCTG
Source organism: Devosia insulae DS-56 (assembly GCF_000970465.2). Taxonomy (GTDB): domain Bacteria; phylum Pseudomonadota; class Alphaproteobacteria; order Rhizobiales; family Devosiaceae; genus Devosia_A; species Devosia_A insulae. Next base: position 20,672 of record NZ_LAJE02000362.1, read on the forward strand.
CCACGTCATCGCCGCCAAGGCCATGTCGACCGACATCACCAAGATGGCGATGGATGACGGCGGTACCCACGAAGTGACCACCGTCGGCGGCTGCAAGCTGTGGCTGAAGGCCGACGGCGGCAAGGTGACCATCACCGACGAATCCGGTGGCGTCGCCAATGTCACCATCGCCGACGTGGTGCAGTCGAACGGCGTGATCCACGTCATTGACAAGGTGCTGCTGCCCAAGATGTAACCTTCGCAGCCCGCGCTGCGAATAACACATCGTGAACCGCTTCGTGTCCCGCGGGCTGCCTCGTGGGACACGCGCATTTGAGATGCACCCGCCGGCAGGGCGGATAGACTGCCGGCAATTGCTGAAAGGCCCATCCCATGCAAGTCGATCGTCGGACTTTCCTTCTTGGCGGCGCCGCCATCGCCGCCCTTGGCGCAGCGGCGTTGGTGTTCCGTCCGATGGGCGCGAGCCGTGCCGCCGAAGGCACTTTCGAGGTCAGTTTCACCGAAGCCGAGTGGAAGGCCAAGCTCGACCCCAAAGTGTTCGAAGTGCTGCGCCACGAAGCCACCGAAGCCCCCGGCTCCTCGCCGCTGCTCTACGAACACCGCGCCGGCATCTTCAACTGCGCCGGCTGCGAACTGCCGCTGTTCGATTCCACGACCAAGTACGAGAGCGGCACCGGCTGGCCCAGCTTCTACCAGCCGCTCGATAACGCCGTCGGCGAGTCCACCGATACCACCCTCGGCATGAGCCGCACCGAAGTGCATTGCCGTCGCTGCGGCGGCCACCTCGGCCACGTCTTCAACGACGGGCCGCAGCCGACGGGCCTGCGCTACTGCATGAACGGCCTCGCTTTGACCTTCACCGCGGCCTGACCGCGGGCTGCCCCAGATTTAGTGCCGACCCTCCGACTGACCCCTCCATCCCCCGCGTCAAAATAGACGCTTCGGGATGGAGGGCCTTCTTCTATGCAACAGAGCCTTGCCGCCCGGCCATCTTGCCAAGCCCGGCGAACCGCCCCATTTGTTGCCGCGCCATGAAGCTCACCATCATCCAGACCGGCGACGTTCCCGCTGCACTGCGCCCGCAGTTCGGTGCCTACCCGCCGATGTTCAAGCGCATGTTCGACGAGGCGGGCCAACCGTTCGACTACGAGACGGTGGCCGTCTATGATGGCGCCGCATTTCCCGATGCGAGCAAGCTCGACGGCATCCTGATCACCGGCTCCGCCGCCGGCGTCTATGATGACTATGCCTGGCTCGATCCGCTCCGCGCCTTCATCCGCTCGGCCTACGCCGCCTCGACCCCGATGCTCGGTATCTGCTTCGGTCACCAGATCATGGCCGATGCGCTGGGCGGTGACGTGCGCAAATCCGAGAAGGGCTGGGGCCTCGGCCGCCACACCTACGAGGTGAAGTCCCGGCCTGGCTTCCTCTTGACCGACCTGCCGGCGCTCTCCATCGCCTGCTCGCACCAGGATCAGGTGCTGGTGCCGCCCAGGGCGGCCGAGGTGTTCCTCGGCTCGGACTTCACTCCCAATGCCGGGCTGGTCTATGCCAATGGCAAGGCGCTTAGCCTGCAGCCGCACCCCGAATTCCTCGACGACTACACCCTGGCGCTGGCTGAGCTCCGGCGCGGCAAGGCGCCGGACGTCGTGGTGGATACGGCCCTCGCCTCGGTGAGCGCGCCATCGCATAGCAAGGACGTCGCCGGCTGGCTCGGAGCCTTCCTCAAACGCTGAGCCGCTTGACTCACCGCGCCCCTGGGCCTCGAATGTCGGCACCGCTGCCTGACGGGGTGCTGCAGTGTGGGATTGGGTCACAGCTCATGGCGTGCTGGTGCGATCGCTCGTCTGGGCGACGCTGGGTGGCATTTGCTTTGCCGTCGCTATCGGCCTGACCTGGACGATCGCCCACGTCACCACCGCGCTTTCCGCCAGCTCTGACGATCGCCTCGAGACCGATGCCTCGGGTTGGTATGGCGTTGCCGTAGTGAGCGGCGGCGACGCCAGCATGCCGGCGCAGCTCAACTACGACTACACCCTGCAGGATGACCTGGCGGTTCTCTCCTTCGACCTGCCAGCCGGTGTGACGCAGATCGTCGTCGGCTCGCTCGACATCTTCTGCTGGGAGGTCCTCCCGGACGGGGCGCGCGGCGAGGATCTGTGGACGATGGACGCCGGCACCTACCGGCATCTAAAAATCCCCGCGGCGCTGGTGCCGACCGGCGGACGCGTCACTTGCAACTTGCCGCCACGGATCCGCACCGCCTCGTTCACCACCACCGCGACGGTGTTTTACAACGACCCGCGACCGGACCTTACCAGCACCGGCGGCGGCGTCTTCCTGCCAATCGAACTCTCGCTCAACAACCGCGATGGACCCTACGACATCGCCGCGTCCAATAAGGCGATCCTCGGCGATGCCATCCTGCTCCGGCCTGGCGGCAACGTGACCGTCCGCTTCCATTCCATGCAGATGGGCGAGGTGCGCGACTGGTACATCCTCGTCATCGGCGTGCTCGTCGGCTTCGGCGCCGCCATGATCATCGAGGCGTTCCGCCCGCTGATCGAGCGGATCGGCCGCTAGGGGCTACGGTAACGACTTGGCCGGGGCTGGAGGCTTCCCGAGCCGCCGGCGCCAAGCACACGGAACCCTCAGTGCTCCATCAACTGCCGGATTTCAGCGCGCAGCTGTTCGAGGCCAACCTTCTCCTCGCTCGAGGTCAGGATGATCTCCGGGTGCGCCGCCGGGCGCTTGGCGACCGCCGCGCGCGTCTTCGCCAGCGCCGCCTCCAGTTCCGACTTGTTCGGCTTGTCGGCCTTGGTGACGACGATCTGGTAGCTCACCGCCGCCTTGTCGAGCTCGTTCATGACAGTTGCGTCATTGGCGTTCGGCCCGTGCCGGCCATCGATCAGCACATAGACCCGCCTGAGGTTTGGCCGGCCGGTGAGGTACTGGTGGATCAGCCGGGTCCACTGCTTCACCTTGTCCTCGGGCGCCCGTGCATAGCCATAGCCCGGCATGTCGACGATCCGCAGCGCGTCCGACTGGCTCTCGAAGATGTTGAGCTCCTGCGTGCGCCCTGGCGTGTTCGAGGTGCGGGCGAGCCCGGTGGTGCCGGTCAGCGCATTGATCAGCGACGACTTGCCGACATTGGAACGCCCGGCAAAGGCGATCTCCATCCGGTCGGCCGGCGGCAGGTCGGCAATGCGCACGCACCCCTTGATGAAGACGAACGGCCGCGCGAACAGCAGCCGCCCGGCCTCAATCTGGTCTGCGCTGAACTTGGATTGTGTCTCGCTCATTGCGGTTCAATAGGGGAGGCAGGCGGAGAAGGGAAGGGGAGCAGCGTAGACTGATAGAGACGGCCCCCTCCCGGCCTCCCCCATGAAGGGGGAGGTGAAGAGTCGAGGCTCCGTCTACGATCGTGCCCAAACTCGATGCGGCACCTCCCCCTTTATGGGGGAGGATGGGAGGGGGCCGTCTCTATCAGTCGGCCTCTAAACCGGATACCCGAAAGCCCGCTTCTCCAACCCTTGCGCCACCAGCGCCTTCGAAAACGCCGGCCAGTTGTCCACCTTGTCGGCGGCCGCCTTGACCCGGTCCTGCTTCACCAGCCCGGCGCTGCTCAGCACCGCCGGCACCCTGAGCGTCACCCCAACCTGCGCCGCGGCGGCTGAAAAGCGCCGCAGCGCGCCCTCGGGCGGCTGGTCGATATCGGTCTCGTAGCGGAGGATCGGTGAGGGCAGGAAGCGCCGGTTCAGCCAGTTGCGCCAGCGGTCGTACCAGCGCTCCTGCGCGTCCATCCAGGCGGCGAAATCGGCGATGTCGAGGTTGAGGCGGACCTCTGACGTGTCGACCTCCTGCCATTTGTGCACGCTGATCGCCTTGCACCAGCTGACATAGGCGTCGATCTGCCGGCGCACCACGAAGATGACGCGAACGCCAGGTCGCGACAGCACCAGCTGTTCGACGGTCTCGGGTTCGAGCGTATCGTGCCAAAGCTTGAAGGTGAGGACGCGTTTGTGCTCGGCGCGGGCCGCGGCGGTCGCCCGGTCGAGCACGTGGTCCGGTTCGATCCGCTCGGCGAGGCTGTTGAACAGTTCGGGGAAGCTCTTGAGCTCGGCGAAATTGTCGCCGAGCTGCATCAGGTGGTTGGCCCCGGTGCGGGGTCCGGTGATCAGGCAGAGGCTGTCCAGCACCTGATCACCCCTTGCCGCGTCAACTGGCTCTGCTGCGTCAGCTGGCCTTGCCGCCGGCCGGCTTTTCTTCGACCTTGGGCTTGCGTTTGAAGCTCGCCGTGATGTTGCCGAGCAGGTCCACTTCGGCACCGTGGCGCTTCATGATGAACCACTGCTGCGTCACCGAGAGCAGGTTGTTCCAGGCCCAGTAGATCACGAGGCCGGCGGGGAACGTGCCCAGCATGAAAGTGAAGATGATCGGCATCCAGTTGAAGATCATCGCCTGCGTCGGATCCGGCGGCGGCGGGTTGAGCTTCATCTGCACCCACATGGTGATGCCCATGATCACCGGCCACACGCCCAGGTGCAGCAGGCCGCCCACCACCGGCAAGGCGACCGGGTTCCACGGGATCAGGCCGAACAGCGTGAAGATGTTGGTCGGATCTGGCGCCGCAAGGTCGACGATCCAGCCGAAGAACGGCGCGTGCCGCATCTCCAGCGAGATGAAGATGACGGTGTAGAGCGAGAAGAACACCGGGATCTGGATCAGGATCGGCCAGCAGCCCGACAGCGGATTGATCTTCTCTTTCTTGTAGAGCTCCATCATCGCCTGCTGCTGGGCCGGGCGATCTTCCTTGAAGCGCTCCTGGATCGACTTCATTTCCGGCTGCACCCGCCGCATCGCCGCCATCGAGGCATAGGAGCGGTTGGCCAGCGGGAAGAACAGCGCCTTTACGATAACCGTCACCGCGAGGATGGCGAGGCCGAAATTGCCCAGGATCCCGTAGAGGAACTGTAAGAGGTGGAACATCGGCTTGGTGATGAAGTGCAGCCAGCCCCAGTCGATCAACAGCTCGAGCCGGTCGAAGCCGTAAGTCTTCTCATAGCTGGCGATCACGCCTTCGCGCTTGGCGCCGGCGAACAGGTAGGTCTTGTTTTCGGCGGTGCCGCCGGCCGGCACCAGCACCGGCGTGGTCTCGACGAAGCTGGTCTGGAAGATGTTCAGAGCACCCGAGGGTGTCGCCGAGAAGCGGGCGTTGAGCGGCGCGCCCGGAACTGAGAGCACCGCAGTCGCCCAGTACTTGTCGGTGATGCCGACCCAGCCACCCGTGGTGCTGGTGACGTCGATCTGCTTGTCGTTGACGACGTCGTCGTACTTCTTGGAAACGAGGTTGTTCGAGCCGAGCACGCCGAGCGGGCCTTCGTGCTGCACGAAGAAGTTCTGCACGTGCGGCTTGCCCTGGCGCACGATGCGCGAGAACGGGTAGAGCGCCACGTCACCCGAGCCGGTGTTCTCGACCGACTGCGCCACGGTGAACAGATAATTGTCGTCGACGCTGATGGTGCGGCGGAAGATCAGCCCGGCGCCATTGTCCCATTTCAGCGTCACCGGCGTCGCAACGGTCAGCGTCTGCGCATCGCCCTCGACCGACCACACCGTGGTCTCACCTGGCGTAGCGGCAGTGCCGCCGGCCGCCGGCACCCAGCCGGTCTCGGCGTAGTAGCCGCCCGGGGCGCCTGACGGGATCAACAGGGTAATGATCGGCGAATTGGGGTCGACGGTCTCGGTGTACTGCTTGAGCTGCAGGTCATCGAGGCGCGCACCGGTGAGGTTGATCGAGCCCGCGAGCGACGGTGTATCGATCTTCAACCGCTGCGGCGATGCCGCAAGCGCCGCCGTGCGGTCGACGAAAGTCCCCGAGGCGGCGGCCGCGGCGGTGGCTGCCGGTGTGCTGCCGTCGGCGGCCGGTGTCGCGAGCCCGGTATCGGTCGCCGGGGCCTGCGCTGCCTGCTCGAGCGCCGCACGCTTCTGCGCCTGCTCCAGTTGCGGGCCGGCAATGAAGAACTGCCATCCGAACAGCACCACGACGCTGAGCACGATCGCAATGATCATGTTGCGGTTGTTATCGGACTGCATCAGCTCTTCTTCTTCAGATGGACTTTGGAAATGGCGGCGGCCAGGTCGTTGACCAGCTGGCCGTACGAAATGCTCAGCGCCTCGCGGCGGCCGACCAGCACGTAATCATGTTGGGGTTCGAACCCCCTGGCGCAAGCCTTCGCGGCAGCCCGAAGGCGCCGGCGGATGCGGTTGCGCTGGGGCGAGTTGCCCACCTGCTTGGTAACCGTGAAGCCGATTCCGGGCTGATCGAGATCACGCGCGTTCGCCTGCAGCGAAAACGCAGCGCGCCCGACGCGTTGGCCTCGGGCGGCTTTCAGAAATTCTGACCGGTTCTTGAGGCGCCGCAAGGCGCCGTCCCGTGGCATGGCCGTGTGCACGGCCAAACCCCTTAGGCCGAGAGCTTGGCGCGGCCGACAGCGCGGCGGCGGTTCAGAATCTTGCGGCCGTTCTTGGTCGCCATGCGGGCGCGGAAGCCGTGCCGACGGGTGCGGACGAGCGTGCTCGGCTGGAAAGTGCGTTTCGACATACGATCTGACCACGCCGGCGCGCGGTTCCTCTTATACTTGAGAGCAGCAAGGTGCTTGCCGGCCGGGCCCGTGTCTGGGCGCCTACGGCAGATTGGGGCGGCTTATAGGGAATTGGTTCGGTGAAGTCAACGCGACCGCCATGCGGCAGAACGGCATGGTCGGCCCCCGAAATCCGCCGATTTCCACACTGCCTTGATCCTGCCCACTATTGTCGGGTGGCACGCCGGTGATAATGAGGCGCGGGGCCTTAGTCGAGAGAGCGAGATTGGCCGATATCCTTACGCCCGACCTCTGTGTCATCGGGGCCGGATCCGGCGGCCTGGCCGTCGCCCAGGCGGCTCGCGCCTATGGTGCCTCTGTGGTGCTGGTCGAGAAGGCCCGGCTAGGGGGTAACGCGCTGCATGCCGGCGCCATTCCGGCCAGGGCACTGGTCGCCGCCGCCGCCCACGCCCAGGCGTTGCGCGATGGCGCCGCCTTCGGCATTTCCGCCGACGAGCCCAAGATCAATTTCCGCAAGGTGCACGACCATGTCGAGCAGGTGATCACCGCGCTCGCTCCACAGAACGCCGCCGGCCGCCTCGAGGCCCTTGGCGTCGAGATCGTTCGCGGCGCCGCCCGCTTTATCAACCGCAAGGCCCTGTCGGTCGGCGATACCGAGATCCGCGCCCGCCGCTTCGTCATCGCCACCGGCGCGCGGCTTCCCGTGCCCTCGATCCCGGGGCTCGACGCGGTGCCGTATTTCACCAGCGAGACCATTCTCGACAATACCCGTAAGCTCACCCACCTGGTGGTCATCGGCGGTGGCGCCGTGGCGCTCGAACTGGCCCAGGCCTATGCCCGGCTGGGCACCGAGGTCACGGTGATCGAGAACGGTCCGCTGCTCGCGGGCTTTGATCCCGAACTCGCGGGCGTCGCGTTGAAGCGGGTGGCGGAGGAGGGCGTCACCCTCCGCCCGCACGCCACCGTCACCGCCATCCAGGCCCGTTCCATGGGCATCGGCGTTGCCGTGCAGAACGGCGAGGCCGACCAGCTGCTCGACGCCTCGCACATCCTCGTTGCCGCCGAACGCATGCCCAACCTTTCCGGCCTCGACCTCGAGAAAGCCGGCATCCGGATGAACAAGGCCGATCCGCGGCTGCTGCTGCTGTCCCCTGGCCTCAAGACCAGCAACCCACGCGTCTACGCCGTCGGCGACGCCGCCGGCGGCCAGTCGGTGCAGGCGGCGGTCCGCCAGGCCGAGGTCATCGTCCGCAGCGCCATCCTTGGCACCATGGCCAAGCCCGATACCTTGCGCGTCCCGCGCGTCGTCTCCACCGATCCCGAACTTGCCGAGATCGGCCTCAACGAGGCGCTGGCCCGTACGAGGCACGGCGTCGGTTTCCGCGTCACCCGCTGGTCCTACGCCGATAATGACCGGGCCAGGACCTCGCGTGCGACCTATGGCCTCGCCAAGCTCATCACCGACCGCTCCGGCAAGATCCTCGGCGCCGGCGTCGTCGGCCCCGGCGCCAGCGAACTGGTTGCCCTGTTCTCCTTCGCCATGACCGGTGGGCTCAGGGCCGACAAGCTCGCTGAACTGGTCGCGCCCTATCCCTCCTATGCCGAGATCGCGGTGCGGCTCGGCGAGGAGTTCCGTCGCGGTGAGATCGCCAAGCCTCTCATCCGGCAGTGGATCAATCTCAACAAGCTGCTCGGCTAGCCGGTTTGTCGCGTGTTGACGCTGGAAAGCGACAGCTTTCCCCGCTAATCATCGCCCAATGGCCAAACAAAACCGCGCGATGCCTGGCCCGTTCTCCGGGCTGTCCGTCAAGATCATCGCCACCATCATCGTGGTGATCCTCGCGGTCGAGATCGTCATCTACCTGCCATCGGCTGCCAACTTCCGCCAGAGCTGGCTCAACGACCGGCTGCGTGTCGGCGTCGTCGCCGCCCGCGTGCTCGACGCTGTGCCCGACGCCATGAACCTGCCGCGCATGCTGACGGACCGGCTGCTCACCTCGGCCGGCGCCCTCGCCATCGTCTATCGCCGCGAGGGCCAGAGCCAGCTGATCGAACTCGAGAACGTCACCATGCCGCGCGAGGCAGTGACGGTGGACCTCCGCCAGCGCGACCCGGCCTCGCTGATTCTCGGCGCGCTCGAGACCCTGGTGCTCGGCTCCAACCGGACGCTGCGCATCGTCGGCGAAGAAGACGGCATGCCCGACCGGGTCATCGAGGTGCTGATGCCCGAGGCGCCGCTGCGCCGTGAGCTGCTGCTCTATTCGCGCAACCTGTTCTTCCTGTCGCTGATCCTCGCCATCATCACCTCGGCGGTGTTGTACGTGTTCGTCTCGCGCATCCTGATTGCGCCGATCCGCCGGCTCACCGGCAACATGGTCGAGTTCTCCGAGGCGCCCGAAAACGCTGCGCTGATCGTCACCCCCTCCGATCGGCGCGACGAGATCGGCATCATGGAGCGCGAGCTGGCGGCGATGGAATCGGACATCTACTCGATGCTGCGCCAGCGCCGACACCTCGCCGACCTTGGGCTTGCCGTGGCCAAGATCAACCATGACCTGCGCAATACCCTGACCTCGGCGCAACTGCTTTCCGACCAGGTGGCCAATCTGGACGATCCCAAGGTGCAGCGCCTCGCGCCGCGCCTGGTGCTGTCGATCGACAAGGCCATCGGCTTCGCCCAGTCGGTGCTCGATTATGGCCGCCAGAGCGCCACCCCGCCGCGGCCGGTACCGGTCGACCTGCATTTGCTGCTCGATGAAGCCGCCTTCGATGCCGGCCTCGTCGGCCATCCTTCGATCCGCTGGACCAACCACGTGCCCGACGCGGTGTCGATTTCCGCCGACCCCGACCAGTTCGCCCGCATCTTCGACAACCTGCTGAAGAACGCCCGCGAAGCGCTCGAAGCCGTGGGCGGCAAGGTCGAGGCACCGCAGGTTGAGGTGACCCTCGCCGAGACCCCCGACTGGCTCACCCTGTCGGTCACCGACAACGGCCCCGGTCTGCCGCCGCGCGCCCGCGAGAACCTGTTCGTCGCCTTCGAGGGCTCGGCCAAGGCCGGCGGCACCGGGCTCGGTCTCGCTATCGCCCGCGAACTCACCGAGGCGCATGGCGGCAAACTCAGCTTCGTCGACCAGCCGCTGGGCACCCGCTTCGACGTCACGCTGCCCCGTTCCATCCGCATCGCCTGAACTGTCACGGGCGTGTCAAAATTGCTCGCGCGTCCATGCTTGCAATGCTGCGGCGGCCCATGTATGGGTCACGCCGTTCGCCGGAACACCACCGGCCGTGCGCGCCCTTAGCTCAGCTGGATAGAGCACCAGACTACGAATCTGGGGGTCAGGAGTTCGAATCTCTTAGGGCGCGCCAATCTCTTCAAGCATTTGTAGCCGAACATACGACATCGTTCTGTTCGACGTCGTGCCGGGGTAACCTTTGGGGTAACCGGGACCGGTGTTACGCGCAGCGCATAGTGCCGTTCGGACTGCCAATCAGCCGTAGGTTTGACCGCGCGGATCATCGCCGCTGTGGAGATAATCGATACCCAATGGTCCTGTCCCGGTGACCTGGGTGACGTACTCGCCGGATTTCGCCCAGTGGAAATGCGGCGTGTCTCGCGGCAGGACGACGACGCTACCCGCGCCATAGGCGTGGAGTTCGTCTGGGTCGAATGTCGCGCCGAAGCCGATGTAGAACACGCCCGACATGACCGTGTAGATACGATCCTCCGGATGGGTATGAGGCATCAACCTGGTGCCGCCGGGCACTTTCACGCGCACCACATACGGGCCAGGCTTGCCTGGATCGCCTACGACTATCGCGAGCACTGCCCCGGCGGGGAAGGCGGCGAATGGCTCGAAGCGGATGTCTTCGGGATGGGTCGATCCAACCTTGGTCGGCGAAAGGCTGTGGCGAGATAGTGGACCTGTCGTCATGGCTGACCTCGAGTGTGTTCCCGGTCCCTTCAGGCGATCAGGGACCTCTGCCTCCTAATGCAACCTCGTTGCGCTTAGCCAGGACAGCCAGACGATCGTGTCGCCAGGACCATGGTATTGGTGGCTTTGGACGGGGCGCTCAGCGGCGTGGTCAGGCCACCGCCCGCTCGACCTCATGAACGAGGGCATCGGTGTCTGCAGGCTTCTCGAGGAAGGCTCGGCCGCCTGCTGCAAGTACCCGATTGCGCACCGCCTCGGTCGGAAACGCGGTCATGAAGATCATCGGGATGAGACGACCTTCGGCGATCAGGCGGGCCTGCAGTTCGTCGCCCTGCATCGCCGGCATCTGGATGTCGACGACCATACAGTCGGGTTTCGCGCCGCTCTCGAGGAACGCCGTGGCAGAGCCAAAGGTGCTGACCCGGTAACCGAACGAGCGGAGCAGGCTCGCGAGGGAAATGCGGACACCCTCGTCGTCGTCGACGATGGCGATGGTCTTTTCACTGTGCATGACAAACTTCTCGTGTCGCGGTGGCCTGGCCATGTGGCCAAGCCTCGCGTCCACTATCGTTATGGAGCAGCCGGGAGCGCCGCGGAATCATACGCAGGTTTGCCCCTCCGCGGCTCATGGTTTGATCCCGAGTGCCTCGGCCTTGCGAACCAGGTCCGCGAGTGTCCTCACGCCCATCTTTCGCATGACGTTGCCGCGGTGGATCTTCACCGTGATCTCGCTGAGCCCGAGAATGCCGGCAACCTGCTTGTTCATCAGGCCGGCCACCACGTGGGTCATCACCTCGCGCTCTCGCGTCGTCAGTGTCTCGAACTCAGCCGCCAGCTCGTTGCGGCTCGATGTTGCGGCTCGCTGCTGCCTGTCGCGCTCGATGGCGGAAGTAACGGCGTCCAGCATGTCCTGGTCGCGAAAGGGCTTTGAAAGGAAATCCACCGCCCCCGCCTTCATGGCGCGCACGCTCATCGGGATGTCGCCGTGGCCGGTCATGAACACGATAGGCCGGCCGATGCCGCGCTCGACCAGCTGTCCCTGGAAATCCAATCCGCTGACACCCGGCAGGCGCACGTCGAGTACGATGCAGCCGGGTGCATCGGGCAGTTGCGCAGCCAGCAGTTCGGCGGGCGACCCGAACAGCCGGGTGGCGAGTGAGATGGAACGCAGCAGGCTGTCGAGAGCCTCGAGCACCGCTGGGTCGTCGTCGACAACCGCAACGAACGGCGCCGCCAGCTCGGTCCCCGGCCTTGTTTGTCCAGATGTCTGCTGGATCATGTAGCGAGTTCCCTGGTCGGCAGTGAAAGCCGGAACGTTGCGCCATGGGGGGGCACGCTTTCGACCGTAAGCGAGCCTCCATGTGCCTCAACGGTGGTTCGGCAAATGGCCAGTCCCATGCCCATGCCGTCGGGCTTGGTGGTGAAAAACGGGTCGAACAGACGCTGCAGATCGTCGGGCGCAATGCCCGGACCGGTATCGGCTACCATGATCTCGACCTTGCCGCCGTCCGCCCAGGCCTTGACGGCGAGGCGGCGGTTGCCGGGGTGGTCCGCCATCGCCTGGCTGGCGTTGACCATCAGGTTTACCAGCACCTGCTGCAGCTGTACCCGGTCGCCGAGCACCGGCGGCAAGCCCTCCGGTGCTTTGACGCTCAGGTGCACGCCAGCCCGGGCCAGCTCGCGCTCGACCAACGCCGAGGCTTCCTCGATCAGCGAGGGGACGCTCAGTTCGGCCGGCTGGCTCGGCGCCTTGCTGAGGAAGGCGCGAATACGCTTGACGATATCGCTGGCGCGACGACCTTCGGAGATTACCCGGGCCATTGCCGTCTCGACCTCGCCGAGGTCCGGCGGCTCGCGTCGCAGCCAGCGCATGCCGGCCTCGCCATTGGTCACCACAGCCATCAGCGGCTGGTTCACCTCGTGGGCAATCGACGCCGTCAGTTCCCCAAGCGTTGCCACCCGGGCGGCATGGGCCAGCTCGGCCTGGGCCAGGTGGAGCGCGTCGTGCGCTTCTCGCCGCTCGGTGATGTCGAGCACGAAGACCAGCGCGTTGCCGTCATCCTCCGGCGTTGCCGGAAAGGTGATGGCGAACAGCACCGGTACGCGCCGGCCGTCGGTGCCGATGAGTTCGGTCTCGCCCTCGAAGTGGGCGTCGCCGCGCGCGAAAGCCGCCAGCGCTCCGGCGAACGTGCGGTCGCCGGCGCCCAGGATATCGCCGACCGTACCGCGGAAGCTTCCCGCGTCGGCGGCGCCGACCATGGCGAGGAATGCCGGATTGACGTCGACGATGCGGATCAGCTCGGGCGCGCGCGCTTCGAGGTCAGCGGGGCTCGTATCGGCCAGTTCGCTGCGAACGCGCGACCAGTCCTCCTGCATCACGCCGATCCGCGTTGCGTCGAACATCCGCCGGTAGCGCCGTTCGCTGCGCACCAGCGTTGCTGTGGCCGACTGGTTTTGCAGGGCCAGCAGGGCCGCAACGCCGATCGCCGCGATGCTGACGAGCGCCCGCAACGTCGGTGAGCCGGGAAGGCCGATGCCGTGCGAGATGAGGTAGGCCAGCAAAGTGAGCCCGAGGCAGGCCGCCGCGGTGGCGATGATCTCGGTCCGCCGGCCGGTCCGCGCCACCATGAAGACCACGAGAATGTAGAGCACGGCGACAGCGCCCTCGAGCGGCGACAGGGTATCGAAGAGGAAGATGGCTAGCGCCAGCACTGCGGCGCTGACGCGATAGCCGTTGGTGCGGATCAGCGGTTGCGACCGTTTGCCACCAGGCGCTGCTGCGCGTTCCGCGACTGCTTGTGACGACATTTACGCACGTATCCCCTGGCGCCCACCGTGGTCCCGGCGACCTGATCATGCCGCGCTCCGATCCACTCGGATAGCTGACCGATGTGCAATGTGCCGCAGCGCTGGAGATTTGCCATCATACAGAGGTTTGGGTCACCTCAGGGCAAGGCGTGGATCCAGGCGCACAGCGACAGCGCAGCAAGCACGGCCACCATCAGCACCACCCCGGCGCCGCCGGCGATATGAAAACCGACGCTGCCCACCAGAACGCCGGCGAGGAAGCCCAGGATCAGCAGCGCCACCCGCCGCAGCGACGCCAGCGCCGCGCGATCGGGGTGGTCGCGCGTGAAACCGGCAAGGGCGCCCTCGATATCGATCGAAAGCTGCGTAAGGTTGGTGGTCATCACGTTGGTCGACCCGCCGCTTAGCAGCAGGCGCACCAGTGCGCTCTGAACGCCCATGGCGCCTAGGCCGAACAGCCCCGGCAGCAGCGGATCGTGCGGGATCAGTAACGCCGACAGCGCCAGCCCGGCAACCAGTGCGGCCTCCATCAACAGAGCCGCTGCGAGGGCGTGCTCCCGATCGGGCCCGAAGCTGCGTACCACGGCAGTTGTCAGTATTCCGGCCAGAACGAAGGCGGGGATGGCGGCGAGCTTGAGGACATCGGCGCCACCGACCTCGAAGGCGGAGCCCGCGACCACCAGGCTGCCAGTGGCCTGGGCCACGAACAGGCCGCCGAACGCCAGGAACGTCGTGGCGTCGACATAGCCCGCAACGAACGCCAGCAATGGTGCAAGGCCTTCGTAGCTCGTGCCGGCAGCGTTGCCGGCCGTGATCGAGCGCTCCATTGGATGTCTCCGTTCGCTGGGTTGCTTCAACCATCGAGCTAACGCGCCCCGGGATCGGCGGCCCATCGTGCGCTGGTTGGCCCGACCCTGTACTGAGGTATGAGCCGTGCAAACCTGCGGAGAATTCAGCCGGCGCCGGGTTCAGTCCACCTTCCGATGGTCAACGGGACCTGAGGAGACGAGAGATGGACTTCAAACCAAATTCCTCGCGGCATGTCGCTTCGATCGGCCTGCAGCCACCCAGCTACGCGAACGCGTCGGGATCGACGGTTCATATCGACAGCACGGCACTGCCGCTGTTGAAGCGGCTGTCGCTGCGCCGGCTGCTGCTGGCGCCGGAAGGGCTGCGCGAACCGCATTGGCACGCAAACGCCCATGAGCTGACCTACTGCGTTCGCGGCGAGGCGCTGGTCACCATCGTGCGCAACCACGCTGTTCGCGACAGCTTCGTCGTCCGGCCCGGCGACATGTTCTTCGCGCCGAGCGGCAGCCTTCACTCGATCCGCAATATCGGCCCGGCGGAAGCCGAGTTCATCCTCGCGTTCTCGCATGAGAAGCCGGAGGACTTCGGCCTTGGTGGCAGCTTTGCCGCGATGACGCCGGCGGTGCTCGGCAACACTTTTGACGCCCCGACGGCCTTCTTCCAGGAGATCGGCAGCATCACCACGCTGCCCATCGAGCCCGAGATCGTCCATGTCGACGGCGAGGCCGAGATCGAACCGCAGGCCCTGCATGTCGATGCGTTGAAGTATCGCGTCGAGACCAACCTGCCGCAGATCAACTCGGCTGCCGGCTCCGCCCGTCAGACCAAGGCCGGGTTGTGGCCGGCGCTCGAGGACATTGCGATGTACTCGGTCCGCATTTCGGATGGCGGCATGCGTGAGCCGCACTGGCATCCGGCAACCGCCGAGATGGGTTACGTGCTCGAGGGCAGGGCGCGGATGACCATCCTCGACCCCGACGGGACGATGGACACTTACGAGCTGCAGAGCGGCGACGTCTATTTCATCCCGCCGGCCTATCCGCACCACATCGAGAACATCGGCGTCGGCGACGCCCACTTCCTGATCTTCTTTGATCGCGCCGACCCCGGCGATATCGGCTTTCGCACCCTGGTCGGCAGCTTTCCGCGCGAAGTGCTTGCCGCCACGCTCAGGGTGTCACGCGCCGAACTCCCCGATTTCCCCTTCACCGAACAGGATCCGCTGCTCGTCAACCGCATCAACCCGGTCGACCCGGTCGACCCGGCCGCCTGAACCCTCACTCAAGGAGAACAAAAATGGACATCGCTCGTATCCGTGAACTGCGCGCCGCGCCGCTCCACACCCCCTCGGACCTCGGTGAGGCGGCGGTCAAGGACATCGCCGCCGCGTTGACCGCACTGCTGGCAGACAGTTTCGCGCTCTACCTCAAAACCAAGAACTTCCACTGGCACATGTCGGGCCCGCACTTCCGCGACTACCACCTGCTGCTCGACGAGCAGGCGGATCAGATCTTCGCCATCACCGATGACATCGCCGAACGGGCCCGCAAGATCGGTGGCGGCACCTTACGCTCGATTGGCCAGATCGCCCGGCTGCAGCGCCTGCCAGACAACGATGCCGAGTACGTCACTCCGGCCGACATGCTGGCCGAACTGGCAGATGACAACTCGCGCTTCGTCAGCCTGCTCCGTGCCGTGCACGAACTCGCCGCCGGTCACAATGATTCCGCCACGACCAGCCTCGTCGAAGTCTGGATCGACGAAGCCGAACGCCGCACCTGGTTCCTGTTCGAGACGGGGCGGGCCGGCAACTGAAGGCGGTCAGGCATCGTTCGTGGGGCCGGCGGCAGACCAGTCGTCGGCCCGGCGATGCAAGGGAACGTTCCTGCCGGTATCCGCCGGCAACCACCGGCCATCATCGCCGAGGGCAGTCCTGTCCGAGATCGGCGTCAGAGCTCGCCTAGAAAGAACCCAAGCCGGTGCTCGACATCACCCGGGCTTTGAAAACCACGTTCGGTCAGGGCGCGTATGCCGTTTTGCGCGGCGGGACGGCCCAGCGAGGCGACGCAGGCATCCCAGCCCGCGCCGAGCTCGACATCGGGCGGCAAGCTTGCATTGACCAGTCGCTTGGTTTGTCCGATCGCCCACTTGTCGAACTTCGAAATACGGGTCGCCAACGCATCCACGTAGGCATCGAGCTCGTTGTCGGGCAGTGCGCGGTTGATATAGCCGTAGGCCGCCGCTTGCTCGGCGCTGAGATCCTCGGAACTCAGCAACACTTCCAGAGCGCGGTTGCGACCGATCAGTTGCGGTAGCCTCGCCATTGGACCGCCCCCGGCGACCATGCCCACGCCGACCTCCCACTGAGAGATCACCGCTTTTTCCTTGCTGGCAAAGGTCACGTCGCATGCCAATGCGATCTCGCTGCCATTGCCGGTTGCCCGGCCGCGGATGAGCGCAATGGACGCAACCGGCGCACGGGTCAGTCGCACCAGGAAATCAGGCCAGGGTGGCAGGCCGGTGGGACCGGGAGGCAAGGACGTGATGCTCTCGATGCTGCCCCTGAAATCGGAATGGTTGAGGAAAAAGCCGTCGACGGCGCTGTCGAACACCACGACCCTCAGATCGGCATCCGCCTCGATTTCATCGATTAGTGCCTGAAACTGCAGGACCATCGCCGCGCCCATGACGTTGAGCGGCGGATTGTCGATGGTTACGCGCCACAACGTTGGGGACTGGCGTGCCCAGCGAACCTGGGGGGCTTCTGTCTTGGCTTCCATTATTGCCTCGTCGAGTACTGGGACGATTGCAACCTGTTGCGCGCACGCGGCTGGCTCAATTGATCGATGGTATCGCCGATACCATGATGTGACCGCTGGGAACGCGCACGGTTCTGTTGGTTCAGCATGGCCGCGGGTTACGATGGCATGGTTGGTCGAACGTCTCCCGGGCTGACAGCAGTCTTTGCAACATCGGACATGCTTGCCATTGGCGCCATGCGCTGGGCCAAGGTTAACGATCTCGGTCCCACAGCAGCAGCTCTGTGTCGTGGGTTGCGACAACATCGAGTTTGGAGAGTGCACGGATGCACAGCCGACCAGTGTCCGCAATGATGGCGCGACACTGGCCAGGGCGGTTTCATAGAAGCGCGGTGCGTTAGTCCACCAACACCTCCCTCAGCAGGCCTGTATGATGCTCAGGGTCCTCAAACGAGAAGAACCGCATCGGACCGGGTTCTGAATTTCCAGTCAAAGAGGCCAATTTTTGGTTGAGGCCCTCATCTGTGAACGTCGTGAACCCGCACCCGGTATGATCCAGGAGCAAGATTTCGGTGGTGCCCAGCACCCTCGTGGAGACCACCAGCTCGCTCAGCACGTCTTGTGTCACGGCAGGCCCACCCGTTCTGATGACATCCATGTCCCCGGTCGCGAGACCGAGAATAGCTTCCAAATCCGAGAGGCGAGGATCCATGCACGTCACCACGGCAACTTTGGGTTCTGGGTGCGCGCCCCGACTTGGGTCATAGGTCCGCGCGTACTGCTCGTTTGCCTTCAAAGCCTTGTCGATGAGACTCACAGAGTCCTCCTTTGATCAGCCGGTTTCTCCAAGGACACTTCCTGTGGTGCGCTGGTAGCGCACTTGAAACGGCGGGGGTGAAGTTGCTTCAGGTGGTTATGAGATCTGCGTACGGACGACCTCGACCGGTGTATTCAGGCGCGCGGACATGCGGACCAAATCGGGGACAGAGTGGGCTCCCATCTTGCGGACCATGCGACCCCGATGGGCTTTGACCGTGATCTCGCTGATGCCAAGCTCGAAGGCAATTTGCTTATTCATTTGCCCCTCGACCACCAGAGCCATCACGGCTTTCTCCCGTTCGCTCAGGGAGGTGTGGCGCTCCCTGAGCAACTCGATTTCGCAAACATCCTCGATGATTGTCCGGCTGCGCTCCAAGGCCCAGCGGAGGGCGTCGAGGATGCATTCACCTGCCAAAGGCGTAGTAAAAAACTCGCGCGCTCCGTCCTTCATTGCCTGCACAGTGGTTTGGACGTCGGCGTGTGCCGTGATGAAGATAACCGGCATTTCCCGGCGGTCGGCAATCTGCCTAAGCAGTTGAAGCCCGCTTATCCCCGGCAGAGCCACATCGAGCACCAGGCAGCTCGGAACGCGTATTCGCGGCTCGGCCAGGAAGTCCAGCGGTGACCCGAAGTTTTTTGAATGCCATCCGGCTGACTCCGCCAGCGATGTCACCAGTCGACGCACTAAGGTGTCTTGGTGGACCACCACGACCATCGGGGTCAGGTTCCGCCACGATAGATCGAAGAGATCACTCTCCTTCGGGGTAATATTTTGCATCGCCGCCCAGCTCCTTCAGCTTTACGTCGCAAGCGACGCGTTCAACCGTTGAAGAGAATGCTAAGCCAAAGGATGAGGCGATTTCCTTGGTGCAGTCCTGAAATGTGCTGAAGAGCGCCTGCGGGTTGCGGCTCGGCTGCGTTTCTGAAAAAGTCTTAATAATCCTTGAGGATTGGTGCTCACGTCCATGTCGGGCCGATTGTTAGTCCACGACCCGGGGGATTGGGAGCTCGACCTCGATCGAGGCGAACTGCGGCATCACGGGGCAATTGTCCCGCTCTCCGGACGCGCTTTCGAAATCTTCGTTGTTCTCGCGGAAGCCTCCGGCAGCCTGGTCACCAAGGACCAGTTGATGCAGGGCGTCTGGCCAGGATCTATCGTCGAGGACAACACCCTGCAGGCGCATATCTCGGTCATTCGAAAGGCGCTAGGGGACGATCGCAACCTGCTGAAAACATTCTCGGGGCGAGGGTATCGGCTGATCGGACATTGGAGCAGACTCAGCCCCGCGAATTCGCCGTCTCCGGCGGCAACGATGACGGAACCTGCCAGCACGCCGGCGGGGTCGAGTTCCAATATTCCTGTGGCGCTTTCCCAGTTCATCGGACGGGCAACGATTGCGTCACACCTTGCCGACGTACTCGCAACCCACCGCGCAGTGACACTGACCGGCCCCGGCGGTATCGGCAAGACTGCGTTGAGCCTCGAGGTGGCGCGCAAATGGTCAGCCGGCACGATCGCTGCAGCTTACATCGTCGATCTCGCACCGCTTGCAGATCCTGGCCTGATCCCCTCCGCGATCGCCACTACTCTGAGCTTGCGGCCAGGGGGCGGCCAGGCAACCCCGACAACTGTCGCTCAGGCAATCGGCGACGCGAGCCTGTTGCTGATCCTCGATACTTGCGAACATCTGATTGCAGGCGCTGCGGTGGTCGTTGAGACGATCCTGCAGATATGCCCGCGGGTCACGGTGCTCGCGACCAGCCGGGAGAACCTCCGCATCGAGGGGGAGTATGTCTATCGCCTGCCTCCGCTCGACGTGCCTGCGGAGACCGAGCGCGATCACGAGGCGATCCTGACACAGGATGCCGTGCAACTGTTCGTCACACGGCTGGCAGCGTTCGATTCCGCGCCCACTCCAACCACGGATGACCTGCTAGAAATTGCGGGGATCTGTCGGCGCCTCGACGGCATCCCATTGGCAATCGAATTTGCTGCATCTCGCGCTGTTGCACTGGGGATCCGGGAAGTTGCATTGGGGCTTCACGATCGGTTTGGTTTGCTTACCGCCGGCCGAAGGACGGCCTTGCCGCGACACCAGACGCTCCGCGCCACACTCGACTGGAGCTACGAGTTGCTGCCCGAGGCCGAACGCCGATTGCTTCGCCGGGTATCGATATTTCCTTCCGGTTTCACAGCAGCGGCTGCCTCGGCGGTGGTCAGCGACGGCCGAGTATCCACGTCCGACGTCATGGACGGAATCGCAAACCTAGTGGAAAAATCCGTGGTGACGTTCGATGGCCCGCCGTCCGCGAGACGCTGGCGCCTGCTTGACACCATCCGCGCCTACGGATTGGAGAAGTTGGCCGAGCACGAGGAGACGGAACAGGCCTCACGGCTGTCCGCTGAGTACTACCGTGACCTTTTTCGCCTCGGAGATCATGCGGGCCAAGGGCAGTTTGGCGCCGAACCTAGTGCCAACGCCCGCCGCGACATTGACAACATCAGGGCCGCCGTTTCGTGGGCATTTTCGGAGGCCGGCGACGTTCAGACTGGCTTGGAATTGACAGCAAGTTCGGTGACCCTGTGGTTCCAGCTGACACTGATGGTGGAGTATCGCGAACGCGTCGATCGAGCGCTGCAGATTCTGATGACCAGCCCCGCGCCGGATGAGGCGATGGAGATGCGTCTGCAGGCTGCTCTGGGTCACGCGGTTTGGTACAGCGGACCAACGGCAATGGCCGATCCGGGCGAACTCGAACGCCCCTTCACGCGGGCGCTGGAACTGGCGGAGCGGCTCGGCGACACGGAGGTCCAATTGCAGGCCCTTTGGAGTCGCTGGGCGGCCGGTAGAGGACGCGGCGATGAGAACGCAGCGCTCAAGGCCGCCAAACTCTACGAAGTGGCTGCTCGCCAACACGGCCATCCGCGCGTGACCGTCCTTGCCGACAGAATGCTGGCTTTGACGTACCATGACCTTGGAGCCCCACTACTTGCCGGCGAGCATGTGGACCAGGTGCTGCGGCGTGCACCACTGCTCGATCCCGCGACGAACAGTCCGCTGCAACTCGACGCCCGGATTTCGATGCTCGCGTTGCAGACCCGTGTTTTGTGGCTGCAAGGATATCCCGATCGGGCTCACCAGGCAGCGCAAGAGGCCATCGCGACCGCCATGCAAATGGAGAATTGGTTCGCAGTCTGCTACGTGATCAATATTGGCGCGTGCCCGCTTTCGCTTTGGATGGGCGATCTTCCCGAGGCTCGGGCCCGAGCGGAGCTGATCCGTACACGGGCGGCCGGAAATCACAGTTGGCTCAGACATGCCGACGTCTATGCCGGCATCTTGAGGTTGCGCGGTACGGGTGATCCAGTCGATGCGCTTACCGCTGCCTATGTCGAGGCTCGGGTCCAGTTTTCGACAACGGCTGACCTGATCTCGCTGCTGTCAGACGAGCAAAACCAACCACCTGATCCCGACTACCTGCCAAGCCACGCAGGATGGAGCCTGCCCGAGGTCGTCAACGCTGAGTTGGTACTGTGGCGCGGAGGACCGGATTCGATTGCAAAGGCCGAGGCAGCGCTCGAGCGTTCTCTCGAGCTGGCGCGCAATCAATCCGCGCTGTCTTGGCAGTTGCGCACTGCCTTAAGCCTCGCACGTGTGCGCGTGAGGCAGCATCGGGCCAAAGAAGCCCTGGTCCTTCTGAGATCCATCTATGAAGGATTCACTGAGGGATTTGAAACCCTCGATCTGCGCACCGCCAAATCGGCCCTCGATACGCTGACCGCTGGCACCCAATAATCCCCACCGCCCAGCCACCAGGGCGGTGTCTACTCCGGGGTAGTCGCTAGCCCGAAGTAACTAGCGCGGCGGCCACGGCGCCTAGTTACGCGGACGTAAGCCGCATCGACCCCACGCTTAGCCGGTCCTTAGCCTGACAGACGCTGGTCGCAGATCGCGGGAAGCCTTTCCGCCTGCGGCCGGCTCAGATCGAAAGGAACTGGCGATGTTAACATCAAGGCTCGTGGCAGGCTTAGTTGCCGCAGTTGGGCTGATAGGAACGGCGGGCAGCGCGGCGGCGTACCAGGCAGTGACCGTCAACGAAGTCAACGTGAGATCGGGGCCGGCCGCGTCATATCCGATCGTCGGCATGTTGGCAGCGGGTACCCGCATCACCGTCGACGACTGCCATATGGACTGGTGCATGATCGAGAGTTCGGGTCAGGCAGGCGGGTGGGTGTCGTCCCGCCTGATTGAATCGACCAAGCTCAAACCGACTCCCTACTTCTCCGGGAACGACTTCGACGACGATGACGACGATGACGACGACGATAACGGTGGATATGGCTGGCACGGCCACCACCACCATCACCATCACATGCATATGGGTGACCACCCGGGCGGCTGGCCAATGAGCGGCGATCACCCGATGGGTGGCGGTTGGCCAATGGGCGGCGGTTACCCGATGGGTGGCGGTTGGCCGATGGGCGGCGGTTACCCGATGGGTGGCGGTTGGCCGATGGGCGGCGGTTACCCGATGGGCGGCGGTTACCCCTGTCTCGTATACACCTCTGCTGTAGCAGAAAAATAATCATGCATCTCTGATCACCAACTTACTGCACGACACCTGCCCGCTGCTCTAGTACGCTACATCATGCAACACACTGTCA
>NZ_LAJE02000363.1 GCF_000970465.2 Devosia insulae DS-56
TTCATGGCGTCCTCCATCGTTGTCTAGGTGGCAACGCATCAGAGGCGGTGGGGTTTCCCGCTCCCGACGATCCTGCCATCATCGCACGAAGTCGGAGACCTCGCCCATGACCCCATTCGAGCGCATCACCACCGAGGTTCGGGCCCAGATTCCGCTGGTCCGCGCCATGGAGGCTGCACTCGGCAAGCAACGAGCGCATGCGCTGGTCCGGGCGGCGCTCGACCAGGCCAACCGCGCCATCGTCGCCCAACGCGGCGCGCTGCTCGATATCCCCACGCTCGCCACAGAGTTTGCCGGTTTCGGCGAAGGGGTGCGCTACGAATTCGAAACGCTGGAAGAGACCGACACGCTGCTGCGCAACCAGGTCAACCACTGCGACTACGCCGAGTTCATGGAACAGATCGGCGCCCGCGACCTCGGTGAACTGTTGATCTGCAATGGCGATTTCGCCATGGCCGACGAGCTCGGGCTAAGGCTCGAACGGACGAAGACCTGCATGAACGGCGATGGCATGTGCGACTTCTGCTATCATGTGAAGAGTGCGGCGGCGCCGCCGTCCGTCTCTGCCTAGTCGCGGGCGATCAACTCCCCCATCTCTCGCGCCAGGTCGGCACCGGATCATCAGGAGCTGGGGTTGCGAGGTAGATGGCCCGCGCCATGGCTCTACTGAGGCACACCGCCGCCGCGTGCCCGAGTTGCAAGGCGTTCAGCACCGGCGTGGTGATCGGTCTTGCGCCGGTCGACACCGAGAAGATCAGGTCGCCATCCACTTGGGTGTGAGCCGGGCTGGCGCCGCGGGCGATACCGTCCTGGGCTGCGACGGCGAGGCGCTTCAACTGTGCCTTGGTGAGGTCGGCATCGGTGGCGACGATGGCGATGGTGGTGTTGGAGATCGGCGTCACCCAGTCGCGCTTCGAGCGCGCCGTTTGCTCGAATGGCAACGGCCCGGGCAGCGGGCCGAGGCCGCCGAACTCGCCATTCGCCTCGAACGGCGCGGCCCAGAAATGCCTGCTGTCGCCCATAGTGACGCTGCCCGTCGGGTTCGCCACCACCAGCGCCCCGACGGTGAAGCCGCCGGGGATCACCAGCGAGGCTGAACCGAGCCCGCCTTTGAGGTTGGCCGTCAGCGCGCCGACGCCGGCGCCCGCCGTACCGAGGGCGAAATCCTCTCGGGCGTTGGCGAGCGCCTGAGCGCCAAGCGCCCGATAGGGGTTCTCGTCCCAGTCCTTGTCGCCATTGTTGAGCAGGTCGAAGATGATGGCGCCGGGGACGATCGGCACCGTGGCCTTCTCCACTCGGAAGCCGCGACCAAGCTTCCGCAGCCCATCGGTGACGCCGGACGCGGCGTCGAGGCCGAAGGCGGAGCCGCCCGACAGCACCAGCGCGTCGATGTCCTCGACCAGCTTGTCCGGCGCCAGCAGTTCGGTCTCGCGCGAGCCGGGCGAGCCGCCCATCACGTCGACCGAGGCGCGGAACGGCTTGTCGGCCACCAGCACGGTGGTGCCGGTCTTGATCTGGTGATCCTCGGCATTGCCGACGCGCAGGCCGGCGACATCGGTGATCAGGTTGCGCGGTCCGGGTTGCATCCGGGCTCCTTCAGGGGATTCTGGGTTGACTCACCTTACCCAACCCGATCGACCGGGTCATTCCCGTGCTCGTAGGAGTTCTGCTTCCCCTCGCTCGGTATGCGCTGGGCGCACGGGTCGGTCAGGCGGCCGTACCCAGCCGTTCGTTGACCAGCGCCAATGCCTGGCTGACCGGCACGCCGTCCGGGTCCCAGGTGCGGCGCATTTCCAGCATCTGCTGGGCGATCGCCCAGTTGCCGAGCTTCAGGTGCGCATCGAGCAGCAGTTGCCCGAACAGGTCGCGCTGCGCGTGACTGCCGCCAATCTCGGCCATCCGCGGATTGGCGACCGAAAGCCACTTAGCCGCTGCTGCGTAGTCGCCTCGCGCATGCGCCAGGACGCCGCGCGCCGCCGGTAAAGCCACCTCCTGCCAGACCACCCGATCGAAAGCCGAGGAGGTCGCGGCCTTCTCCTCGACGGCGCGCATCAGCTCGTCGGCCTCGAGGCGTTCGGCTCGAGCCAGCCCGTAGAGATATTGCAATGTCAGGAAGGGCTGGATGGTGTCGCGCCCCCTGCCCTGCATATGGTTCGCCACATCCTCCCAGCGGTTGCCGACATCCATGCCGGCGACCTCCATGCGGGCCAGCAGCGACACGGCGCCAACCTGATCCTGCGAATAGCTCGGCTCGATGCCCCAGACATGGTTGTCGTAAGCGTCGAACACCGCCGCATGGTCACCCTGGCTGATGTGGAACAGCGCCTTGTGCCACCAGTTGTGGGTGTACATGAAGGAGTTGAGATCGACCCAGGTCCGCTGCGCCTCGGCGAGGAACTGCACCCCCTCCGCGACGCGGCCCGTGCCCAGCATCACATGCGCCAGCGCGTGCTGCGCCCATGGCTCCTTAGTTTTCAGTTTCAGCGCCAGCCGCGCCTCGCGCTCGGCGGTTTCGAGGTAGTGCAACTGCTCGTAGCCGAAGGCCAGCATGCCGTGGATATGCGGGTTATCGGCGTTTGCCGCCTCCGCTGCCTTGGCGATGCGCAGCATGTTGGCGGCGTCGCCACGGTTGAAGCTGAAATACTGGTGCAGCTTCACCGAGGTGAGGTCGCGCGGATAGCGCGCGACGAGCTCGTCGCCGATCGCCTGCACACGAGGGATATCGTCGGCGATCCAGCGCTCGAGCTGCGCCAGCAGCATGCGCTCGCGTTCGTTGGCACCGGCGGCAGCAGCCTCGGCCCGCGCGAGGTACTTGCCGGCCATAGCCTTGGCCCCGTCGGCCTCGAGGAACATCCAGGTGAAACCGGCATAGGTATTGGCCAGCACGGCGTCCGGCTCGCCGTCGGCTGCGGCAATGATGTTGGCGGCCTTCTTCTCGTAGCCGAGGAAGCCGGTGACAAAATCGTCGATCCCCTGCAGCGTCGCTGAAGAGGCGCGGCTCACTTCATTTCCGAGGGCGTCCTGTGCCATGTTCGCACTGGGCAGGATTGCGTTTCGTTGAACCGCACTCCTGCTCCAGGTCCTTGTTTTGTCGCGAGATCGAACCGGAAAGGTCTGCAACCTTTCCTGATCACGCTCCAGCCATTTGTCCAACCGGTCAAATATAGACCTCGCGCCGAACCTGTCCACGCTGGCGCCGAGCAAAAACAATCGAGATTGCCGCATGCCTGAGTTCAAGAACGGCGCTGCCACCGTGCACTACGAAATCCTCGGCGAAGGCAAGCCGCTGCTGCTGCTTGCGGGCACGGCGAGCGATGGCGCCAGTTGGGGCCCACTGCTGCCGCTGCTCCCCGGCCGGCAGCTGATCCTGATCGATAATCGCGGCTCCGGCCGGACGCGGGTCGAAGGCCCGATCGAACTCGCCGAGATGGTCGCCGACTGCGCAGCGCTGCTCGATCACCTCGGGCTCGAGCGGGTCGAGGTGATCGGACACTCGCTCGGCGGCTTCCTTGGCCTGGCGCTGGCCGCCACCCATCCCAGCCGGGTCAGTCGACTGGTGACGATGGGCGCCGGCACCATCAGCCCCAAGGCGCGAGTGCTGTTCCGCGACCTGTCGCGACTCTATTTCACCGTGCCGCCGCCAGATTGGTTCCGCCTGCTCTTCCAGTGGCTGTTCTCGACGCCGTTCTTTGCCGACGAGGCGAACGTCGCGGCTGCCGCGGCGGCTTCGACGGCCTACCCGCACCGCCAGTCGCCCGGCGATTTCGCCCGGCAGGTCGTGGCGATCGATCGCGGCATGATCGTCGACCTCTCGACGGTCGCCTGCGAGGTGCTGGCGCTCTCGGGCGATCTCGACCTGCTCGCACCGTTTGGCGCGGTCGAGGAACTGCACGGCAAGGTGCCGCGCTTCACTCACGCACCGATCGCCAACGCCGCCCACTCGCTACATTGGGAAGCGCCAGCGGCGGTAGCGAGGGAGATCAATGGCTTTCTCCGCTGACGTGACAGGACCGTGCGCTCGGCGCCCCTCACCCGAACCCTCTCCCCCGCGGACGCTCTCGCGTCCGCTAGGCGGGGCGAGGGGACGCATTTTGCACCGCCAGTGCCACAACGCCCCCTCGCCCCTCTGGGGAGAGGGACGGGGTGAGGGGCGCCAAGCGCACCGGCCCAGAGAGACACGACGGCATAGCGAGCCTAAATCACCCGGCCACCATCAACCTCCAGCGCCACACCCGTGATCATCGAGGCTTCGTCGGAGCAGAGGAAGCAGGCGGCGTTGCCCATGTCCTCGGGGGTCGAGAAGCGGCCGAGTGGGATGGTCGAGAGGAATTTTGCCCGGATTTCAGGCGTGTCCTCGCCCATGAAGGTCTTGAGCAACGGCGTCTCGCCGGCCACTGGGTTGATGGCATTGACCCTGATGCCCAGCGGCGCCAGCTCGACCGCCATCGACTTGGTTGCCGTTACCATCCAGCCCTTCGACGCATTGTACCAGCTGAGCCGCGGCCGCGGGCTCACGGCGGCGGTGGAGGCGACATTGAGGATCGCGCCGGTTTTCCGCGCCTTGAAGTGCGGCACGAGGTGCCGTGCGGTCAGATAGACCGACTTCATGTTGACGTTGAACACCCGATCAAAATCGGCCTCGGAAATCTCGTCCAACGCCGCTGGTAAGTGTGAGACGCCGGCATTGTTGACGAGGATATCGACCTTGCCGAAGGCCATCAGCGCCGCCGCTGCCAGCTGATTGACGCTCGCATCCTTGCTGACATCGACATGGCCGGCCTTCTGGCCCAGCTCGCGCGCCAGCGCCTCGGCGCCTTCGAGGTTGATATCGGCGATCAGCACTTTCGCACCCTCGGCAGCAAACTTCCGCGCGATGCCGGCGCCAAATCCCGATGCGCCGCCCGTAACGATGGCGACCTTGCCTTCCAGTCTCATGAAATCACCCGTGCCATGCGGCCACTGTCTTCAACACCGAGAAGCCGTAGAGCGCCTCGAAACCTTTTTCGCGGCCATGGCCGGATTTGCCGACGCCACCGAAGGGCAGCTCGACGCCACCGCCTGCGCCGTAATTGTTCAGGAACACCTGGCCGGTCTTGATCGCCTTGGCCATCCGCATCTGCCGTCCGCCGTCGCGGGTCCAGACGCCGGCCACGAGGCCGAAATCCGTGCCGTTGGCGATCGCTACCGCTTCAGCCTCATCCTCGAACGGGATCACCACCTGCACCGGGCCAAAGATCTCGTCCTGCGCCAGCCGGTTGTCCGGGGAGACGTGCGAGAGCAGCGTCGGGGCCTGGTAGTGCCCACCCTGCGGCGCGTCGCCGACGACAGTGCCCTCTGCCGCGATCTCGGCGCCGCCGAGGTCACCGAGGAACCCGCCGACGATCTCTTTCTGTCGCTCCGACACCAGCGGGCCGAGATCGAGATCGGCGATGGCCGGACCGACTTTCAGCGCCCGATAGCGACCGGCCATCCGCTGCAGCACCTCGTCATGGATCGACCGGTGCACCAGGATGCGCGAACTGGCCGAACAGGTCTGGCCGGCGTTCTGGATGCCGGCATTGATCAGGAACGGCAGCGCGCGGTCGAGGTCGGCGTCTTCGAACACCAGTTGCGGCGACTTGCCGCCGAGCTCCAGCGTCACCGGCACGACATTGTTGGCCGCCGCATGCTGGATCAGCTTGCCGACGCCGACTGAGCCGGTGAACGAGATGTGGTTGACGCCAGGATGCGCGGTCAGCGCGGCGCCGGCTTCCGCGCCCAGCCCGGGGACGACATTCAGTGCGCCGGCTGGCAAGCCGGCTTCCTCAGCGATCCGAGCGAAGGCGATGGCCGTAAGGCACGCCTCTTCCGCCGGTTTCAGCACCGCGGCATTGCCCATCGCCAGGGCACCGGTCACCGAGCGGCCGATGATCTGCATCGGGTAGTTCCAGGGGATGATGTGCGCTGTCACCCCATGCGGCTCGCGCAGCGTGTAGACGGTGTAGCCATCGAGATAGGGGATGGTCTCGCCATGGACCTTGTCGCAGGCACCGCCGTAGAATTCGAGATAGCGCGCGAGCGCCTGCGCATCGGCCCGGGCCTGTTTCAGCGGTTTGCCGACATCGAGTGCCTCGATGCGGGCGAGGTCATCGACCCGCTCCAGCACCTTCTGCCCGATGCGGGTGAGGATCCGACCGCGCTCTGCCGCGGGTGTCCGGCCCCACTCGCCAGCCAGCGCCACCTGCGCCGCCGCCACCGCCGCATCGACATCTGCCGCCTTGCCCCGGGCGATCTGGCCGATGGTCTCGCCGGTCGAGGGGTTCTCGATCGGCAGGTAGTCGCCGCCTTGTGGTGCGACCCAGCGGCCGCCGATGAAGCACTTGGTGGGATCGAAGAACAGGTTCAGGTCGGTCATATCAAACTCGTCTCTGCCGCGGTCGTGGCTATGCGCCCGCGGCCTCGCGCTTGGCAAGCGCGGCCTCGAGGTTAGGTGTCGCCGCCAGTAGCTCCTGCGTGTACGGGTGCCTGGGCGACCGGAACACTTCCTCAGTCGCGCCGTCCTCGACGATCTTGCCAGCCCGCATCACCAGCACCCGGTCGGTAATGGAGCGGACCACGGCGAGGTCGTGCGAGATGAACAGGTAGCTGAGCTGCAGCCGGTCGGAGAGCTCGGCGAGGAGGTCCAGCACCTGCGCCCTGACGGAGACATCGAGCGCCGACACCGCCTCATCGAGGATGATCAGGCTCGGTTCGATGATCAGCGCCCGGGCAATGGCGATGCGCTGCCGCTGGCCGCCGGAGAATTCGTGCACGTATTTCTCGCCATCGGCGGCAGAGAGCCCGACCTCCTCCAGCGCTCGCGCGATGCGCTTGTCACGCTCGGCACCTGATGGAGCGGCTGAGCCGAGCAGATGAAACGGCTCGCTGACCAGCCGGTCGACCCTATGGCGCGGGTTGAAGCTGCCATAAGGGTCCTGGAACACCACCTGCAGCTGCCGGCGGGTGGCAAAGCTGGCGCCCTTCTTGGGGTCGATCGGCTCACCTGCAATGGCGATGCGACCACCCTGGGTTGGCTCCAGCGCTATGATGGCGCGGGCCAGCGTGGACTTGCCGCAACCGGACTCCCCGACCAGCCCGACATTTTCGCCCTTCTCGATCCTGAGGCTCACGCCATCGACGGCGCGCAACACCTTGCGCTTTTCGAACAGACCGCGACGCGGCAACGGGTATTCCCGCACCACATCGTCGACGGCTAGTACCGGGGTGCCACCGACCACGGCCGGCGGGATGCGCGGCGGAACATGCGAGGACGCCTCGAACAGCGCTTTCGAGTAGGGATGCTGCAGGTTGCGGAACAGCTGGACGGTCGGCCCGGCCTCCACCACCTCGCCCTGCCGCATGATCGACACCTTATCGGCGAGCCCGGCGATCACCCCGAGATCGTGGGTGATGAACATGAGCCCCATGCCGTCTTCGTCGACCAGCTTCTGCAGCAACCTCAGGATCGCGGCCTGGGTGGTCACGTCGAGCGCGGTGGTCGGCTCATCGGCGATCAACAGCTTTGGCCGCATGGCGATGGCCATGGCGATCACCACGCGCTGCCGCTGGCCGCCGCTCAGTTCGTGCGGATAACGATCGAGCGGGAAGCGCGAGGTGGGCAGTTCGACGCGCTCCAGGGTCTGCCGCGCGACTTCCAGCGCCTCACGTCGTCCAAGCCTCCCATGCACCATGGCGGTTTCGGCCACCTGGTCGCCAATGGTCTTGACCGGGTTCAGCGCCGTCATCGGCTCCTGGAACACCATGCCGACGGTGCCGCCGCGGATCTTCCGCATCTCGGCGTCCGGCAGGCCTAGGACTTCGCGGCCCTCCAGCTTCACCGAACCTGATGTCTTCGCGCCGAACGGCAGCAGTTGCATGACACTCAGCGCCGTCATCGATTTGCCGGAGCCGCTCTCGCCGATGACCCCGAGGATTTCTCCGGCATCCACCGACAGATCGATATCGCGCAGGATCGGAAACTTGCCGATCGACAGCTGCAGGTCTTTGACGTCGAGCAGCGCCATCAGCGGTTCCGCCTCAGGCGTGGATCGAAGATATCGCGCAGCCCGTCACCGAGGAGGTTCACCCCCAGCACCATCAGCACGATGGTGAGGCCCGGCACCAAGGCGACGTGCGGCGCGAGGCTGATCATGGTCTGGCTGTCGGCCAGCATCTTGCCCCAGCTTGGGGTCGGCGGCTGCACGCCGAGCCCGACATAGGCCAGCGCCGCTTCGGCAAGGATGCCGAGGGCGAACTGGATGGTCGCCTGCACCACCAGCGTGTTGAAGATGTTGGGCAGGATATGCTCGAACGAGATGCGCGCGGCGCCCTTGCCCGAGACCCGCGCCGCCATGATGAACTCGCGTTGCCACAGGCTCAGTGCCCCAGCTCGCGCCAGGCGCGCGAAGACCGGCATGTTGTAGAGCCCGACGGCAATGATGGCGTTGACTGCACCCGGCCCGAACACCGCAGTGATCAGGATGGCGATCAGCAACGCCGGAAAGGCGAAAACCAGGTCGTTGGCGCGCATCAGCACATCATCGAGCAGCGTGCCGCGCCGCGCCGCGGCCCAGAGCCCGATCGGCACGCCGATCACCATGGCGACGCTCACCGCGATGAAGGCCACGGCGATCGAGGTGCGGGCCCCCACCATGATCATCGAGAGGATATCGCGGCCGAAATGGTCGGTGCCGAGCCAATGCTCCGCCGATGGCGGCTTCAGCTTGTTGGGGATGTTCTGGAGCAGATAATCGTACGGCGTCCAGACGAACGAGAGCAGCGCCGCGAGGACGAAGACCAGGGTGATCGCTGCGCCGATGAGGAAATTCGGCGAGCGGAGCGCCGCCTGCAGCAGGCTGTCGCGGGTGGCGGGCGCGGCAATAGCGCTCATCGCGTCGCCCTCCTGAGCCTGGGGTCGACCAGTGCATAGGTGATGTCGACGAGGAAGGTGACGAGGATCACCGCGAACACCAGCAGCATCACCACCGACTTCACCACGATCAGGTCGCGCGAGGTGATGCCCTGGAACACCAGCCGGCCGAGCCCGGGCAGGAAGAAGACATTCTCGATGATGATCGCCCCTGCGAGCAGGAACGAGAACTGCAGCCCGATGATGGTCAGCACCGGGATCAGCGCGTTGCGCAGCGCATGCCGCCACAGCGTCTGCCCCTGGCTCAAGCCCTTGGCCCGGGCCGAGCGGATGTAGTCCTCACCCAGGGTGTCCAGCAGTGAGGATCGCATGACGCGCGCGAGGATCGAGGCCTGTGGCAGCGCCAGAGCCACGGCCGGCAACGTCAGCGCCTTCAGCGCCAAGAGCGGATCCTGCCAGCCGGGGAAGCCGCCGGCGGAGAACCACCGGAGGGTGATCGAGAACAGCAGCACCAGCAGCATGGCGAACCAGAAGTTCGGCACAGCGAGGCCGACCTGCGTCGCGCCCATGATACCGACATCGGTGGCCGAGTTGCGCCTGACCGCAGCAAGAATGCCGACTGGAAAGGCGATCAGGGTCGACAGCGCCAGCGCATAGATGGCGAGCGGCAGCGAGATCCAGATGCGATCGGCGATCAGCCCCGAGACCGGCACCTTGTAGGTGTAGCTGATACCAAAATCGCCGTGCAGCAGCCCCAGCACCCAAGTGAAATAGCGCTCGAGCAGTGGCCCATCGAGACCGAGCGCGGTGCGCAGCGCCGCAGTCGCTTCAGGCGTGGCATTGAGCCCGAGCATGAACTGCGCCGGATCGCCCGGCACCACCTCGAGCACGAGGAAAATGACGATCGAAGCAGCGATCAGGCTAAGGACGAGGGAGACCAGGCGGCCGAGGATGAAGGAGGGCATTAGCGGGTGCCCCCGCTCGTGCGGTCGGAAACAATCGTCGTTTCACCACAGGTGTCATTCCAGCGAAAGCTGGGACCCATTTCTCCCCCCGAGCAGGCGGTGAGTTGGGTCCCAGCTTTCGCTGGGATGACATCGCGGCTGTGGGAGGGGCTGGTGATCAAACGCATCAGAGTGGGAGGCGGGCATTGCCCGCCTCCCAAACACTCACTCTTCCCAGGACACGCCGGTGAGGTCGGTCGCCTGAGTGGGGGCGTTGTCCCACATGCCCTTGAGCTTGGCGTTCTCGACCCCGACCTTGGCCAGTTCGAACAGGAAGCCGACGGCATAGTTGTCGGCGAGATTCTTTTCGGCCGCCTTGGTCAGCTCCGAACGCTTGGCCGGATCGGCAGTCACCGCGAGGTCGGCGATGATCTGCTTGAAGTCGGCATTGTTGTACTGGAAGTAGTACCCATCGCGCGCGAAAATCCCGATATCGTTGGGCTCGGTGTGCGAGATGATGGTCAGGTCGTAGTTCTTGTCGGTGAACACCTCGCTGAGCCACTGCGCCCATTCGAGGTTGGTCACTTCGGTCTTGATACCGACCGCCGCCAGCTGGCTGGCGATGATCTCGCCGCCACGGCGGGCATAGCCCTCGACCGGCGGCAGCTTCAGCGACAGCGTCAGATCGGTGACGCCGGCCTCGGCCAGCAGCGCCTTCGACTTTTCCGGGTCGTAGTTCGACTGCGCGGTCAGGTCGATATAGTCCGGGTTGGCCGGCGACAGGAAGGTGCCGATCGGGGTGCCGTAACCGAACATCGCGCCATCGATGATCGCCTGGCGGTCGATGGCATGGGCGATGGCTTCGCGTACCTTGACGTTGTCCAGCGGCGCCTTGCCGTTGTTCATGGTCAGGATGGTCTCGCCTTCGGTCGAGCCGATCACCACGCGGAAGCGCGGATCGTTCTGGAACTGCGCCACCGTCTCGGGCGCCGGGAAGTTCGGGAAAGTGTCGACGTCGCCGGCCTGCAGCGCCGCAAAGGCAGCGGTCGGGTCGGCGATGAACTTGAAGGTTGCGCCTTCGAGCGCCACCGGCGTGCCCCAATAGGCCTGGTTCTTTTCGAGCGTGATGCTGTCGCCCTCGACCCGGTCCTTGAAGCTGAATGGGCCGGTGCCGATCGGGTTGGTTTTGTTGGCGTCGGCGCTTTCCGGCGCCACGATCACCGCATCGCCCCAGGCGAGGTTGTAGATCAGGTTGCCGTCCGGTTGCTTCAGCGTCAGTTTGACCGTCGCGGGATCGACCACCTCGACCGAGGCGATCGAAGCGTAGAGCGCCTTCTGGGCGTTCAACGAGCCCTCGGCATTGATGCGGTCGAGCGAGAATTTCACGTCGTCGGCGTTGAAATCGGTGCCGTCGTGGAACTTGGCGCCTTCGACCAGATGGAAGGTGTAAGTCAGGCCGTCCTCGGAAATCTCCCAGGATTTGGCCAATGCCGGCACGACGCTGCCATCGGCGATGATGCGGGTCAGACCCTCGAAGACGTTGGCATAGAGCACTTCGTCGACGGCGGCCGCGGCCTCAGCAGTCGGGTCAAGGCTCGGCGGCTCGAGCACGAGGCCGACCTTCACGTCGGTCCGCGCCTGGGCGAATGCCGGCGTCATCGCGGTGGTCATTGCCAATGCGCCGGCGAGAGCCAGCACGACCAGTGATCTGCGCATGATTATCCCTTCTGTTTCCGACCGCTTACCCCCGCGGTCTTGAGGCGATCCTAGGATGCTTCCGGCTTCAGGTGAACCGGCTGCACGGCGCGATTTGCGCGTCACGCATAGCTTGCGGGAAACGGCTTTCCACGCAAGCCTCACGCGGCGCGATCCGGCCCTAGCAGGTCGAGCAGCGTCAGCGCCATGACCTTGGCCGAATCCAGCATATCGTCGACGCCGACCCACTCGTCCGGCTGGTGCGCCAGATCGAGGATGCCGGGACCATAGGCGATGCAGTTTTTCAATCGGCCGATCCGGTCGATATGCTTCTGGTCGTAAGTGCCGGGCGAGACGACATATTCCGGAGAGACGCCGATCACCTCGCCAATTGCCTTGGCCACAGAGCGGACGACCGGGGCGTCCTTCTCTGTCATGGTCGGCGAGATGGTCCAGAGATCGCGGATTTCGTAGCTGAAGCCCAGTCGCTCGGCCTTCAGCTTCTCGAGCAGGTCGATCACTTCCTGCCGCACGGCAACGGGGCTTTCCTCGATCAGATAGCGCCGGTCGATGACGATGCGGGCCGAATGCGCCACCACCGGCGCCGGAAAGCCGGTGAAGCCGCCCTCGGGTTCGGCCTGGCCGCCATGGATCGAGTTGATGTTCATGGTCGATTGCCGTGCACCCGGCGGCACCACCGGCATTTCGGTGCGTTTCTGGCTCAGTGCCGGATAGAGCACATCCTCGAACTGCCGCAGCACCGCCGCCATGTGGCGGATGGCGCTGTCGCCGAGAAACGGCATCGAGCCGTGGGCGATCCGCCCGAAGGTCTCGATCTCGGCCCACCAGACACCACGGTGTCCGAGGCAGATCCGATCCTTGTTGAGCGGCTCGGGGATGATGACGTGCTGCACGCGCTCCGGCGAGAAATAGCCCTGCTCAGCGAGGTAGGCGACGCCTCCGAAGCCGCCGGTCTCCTCGTCTGCCGTCCCGGAAATCTCGATGGCGCCGCGATAGTCCGGCACCACATCGGCGAAGGCCTCGGCGGCGATGATCGAGGCGGCGAGCCCGCCCTTCATGTCGCAGGTGCCGCGGCCATAGATTCGACCATCCTTCAGTTCGCCGCCGAATGGGTCGAAGGTCCAGCCGCGGCCGACCTCCACCACGTCGTGGTGCGAATTGAAGTGTACGGTGTCGCCCGGCCCGGCGCCCTCGCGACGCGCCACCACATTCCAGCGCGGGTACTTGTCGCTGTCGCCTGGCTTGCCCTCAGCACGAATCAATTCAACGGCATAGCCGCCTTTGCTCAAGCGACCTGCGAGGTATTCGCAAATCTCGCGGTAGTTGTTGCCCGGCGGATTGACCGTTGGAATGCGGATCAGATCCTGCGTCAGGGCGATCAGGTCGTCGCGCCGGGCGTTGATCTCGGCGGTGAGGCGCGGCTTCACGTCAGCCGGCAGCGAGGGTGCAATCGTCATGGCGCGGCAGACTGTTGCCCGCCGCGCGCCCTGTCAATGCGGCGCCCGCGAACGTCAGCTCGGCTCGTCGCCGATGGCAAGGATGTTGCCTTCGGAATCCTTGAACCATGCGCCGTGGTACGGGCCCATTTTGGCCATGCCGTTCTCGGTCTTCAGGCCGGGAAAGTCATAGTCCTCGAACTTCACGCCACGTTCTCTCAGCATCTGCATATCGGCCGCGACATCGCTGGAACTGAAAGCCATGGCGGTGTTCTGCGCGGTCCCGGCGAACTGCGTCTCATAAAGCTGGAAGCCGGAGCCGCCAGCGAGGCGGTAGACGATACCGATCGGCAACTCCTCGGCCGGTTCGAGTCCCAGTTTATCGCGATACCAGGCCTTGGCCCGGGCGAGGTTGGAGGCAGGGATGGTCGCGTAGGCACGGTGGTCGGACAGAAGCATCTGCTCCTCCGTTGCATGAGCCGCTTTTCGAGCTTACGCCTCCGGCTCCTGCCTGAAAATCCGGACGAGTCCTCATGCCCTTTGCTTCCCGCACGCCCGGCGCGGCCGACATCCTGTATGTCATGGCGCTCGACAACGAGTACGGCCCGCACCTCCGCTCGCGCATCACGCCGCTGATGACTGGGGTCGGCCCGGTGGAAGCGGCCATCGTGGTCACGCACGCGCTTGCCAAACTCGATGCTGCGGGGAAGCTCCCGGCGCTGGTGGTGTCATTAGGCTCGGCTGGCTCGGCGAAGCTGGAGCAGACCGGGGTCTACCAGGCGACTTCGGTCGATTATCGCGACATGGACGCCTCGCCGCTAGGGTTCGAGCCCGGTGTCACCCCCCTGCTCGATCAGCCGGCGATCATTGCGCTTGGCCCGTTCGTGCCGGAAATCGCCAAGGCGACGCTCTCGACCGGCGCCAATGTGGTGTCGGGCGCCGCATATCGAGGGATCAGTGCCGACATGGTCGATATGGAGACCTATGCCGTGCTGCGGGCCTGCCAGCGCTTCAAGGTGCCACTCATCGCGCTGCGCGGTATCTCTGATGGCGACGAGGAGTTGGGCCATCTCGACGATTGGACGCGCTACCTGCACCTCGTCGACGAAAAGCTGGCGCATGCCGTCGACCTGCTGGAAGCAGCGATCGCCAGCGGCACGCTGGAGTAAGCGCTCTAGCGCTGCTTGTTCTTTCGGCTGCGCTGCCAGTTGGTCCACTTGCGCTGCACCCAGAAGCTCAGCCGGTTCAGCGGCCCCTGCAGGAACGGCAGGTCGAGCGCCAGCAGGAACAGACCAAGCGGCAGCATCCAGACACCGAGCAGTGGCAGGAAGCTGAAGACGCCACCCAGAATCAGCAGGATGCCGAGCGGGATGCGCACGATCCGCGAGGAGGGCTTGCGGATCCACGCGAGAAAGCCGGTTGAAGCGGGTACAGCACGGCCGATCCTGTCGAACTGCCGGTGCAGCCTCGCACCTTCCTTGCCTGTCATCGTGGTCCCCTTTTTCCCAGTGGTTGCAACGCATTTGGGCATCGGGACCGGCGCATCAAACCGGTGACGGTGGCTTTTTGTCCCGTTCGAGACCTTGAAATCGAGGTTTCGCTCACCGCAGCACACGAAAGGCTTACTTCGACAGGATCGAAAAACCGGGCTAGGATGATGTTCGAGACGCAGTGGCGGTTACCGCCGGGCGTAGCACACGCCAAGCGGCGACCGTCCTGGCTCCCCATTTCGAGGAGGATGGAGATGGTCGGCTTTCACGTGCTCACCAATGCGGAACGGCTCGATGTTCCCGAGATCCGCCGTATCGGCTTCGACGACCTTACGGGCGCCCTGGCCGAGGGCTGGCGCGATTTCTGGCAACGGCCGTCACATTTGGCCTTCCTGGGCCTAATCTATCCGCTGGTCGGCGCCATGCTGGCCGTCTGGACCTCCGGCAACAATTCCTGGCCATTGCTGTTCCCGTTGATTTCCGGCTTTGCGCTGGTTGGCCCGTTCCTGGCGCTGCCGATCTACGAGATGAGCCGACGACAGGAGCAGGGTCTCGATACCCACTGGCGCGCCGCCTTCGAGGTGTTCAGGACCCCGGCCTTCGCATCAATCGCCGCGCTGGGCGTGATGATGCTGATCGTCTTCACCGTCTGGCTGATGACGGCGCAGTTCATCTACGAAACGTTCTTCGGCCCGGGCTCGCCCCCGACTCTGATGGCCTTCGTCAACGAGGTGCTGACCACGTCCGCCGGCCAGCAGCTGATGATCTGGGGTAACCTGATCGGCTTCGTGTTCGCGGCCTTCGTGCTGGCGACCATGGTGGTCTCGATCCCGCTGCTGCTCGATCGCGACCTTGGCACTGCCATCGCCGTGCAGACCTCGCTACGGGTGACGCTGAAGAACCCGCTGCAGATCGCCGCCTGGGGCTTCATCGTCGCGGCGCTGCTGGTCATCGGCACGATTCCGCTGCTGGTCGGGCTCAGTATCGTGGTGCCGGTGCTCGGCCACGCCACCTGGCATCTCTACCGCCGTGCCGTGGTTCCGGCCGGCGGACGTTAACTACTCGTTAACGGATTGCGCTCAAATTTATCGAGCTTAAGTAGAGGGCAGGACGACGCTACCGACTGGTAGCCCTGCCCTCGCCCAGTTTCCGGAACCCCGAAAGCCGCTGTCGCGTTAGCACCTCATACCCATTGAGGAGCAGTTGCATGGCCCGTTCGCGCGGATTTGACCTTTCGCACTTCACCGACGACGCACAGGACCGGTTCGGCCGCCAATTCTCGAGCCTCGCACGCGATGCGAGCCACCTGTCCGATGCGCTCAGTCGTTACAGCGCTGGCGCACGGCATGATGTCGGCCACTTCGCCCACGACCTCGCCGATGGCGCGATGCATCAGGGCGCCGTCGCAGCACGCGTGCTCGGCAAGCAGGCGTGGAAGGCCGGTAAGGCTGTCCGCCGCGATCCGGCGCCGACCATGGCGGCGCTGGTCGGCATCGCCTGCCTTGTCACCCTGGTGATGGCATCGGGCGCACGCCGCCACTGACATCCTCAACGCCGCGTTAACTCCGGTACGTGCATTCTAGGGAGCACGGGCAGCGTCAGCCCGGCTCCTTAGTTGTGTTCGCGTTCTGGAGTCATCGTTGGCAGGGTCACTCAAGCTGCTGTTCGCGGCGCCGATGCTGTTGAGCCTCGTCGCCGGCTGCGCCACTTTCTCACTCGGCGGCCTCTCCTCGCGCGATTGCCTGGCGCGCGCCATGTACTTCGAATCCAATCGCTCGAGCGAAGACGGCATGCTGGCCGTCGGCACGGTGGTGATGAACCGAGTTGCCGACAAGCGCTATCCGCAGTCGGTCTGCGGTGTCGTCGGGCAGAAGAACCAGTTCGCCCCCGGCGTGCTGAACAAGAAGATGACCGAGAAGCGCTCCGCGGCATTGGCCTACAGCGTTGCCGACCGGGTGCTGCGCGGCGCCCGCCATCCGACGCTGTCGCGCGACGTGAAGCACTTCCACACCGCCGGCTACCGCTTCTCGTACAACAACATGTTCTACGTGCTGGAAGCGGGCGGGAACAATTTCTACGAGAAGCGCAAAGCCGGTACCTTCACCAACAATCCATTCTCGGCGCTGGCCTATTGGTGAGAGCCGTTGGGCGTGTCACCCTTGAGTTGCGCTCGGTGATAGACCTGCCCACGGCGTCATCCCCGCGAAGGCGGGGACCCAGTGGGACCTCTCAGCCTCAGCGGGTGCCGCAGCATCCCACTAGGTTCCCGCCTGCGCGGGAATGACGTCGGTGATGGACTGAGACAGTGTGCCTCGCTGGATGGTGTTGAGCCGCCTCGCCGACTGCTGCATCTCGATGGTGAAACGCTCTAAACCGCCGGCACTGGTGGCGGCGCGCCTAGCCCGAAGAAGCTGAGCACCAGGCTGACCGTCCAGGTGATCAGCACCCAGTAGATGCCACCCACCACCACGGTCGAGACGATCCCCACCAGGGCGCCCAGTATGATCCAGATGCCATCGCGCTCAAGCAGGCCAAGGGCGATGATGCAGATGGCGATCGACGGGGCCATGTTGGCGCCCGGGATCGGCAGCAGCACCAGCAGCGCCATGACGAAGGCCACGAAGCCGGCGAAGTAGACTGCCGGGCGCTTGGCCAGAAACTCGAAGCGCGGCTTCATGATGCCTTCGGCCCGGGCCAGCCAGGGCGAAGCCGCTTTCATCACACGGTGGAAATCGACGCGGCTCAGCGACCGATCGGTGATGATCCGCGGCAACCAGGCGTTCATCCCCAGCATCAGCTGGGCAGTCAGAAACACCAGCGGTGCACCGACGACCGCCGAAACGCCAGGGGGCATCGGCAATGCGGTGATGATGGCGAAAATGAACATCAGCGCGCCGAGCGCCCGGCGCTTCAGCGCTTCCAGGAGATCGCCGATGGAGATCCGCTCTCGATCCTCCGCCGTTGCAATGGCCATCAGAATGGCCGAGAGGCGATCCGCTCCCTCGGCCTGGTCTACCTTCGAAAGGTCACTCTCACCCTGCCGTTCTGTCATCGGCCGCGATCATGCCCAGCGATTCCCCGATGCGGCAACCCCATGGGGCTGCGTCAGAAATCCCCACCCATGTCGAAGCCGCCGCCATCGCCGCCACCAAGGTCGCCCCAATCCCCGCCGGACTGGTCACCGCCATCCTGGCCAGCACCTTGATCCTGCTCGTTGACATTGTCGTTACCGGCGTCGGTGGCGGGCTGGTCGTTGGCTGAGCTCTCGGCAGCATGCGCGCCGCCGGCGCCGAACAGCGAACCGATGGCGCTACCGAGCAGCACACCGCCGGCAACGCCCAGCGCGGTCTGTGCAGCTCCGGCGAGGAAGCCGCCGCCCTGCCCCATCTGCCCGCGCTGATTGCGGTTATCGACCGGCTCGTCCTGACGATCCCAGGGGCTGCGGTTACGCTGCACCTGCTGGTTGTCGTCGTAGCGGTTCTGGCGGCCGCGACCATCGTCGAACAGGCCACCGAACATGCCGCCGCGCCCCTTCTCCTCGACCTCGCGTTCCAGCTCCTCGATGCGCCGCTCGGCGACCTCGAGGGCGTGCTGTTGCACCAGAATGGTCTGCGCCATGTAGTAAGGCGCGCCCGGCTGCCGGACGATCTCGCGATCGATCAAGTCCTGCGCCTCGGGGTCGCGCTGGGGGTTCTTGCGCTCGACGTCGGCAAGCCGATGGAACAGGCCTTCGATGGCGCGGCGGTCTTCAGGGTTCAGCATCTTCAGTCTCCAATGTTGAACGATGCCGAAAACATGGGGACCGTAGCCGGCCCTCACAATGGGTACGGTGGCCATAATTGGACATGAGGGGTCACCAGGCCGCCGGAGCAGGAATGTCCATTGACTTGCCGCGCCGGTCGGCGAAGCTTTCGGCGAGAACAGCGAGGCCAGCATGTCCAGCGATGATGATCTTCCCGAAGACAGTAAGCTCACCAAGACCAAGTCGCGCTGGGCCGAACTCGGCAAATTTCTCACCGGGCAGCTGTCGCGGCCCGAGGATGCCCGGCTGCCGCCTGGCCAGCACCTGGTGAAGAACTGGCCGATCCTCGATCTCGGGCAGACGCCGAACGTCTCCAAGGAGGTCTGGCGCCTTGATATCGCCGGTCAGGTCGAGCGCCCGCAGACGTGGTCGTTCGACGATCTGATGGCGCAGCCGCAGGCCGACAAGCTCAACGATATCCACTGCGTCACCAGTTGGTCGCGCTACGACAACCACTGGAAGGGCGTCACCACGCACCAGCTGATGGATGCGGTCGGCGTAAAGCCGGAGGCGCGTTTCGTGCTGTTCACCTCGAATGACGGCTACACCACCAACATGGCGATCGAGGATTTCGCCTCCGAGGACGCGCTGATCGCCCATACCTGGGAGAATGAGCCGCTCAGCCGCGACCATGGCGGGCCGGTGCGGCTGGTGGTGCCGCACCTCTATTTCTGGAAGAGCCCGAAATGGCTGAAGCGCATCGAGTTCGCCGAGCGCGACCATCGCGGCTTCTGGGAAGTGCGCGGCTATCACAACCACGCCGATCCGTGGAAGGAAGAGCGCTACTCCTGATCGAGCCGCCGGAGCGCTTCGACCAGAACCAGCCGGTCACGTGTCCTCTGCAGGGCGGTATTCCGCACCAGCACCACTCGTGCATCGGCGACGTCTAGCGTCACCGAAAAAGCCTGGAGCGACGGCGGCTTGCCGGTGGCCGGACCGAGGACCCGTCGAACGCGGCGTACCGAAGCCGGCCGTATCCGCCAAGGGAGCGGCACGCCGATGTGATAGGACGTGCCACCCGCGGCGAGGGTCCGTTCGACCTCGGCAACGGTCAGATGCGGCCCGATCTCGCCATCCTCGGCCACCTTGCGATAGAAGCCACCGACCTGCGGGCGTGCTTCGGTCGCCCCCACGAGATAGGCCGGCAGCGCCTCGCGGGCCAACCGGCGGCAGGCGGCAGCGTGCTGCGCCACCCACATGGTATAGCTCCGTGCCGCGGCGTCGTAGGGCAGCGACCTTTGGGCGATAATCGGTCCCTCATCGATACCGGGGGACAGCACATGCGCCGTGACCCCGGAACAGGTGTTCTCCTTGCCGTCAAGCAGTGCGCCGAGCAACGGCGTAGGCCCTCGATAGGCTGGCAGCAGCGAGGGATGGAAGTTCACCGCACGATTACCGAACAGATCGAGCAGTCTGGGCGGCACGATCATCATGGTCATGCAGGTGATCAGCGTATCGACGCCGAGTGCGGCAATAGCCGTTTCAGCGTCGGCCCAGTCACGCAGGCGCGGCACCGTGACGGCGGGGATGGCGTGGCGCTGCAGCAGCAGCCGAGCGCTCCAGCGCGGTGAGATGACGTCGCCCAATCGCAGCCGCGTGGCTGGATTGGCCGACGTCCAGAACGCGGCAACCGTATTGCCGCTCTCGAGCCAGCCGCGCAAGGCGGCCGAGGCGAGCAAACTATCGGCGCCGATGAAGAGCGCCCGGGCCGTGTCAGCCGCCCGTAAAATCGCGCTTGCCGATCGGCACGCCGTTATGGCGCAGGATCGCGTAGGCCGAGGTGATGTGGAAGAAGATCTGCGGCACGGCGTTGAGCGTCACGTGCTCAATGGCCGGAACCTGAGTGTCCTCGCCGCGCACTTTCAGCGTCAGCATCTTGGCTTCGCTGCCGGCCAGATCGGCCTCGGAGAAGGTTGCCACGAACTCCAGCGCCTTTTTCAGCCGGGCGCGGAGGTCGGCCAGGCTCGTCTCGTTGTCTTCCCAGCTCGGCGGGGTGCGGCCGGTCAGCCGCGCCAGCGTGAACTTGATGCGGTCGGTGGTCGATTGTACCTGGAACGACAGCGGGTGCATGTCGGGCGCCAGCCGCGACGACACCAGCACCTCCGGCTTGATCTTCCGTTCGGCGGCATTGGCCTCGGCCTTCACCAGGATGGCGTCGAGGTTGTTGAGGTAGCGCGTGAACACCGGAACGGTGATCGCGTACATGGAAAGCGACATAACTAGTCCTCAGGGTTTGATCAGGCTGGAAATCACCAGCTGTGGTCGACGCTGCGCTCGCGCGGCTCGGGCTGGGCGATGGAAGGCCAGTAATAGTCCTCGGGCAGGACCACCTGGAAGTCATAGGTAACGAGTTTGTCGCCATCGACGGCAATGGCGATCGAATGGGCGCCGACGGGATCGCCCGGCGCAACGCACCAGCTATGGCTGAACCAGCCCTCGCCGTCGAGTTCGGGCGTAAAGGTACGGGTCGCAACTTTGCCGTCGGCCGAAACATCGATGCCATCGTCCGGGTCGGTCGCGAGCGTCCCCCAATCCTCGAGCGGCACCGGCAGGCTGAGGATTTCGGTGGCGGTTTTGGGCGCGGGGCCCTCGGCCAGCCGCACATACCAGTTGTAGCAGGCGTTTCCCGCCAGCAGCGGCACGACGGTATCGTTCAGCACCTCGTCTTCGCCGGCATAGCGGAAGGTAACCTGGAACACCGAATCGACCATCTCGGCCGCCAGCGCAGGAACACTGCCGGAGACCAGAAGAACCACGAGGATCGGCAGTTTCCGGTGCATCTTTCCTCCCATTCGTGGGCCGGACCTTAGCCCGCCATCCCGGGCTTCGGAAGGGGATTTGACTGTGAAGTGGCGTGGTGGTCCCCTGCCCTCACATCCTGGAGCCAAGCACATGGCCGAGCAGAAGACTGTGCCGACCACAGCCGACGTCGGGGCATTCCTCGCCGCAATCGAGCAGGAACAGCGCCGCGCCGACGCGGCGCGGCTGGTCGAGCTGATGTATGCCCGCACCGGCGAGCCGCCCCAGATGTGGTCTGGCGGGATCGTCGGCTTCGGGCAATACCACTACCGCTACGCCTCTGGGCACGAGGGCGATTCCTGTCTCGTCGGCTTCTCGCCGCGTAAGTCAGAATTCAGCATCTACCTGGTGGGCATATACTTTCCCGACAGCACGGACACCGCGCGGCTGCTCCTCGACAGGTTGGGCAAGCACAGGATGGGCAAGGCGTGCCTGTACGTGAAACGCCTGAGCGATATCGACGAGGCCGTGCTTGGCCAGCTCGTCACATTGTCCGTTACCAAGCTTCGCGAACACTACGCGTGGACCCGCGAACCTCTCGGTAAGCATTGATGTAATGTGCGGGCTTCGGTCATATTGTCCTCCGT
This sequence comes from Devosia insulae DS-56, assembly GCF_000970465.2. GTDB lineage: Bacteria > Pseudomonadota > Alphaproteobacteria > Rhizobiales > Devosiaceae > Devosia_A > Devosia_A insulae. Next base: position 21,662 of record NZ_LAJE02000363.1, read on the forward strand.
TTCAAGGTGTTAGCCTCGCAACCGCGGACGTTGCCGACCTCCGGCAGCGCATTGGAGAAAGCCTCATGAGCGTCGTTCGGTATCTTGCCGGCGTGGTCGCCGGCCTCATCATCATCCTTGCCAGCCTCACCCCAACTTACGCGCAAGACATGGAAACGCGGGTGATCGTGCCCGACGTACCCGGCGGCGCCCTGTTCACCGGCTGCTACCAGGTGCAGCAGCGCCTTTACGGCCCCTATCGTATGACGTTCTGCCTCGAGCAGCGCGGTACCTACACCGTGCGTGGCGGCGGCGTGCGCTGCGACGGTCGCCTGACCTGGAGTGCCCGTGGTCGTGACATCAACATTCAGTTGAAGCGCACCTCATGCGGCAACGGCGTCGCCTGGAGCGCCGACCGCATGACCTGCCGCGGCGGCAACCTGCTGCCGGCTTTCCTCGCGCAGATCATCGTTCCCGACCTGCCGGTGCTGCAGACACTGCGCTGCACCTACACCCCCTCGGTTTCGAGCGAGCGCCCGACGCAGATCACTGCCCGTCGCGTCGACTGACATCGCCGGCGGGTCACCGACATCGCCCTGTCATCGGCACAAAATAAGAGGGCCACGAACCATTTCTGGTTCGTGGCCCTGAGAAGCGCCGGCCGCACTGTTGAGGGCTTGGGGGCAGCGGCGGGCAACTTCTCCTGCGTTCACCGGTGCATGGGTCGTTTGCAGTAGTCCGATGAACTCCACTCTAAGATGGGTGTGCTTTGCGGCATGAAAAGTGCCTTCACCGGAAGGTGAAGAACATGAACAGCTCGTAAGGTGCGCCGATTGCCCAACAGCCGCGAAGCCCCTATGGATGGGCTGCAAAGCGGTGCCTCGCACCGCCTTGCCAACGAGAAGAACATGGACACCATCACTCCCCCGGGTCTGCCGCAGAAGCCGTTTACCGATCCGCACGCCGCCTGGGCTTATGTCGCCGAAATCTACCACCGCAATACCGGCTTCATCCGTGAGCAACTGCTGGGCCTGACGCGCGGCCGCGTCCCCAAGGGGCGGGTGCGGGCGTTTTACCCGGAAGTGCAGGTCACCTCGCGCAGCTACGGCAAGACCGACAGCACCCTGCCCTATGGGTACCTGCATACGCCGGGTATCTACCGCACCACGATCACCGCGCCCGACCTGTTCAAGAACTACCTGATCGAGCAGTTCGAGGTGATCCTCAGGAACCATGGCGGCGCCATCGAAGTCGGCGAGTCTTCGACCCGGATCCCCTTGCATTTCGCCATTCCCTCGACCGAGCGGATCGATGGCGAGGCGATCAACGCCCTGCCGATCCCGCTGCGCGACCTGTTCGACGTGCCCGACCTGCAGGATACCGACGACGAGATCGCCAACGGCACGTTCGTGCCGCCGCCCGGCGGCCCCTATCCGCTGGCGCATTTCACCGCGCCGCGGGTCGACTATTCGCTGCAGCGGCTCAGCCACTACACCGGCACCGAGGCCGAGCATTTCCAGAACTTCGTGATCTTCACGAACTACGGCTTCTACATGGATGAGTTCGCCCGCGTGGCCGAACGCTACATGCAGGAGGGACACCCGGAATATGACAGTTTCGTCGAGCCCGGTGGGTTTGCAACGCTCAATCAGCGGCTCGGCGGCGGCACTTCCGGCCTCCGCGCCACGCGCACCCCGCAGATGCCGGCACTGCATCTGACCATGCCGCGCAACCGCGGCATCACCATCGTCAACATCGGCGTCGGGCCTTCCAACGCCAAGACCATCACCGACCATATCGCGGTGCTGCGGCCACATGCCTGGATCATGCTCGGCCACTGCGCCGGGCTCCGCAACTCGCAGGAGCTCGGCGACTACGTGCTGGCCCACGCCTACCTGCGTGAAGATCACGTGCTCGATGCCGACTTGCCGGTCACCGTGCCGATCCCGGCGCTCGCCGAAGTGCAGGTGGCTCTCGAAAAGGCGGTGGCCGAGATCACCCATCTCGAGGGCATCGAGACCAAGCGCATCATGCGCACCGGCACCGTCGCGACCTTCGACAACCGCAACTGGGAACTGCGTGACCAGGCCTCGATCACCCGGCAGCTGTCGCAATCGCGCGCCGTCGCCCTCGACATGGAATCGGCCACCATCGCCGCCAACGGTTTTCGGTTCCGCGTCCCCTACGGCACCCTGCTCTGCGTTTCCGACAAGCCACTGCACGGCGAACTGAAACTCCCCGGCATGGCCTCGGACTTCTATCGCACCCAGGTCAACCGCCACTTCCAGATCGGCCTGAGGGCGATGGAAATCCTGCGTGACCAGCCGCCGGAGCGGCTGCATTCGCGCAAGCTTCGGAGCTTTGCCGAGACGGCGTTCCAGTAGCGCTATTGCAATCAGAGGAGCGTAACCTATCCTCTAGGCAGGAGAGTTGAGATGCGCCCATCTGAAGTGCTTGAACAGAATCGCAAGCTGGTTCGCGACATGGTGGCACGCTCTCCAGCTCGCAACCCTCGGGTCTTTGGCTCGGTGCTCCACGGCACCGACACCGAAGATAGTGACATCGACATTCTCGTCGACGCGCCCGCGGGGACGACGATGCTGCATTTGATCGGCTTGGAACGCGAGCTTCGCGACCGGTTGGGTGTTCGAGTTCAGGTGCTCACGCCAGGTGATCTAGGACGTCGGTTCCGCGATCGAGTGTTGGCAGAGGCACAACCGATTTGAGCGACGAGCGGATCGCTAGTCATCTCGATGCAATCTACGACGCAGCTTCGGGTGCACCGGAGATCATCGAGCATCTCTCCAAAGCTGAGTTTCTGACAAACCGGACAGCGAAGCTGGCGGCGGTAATGACGCTGGTCATTATCGGCGAGGCGGCTGCTCGGATTCTTCAACAGCATCCCGAGTATGCGGCCAGCCACCCCGAGATTCCCTGGCCGAACATCCGAAGCATGAGAAATCGCGGGGCCCACGGATACGATGACCTCAACTTTGAGACTGTCTGGGACACCGTGACGAACGACCTGCCTGTCCTTGCTGCACAGACCAAGCTTCTGCTCGGCGAATTCGGCGGCCCCCTACCTCCTCAAATCGGTTCGTAGTCGATCTCGAGGAACTTCTCGACCTCGCGGTCCCAGCGCTCTTTCACGAACTTCACGTGCTTGGCATGCTCGTTGTAAGCCGTGTAGGCGGCCTGGTCGGCGAACTCCATCGAGAAGCCGAACTCGTAGTCGTTCTTCTTCGAGGTCTGCCGCAGTTGCTCGAATTTCTTGACGCCCGGGATTTCCTTCAGCACCAGCGCGTCGCGGAGGAAAGCCTTCTCCATCAAGGAACCGTGCGCGTGTTTCAAATTGAAGACTACAGTATGTCTGATCATCAGGACCTCTCCCCCAATGCAACCGCTTCGCTGGCGGCAATTGCCGTCATATTGACGATTCCGCGGCTGGTGGTCGAGGGGGCAAGAATATGGGCCGGGGCGCGCGGCCCCATCAGGATCGGGCCGACGGCCAGCGCGTTGTTCATTTCCTTGAGCAGCGTCATCGACAGGTTGGCGCTGTCGAGGTTGGGGAACAGCAACAGGTTTGCCTCGCCCTTCAGCACCGATTCCGGGATGTAGCGGCTGCGCAGCTCGTCGTTGAGGGCCAGGTCGCCCTGCATCTCGCCCTCGATGATCATCTCGGGCGCCACGGCTTTCAGCTTCTGGTAGGCCTCGCGCATCTTATAGGCGGTGTCGCCGTCGCGCGAGCCGAAGTTCGAGTAGCTGAGCAGCGCCGCTCGCGCTTCGATGTTGAAGCGCTTGAGGTGGTCGCGCGCCTGCAGCGCGATGGCCACCAGCTCGTCCGGAGTCGGATCCATGTTGACGTAGGTGTCGGCGAGGAAGAACACGCCGCGCGGCATGATCAGCATCGACAGCGCCGAAACGTCCTTCACCCCCTCCTGCAGCCCGATGATCGAGCGGATGTCGCGCACATGCTTGATGAATCGGCCCTGGAAGCCGCAGAGCATGGCATCAGCATCGCCGCGCTTCACCGACAGCGCCGCGATCACCGTGGTGTTGGTGCGGACGATCGTCCTGGCGATATCGGGGGTCACGCCGTTGCGGCCGACTAAGGAGTGGAACAGCTCGACATAATCGCGATAGCGCGGGTCGTCCTCGGGGTTCACCACCTCGAAATCGCGGCCCGGCTTGATGGTCAGCCCGAAGCGTTGCAACCGGCTTTCAATGACCTGTGGGCGGCCGATCAGGATCGGCAGCGCCATGCGGTCCTCGATCATCACCTGCGCAGCGCGCAGCACCCGCTCGTCTTCGCCGTCGGCAAAGGCGACGCGCTTCTGCTGGCCGATCACCTTGTCGATCACCGGCTTCATGACGAGGCCCGAGCGGAAGACGAAGCGGTTGAGGCTGTCGTGATAGGCCTGGAAATTGGTGATCGGGCGCTTGGCCACGCCCGACTCCATCGCCGCCCGCGCCACCGCCGGCGCGATGCGGAGGATCAGCCGCTGATCGAACGGGTTCGGGATGATGTGCTCGGGTCCGTACACCGCCGGCTGCCCCGAGGGCGACACTTCCAGCCCCGGATCATGCGCCAGCTTGGCGATCGCCTGGGCGGCCGCGAGCTTCATTTCCTCATTGATGGTGGTGGCGCCGACATCCAGCGCGCCGCGGAAGATGAAGGGGAAGCAGAGGACGTTGTTGACCTGGTTGGGATAGTCCGAGCGCCCGGTGCAGACCATCGCGTCGGGGCGGATTTCCTTGGCCACCTCGGGCATGATTTCGGGGTTCGGGTTGGCGAGCGCCAGGATCAGCGGATTCGGGCCCATCTTCTGCAGCATTTCGGGCTTCAGCGCCCCAGCCGCCGAAAGACCGAGGAAGATGTCGGCGCCGTCGATCACTTCGGCCAGGGTCGTAGCGTTCGACTGCCGGCAGAAGCGGCCGCGCCACTTGTCGTTGACGTCGTCGCGCTTGTCAGTCAGCAGTCCGTCCTTGTCGGCCACCCAGATGTTCTCGAGCCGGGCGCCCAAAGCGACGAGGATGTTGAGGCAGGCGATGGCCGCCGCTCCTGCCCCGGAGGTGCAGATCTTCACGTCCTCGATCTTCTTGCCGCTGAGCTCCAGCCCGTTCAGCACCGCGGCGCCGACGATGATCGCGGTGCCGTGCTGATCATCATGGAAGACCGGGATCTTCATGCGCTCGCGCAGCGCTTCCTCGATGGCGAAGCACTCGGGCGCCTTGATGTCCTCGAGATTGATGCCGCCGAAGGTCGGCTCGAGCGGCCGCACCACCTCGATGAATCTCTGCGGATCGGCCTCGTCGATCTCGATGTCGAAAACGTCGATGCCGGCGAACTTCTTGAAGAGCACGGCCTTGCCCTCCATCACCGGTTTACTGGCCAGCGCGCCGATATGGCCGAGGCCGAGCACCGCGGTGCCGTTCGAGATAACCGCTACGAGGTTGCCACGCGAGGTGTACTTGGTCACCGCCTCGGGATCGGCGGCGATCTCCTCGCAAGGGGCCGCCACACCGGGCGAATAGGCCAGCGACAGATCGCGCTGATTGCCGAGCGGCTTGGTCGCCTGAATCTCAAGCTTTCCGGGCTTGGGGAACTGGTGGAAATGCAGCGCGGCTTCACGCAGCGCCTTCTTCTGTTCGGTCAAGTCGGCAGACATAAACACCCTCCCGGAAACTCAGGAGTGAGTGCCACTAATCGAGGGCGATGAAAAGGCGGGGATCGAGGGAAACTGAAGGGGGATTTTCCTCCATCGCTTCCTCAACCACCGGGTCATCCCCGCGAAAGCGGGGACCTCCGTTTGCGATGCCTCGGTGCGCACAAAAACAGAGGTTCCCGCTTTCGCGGGAATGACTCCGAGTATGAGGCGGCAAGCCCCTAAGCTGCGCTCACCTGAACCAGCCCCGGCAGCACTACCGGGGCATTCAGAGCCCGCGCCAGATCGCGGAAAGCGCCGGCCTTGAGCGCTGGGGCGAAGAGATAGCCCTGCGCCTGCACCACGCCGCGCGCCCTCAGGTACAGCGCCTGGGCCTCTGTCTCGACGCCCTCGGCGACGATCTCGGTGCCGAGGTCGCGCGCCATGGCGATCAACCCGTCGAGCACCGGCACCGGTGCCCCCTCGGGTTTGATCATGTCGACGAACACCCGGTCGATCTTCACCACATCGACGCCGAGCGTCTGGAGGTACGCGAGGTTCGAGTGCCCGGTGCCGGCGTCGTCCATCGCGAGCTTACAGCCCAGCGCGTGCAGCCCGGCAATGACGCTCTGCGCCTGAGCCATTTTCTCGAGCGGCTTCCGCTCGGTGATCTCGAACACCAGTTGGCGGAAGCTGATCGGCGAGTTGGCGAAGATGGTGTGCACGTCGTCGACCACCGTGCCGTCGCGGAAATGGCCTTCGAACAGGTTGATCGAGACCTTGAGGTCCGGCATGTCGCCGCAAAGCGCGCTGAGGTCGGCTTTGACCTGCTGCATCAGGCTGACCGTCATCGGCAACGCCAGTCCGGTGACCTCGGCATAGTCGATGAAGGCGCCCGGCGGCACCACCTCGCCGTTCTTCTTCTCCCACCGGCACAGCACCTCGCAGCCGGCCAGCGCACCGGTCCGGAGATTGATCACCGGCTGGTAGTAGGGTTTCAGCTCCCCCGCGGCGATTGCCCGCTCGAGGTCGAAGGCCGGCAGGTCAGACCGGCGGACATATTGCAGGGCGAGAATCAGGAACGCCCCGCACATCAGAGCTGCTACCACGGTGAAGCTCGCGTCGAGATCGCCGTAGTCGGCCCGCACGATGGCGAACGGCACCGCCGCTGCGACACGGATCGGCAGTTCACCGGCAAAGCTTTCGGCGGTGACGAACTCGATATTGCCGCGATTATCGTAGGCCTTGGGGTCGCCGACGGTAACGATCTCCGCCCCGTCGGTCAGCGACACCCGCATCATCGAGGTCGGCTTCAGTCCGTTCAGCAGGCTATCCGGCTCGGCCGCCAGAATCGGCACGAAGGCCGAGACTTTTCGCGTCGTGCCGAAGGCCTGTGTCACCTTCAGCGCGGGCATCCGGAGGTCGGCGTATTTCGCCACCTCGAGGGTCTCGGTCTGGTTAGGCACCGACAGCGGGCGCGACAGCGGCGAGTATTTCACGTCCTTGCCGAGCGCGTCGCAGTACTGCACCCCGTCGGCATTCTCGACCAGCACCTGCTTCAGATAGAGGCTCACCTCCATCTGCCGATGCACGTTGGCAATGAAGCTCGGCGTACAGAGCGAAGGGCTCTCGGCAAGGATGCGCCGAAGCGACGAGATGGCGTCATAGGCCGTCGCCTGCACCCGGCTCGCCACTGCATCGACCGATTGCTGCAGCAGCGCCCGCTCGCGCACCCGCACGTAGGAATCGAGCAGGAAATCCACGGCCATGACCGGCAGGAACGCGGCAATGGCCGCGAGCAGCATCAGCACATGGACATACCTGGACTTCAAGCGAATCCGCCCCCAACGGAGATAGGCAACAAATGCCTAGCGGGCGGACTTTAAGAGAGTGTTAACGGTGATTGGCCGGCCGTCCCGGAATGGGACGGTGGTGGTTGGCGGCTGCCATCGCAAAACGGAGGTTCCCGCTTTCGCGGGAATGACCCGGTGGTTGGGACCGGGACGGGGACAACGACGCGGACCGACGCTCACACCCACTGAGTCATTCCCGTGAAAGCGGGAACCTCCGTTTGGGATATCGTCGCTCGCTAGGAAGAGAAGGGGCGCCCGGAGGCGCCCCTGAAACTCACTTCGTGTCGGCGATCACCCGCACGTGTAGCTCGCGCAGCTGCTTGGGCTCGGCCGGGCTTGGGGCGCCCATCAGCAGGTCTTCGGCCTGCTGGTTCATCGGGAACAGCGTGATCTCGCGCAGGTTCTGTGCGCCGCAGATCAGCATGACGATGCGGTCGATGCCGAAGGCAGCGCCGCCATGCGGCGGGGCGCCGTACTGGAAGGCGCGGTAGAGGCCGCCGAACTGCTCCTCGACCTCGGTGCGCGACTTGCCGGTCAGTTCGAACGCCTTGACCATGGTCTCGGGCAGCTGGTTACGGATCGAACCAGAGGCGATCTCAAAACCGTTGCAGACCGCGTCGTACTGGAACGCCTTGATGGTCAGTGGATCCTGACTGTTCAGCGCCTCGATGCCACCCTGCGGCATCGAGAACGGGTTGTGCGCGAAGTCGAGGCGCTTTTCCTCCTCGCTCCACTCGTAGAACGGGAAGTCGACGATCCAGCAGAGCTTGAACTGGTCGAGCTCAGTCAGGTTGAGATCGAGACCGATCTTCACCCGCGCCTCGCCGGCGAACTTGTACATCTTGTCCGGGCGGCCGAGCACGAAGAACACCGCATCGCCGTCGGCGAGGCCGAGCTGGGTGCGGATCGCCGCCGTGCGCTCTTCGCCGATGTTCTTGGCCACCGGACCCGAACCTGCCCCGTCCTTGAAGAAAATGTAGCCGAGGCCCGGCTGGCCCTGGCCCTGGGCCCAGGCGTTCATGCGATCGCAGAAGGCGCGGCTGCCGCCGGTCCTCGCCGGAATGGCCCAGACTTCTACCTTGGCGTCGCTGGCGATCTGGTTGGCGAACACACCGAACCCCGAGCCACGGAAGTGCTCGGTGACCTGCTGCATCTCGATCGGGTTGCGCAGGTCGGGCTTGTCCGAGCCGTACTTGCGGACCGCCGTGTCATACGGGATGCGCGGCCACTCCGTCGTCACGGGTTTGCCGTCGGCGAACTCCTCGAACAATCCTGATATCACCGGCTGCATGGTGTCCCAGATTTCTTCCTGGGTGACGAAGCTCATCTCGAGGTCGAGCTGGTAGAACTCACCCGGCAGGCGGTCGGCGCGCGGATCCTCGTCGCGGAAGCACGGCGCGATCTGGAAGTAGCGATCGAAGCCGGCCACCATCAGCAGTTGCTTGTACTGCTGCGGCGCCTGCGGCAGGGCGAAGAATTTGCCGGGGTGGATGCGGCTCGGCACCAGGAAGTCGCGGGCGCCTTCCGGCGACGACGCGGTGAGGATCGGGGTCGAGTATTCGGCAAAGCCGATATCGCCCATGCGGCGGCGCATCGACGAGATCACCTTGGTGCGCTTGACGATGTTGGCATGCAACGTCTCGCGACGCAGGTCGAGGAAGCGGTACTTGAGGCGAATGTCTTCGGGATAGTCCGGCTCGGCGAACACCGGCAGCGGCAGCTCGGTGGCTTCGCTCAGCACTTCGAGCTCGCGGATAAACACTTCGACCTGGCCGGTCGGCTGCTTGCCGTTGACCGTTTCGGGCGTGCGCTGCTTCACCTCGCCATCGACCCGGATCACCCACTCGGAGCGCACCGTCTCGGCCAGCTTGAACGCCTTGGAATCGGGATCGATCACCAGCTGGGTCAGCCCATAGTGGTCGCGCAGGTCGATGAACAGCAGGCCGCCGTGATCGCGGACGCGATGCACCCAACCGCTGAGGCGCACATTATTGCCCACGTCACCCTGACGAAGGGCGGCGCAGGTGTGGGTGCGGTAGCGGTGCATTTCACTCATCTCTTGTCTCTGAGGCAGGCGGATTTCGGGGCCGGACAAGCGCACGCGAGGGCGCAATTGTCAAGTTGAGCGGCCCCGATCCAGGGTGCAGGGAAGCACGGGAGGCCGGGCGGCCACGCCGAGCAACCGTGACTTATTCGCCACTCTGTGCTCGCCATTCGCGTGTCCCACTGTTATTCAGGTTTGGTAAGCCTTGTGACGAAAGAGTCTTGATGGAGCTCATTACTTCGACCGACGTGCTCGCCGCCTTTTCGAAGCGCGCCGCCGGTTATGATTTCGTGACGGTCGATACCGAGTTCCTGCGCGAAACCACCTACTGGCCGAAGCTCTGCCTCTTACAGGCGGCAACCCCCGACGAAGCGGTGCTGATCGACCCGCTCGCGCCCGGCCTCGATTTGTCGCCGTTCTTCAAGCTCCTCGCCAATGACAAGGTCCGCAAGGTTTTCCATGCCGCCCGGCAGGACATCGAAATCTTCGTCAAGCTGACCGGCAAGGTACCCGCCAATATCTTCGACACCCAGGTCGCCGCTTCCGTCTGCGGCTTCGGTGACAGCGTCAGCTACGACAACCTGGTCCGCTCGATCACCAAGGTCGAACTCGACAAATCCTCCCGCTTCACCGACTGGTCGGCCCGGCCGCTCTCCGAAAAGCAGAAGGTTTACGCCCTCGCCGACGTCACCCACCTGCGCGACGTCTATGCAGCGCTGCTCAAGCAGGTCGACGATACCGGCCGCTGGGACTGGGTGGAAGACGAGCTGGCGGTACTCGAGTCGATCCACACCTATGTGGTGCAGCCCGAGCACGCCTGGGAACGGCTCAAGGCCCGCCTCGCCAAGCCACGCGACGTCGCTGCGCTGAAGGCGCTGGCCGCCTGGCGCGAGCAACGCGCGCAGGATACCGACCAGCCGCGCAGCCGCATCCTCAAGGACGACGCGCTGATCGAGCTGGCCATGCAGCGCCCGCTCAACCCCGAGAGTTTCGACAAGCTGCGCGCCGTGCAGCGCGGCTATGGCCGCTCGTCGGCTGCCGGCGAGATCGTCTCGATCCTCAAGGATGTGGAAGCGCTGGGCAAGACCGACCTGCCCAAGTTGCCCGACCGCCACCGCGGCCCCTCGCCGAAGGGCGCTGTCGGCGACCTGCTGCGCGTACTGCTCAAGTCCGTCGCCGAGGACAACGGCGTCGCCTCGCGCATCATCGCCACCTCGGACGATATCGACGCGCTGGTGCTCGATGACGATGCGGACGTGCCGGCACTTAAGGGCTGGCGCCGCAAGCTGTTCGGCGACAAGGCGCTCGCCATCAAGCACGGCAAGCTCGGCCTCGCGGCGAGCAAGAAGGGCGTCATCGAGATCGAGATCATCGACGACGACGACGAAGAGTAGGGCCGAGCGCCCTACCCCGCCACGACATCGGTGAGCTTGATCCCCACCACACCAGCCAGCTGATCCAGCCGGCCACGCAAGTGCTCGCCGTCGAGGAAGGCGAGGTCGGCCGGCAGGTTGAGCTTCAGAATGCCCTTGTCGACGAAGAAGCCGACGCGCGGCAGTACGCCGGGCATGGCCGCGGACATCGGATAGGCGACCCGGAACGCCGCGCCCAAGAGGCGCGCCCGGGCGCTCATCGCCGGGCCGGAGAGCGCCAGGAGCGCCTGGCTCATTGATTTCTGCTTCAGCCCCATATAGCGGACCGCCAACACCTCGGCGAGGAAGGCGCGGCCCGGATGATCTACGCCGGTGGCCGAGCCATAGGCGACCATGTCGACCGCCTGCTCACCACGGTAATCGGGGTGACCGCGCCAGCCGATATCGGCGAGGTAACAGGCGACCTTGCGCAGCCGGGTCTCTTCCGCCGTCTCGGTGATCCCCAAGGTGGTCAGCAGCTCGGCGGTGAAATCGATCAGGTCCTCGGCATGCGCCGGTGAGCGGGAGCGCAGCACACTCATCTGCTCGGCGGTCTGCATCAGCGGATCGACGGCGCGCTCCTCGTCATCGAGCAAGCCATAGAGGTAGCCCTCGCGCACGCCCAAAGCCGAGAACACCACGGCGTCGAACTTGCCGGCCTTCAGCACCTCGATCAGCACCGCCGCGCCATAGGGCACGAGATCGCGCCGGCCGGAGCTGACATGTTCCGAGCCAGTGTAGGGTTTGCTCGCCGCCGTCGCCGCGACGATGTCTTCGCACAGCTTCAGCATGTCGCTGGCCTTGACCGCATAGTGCTGGACCATATGCAGCGGGTAGTCGCGCAGCACCTGATGCACCTTGGCGAGCGAACGCCAGGTGCCACCAATGGCGCAGAAGCTGCCGCCCTGCCCGTCCATCAGCTTGGATTTCTTCAGCCGTTGCTTGGCGATGGCCTGGGCCTTGGAGGGCGAGACGTCGGAATCGTCCTGCAGACGGATAACGCCGAGTTCATGCGTCTCGCCGGTCGAATCGGTGCCGCCGGCGATGGAGGACAGCTCGAGGCTGCCGCCGCCGAGGTCGCCGACCACGCCGACAAAGCCGGGCATGCCGGAGATGGCACCGAGCGCGGCGAAGTGCGCCTCCTCGGCCCCCGACAGCACGGTCACCTTGGCGCCCATGATCTCTTCGACGGCGTCGACGAAGGCCTTGGAATTGGAAGCTTCGCGCACCGCCGAGGTGGCGAGGATATGGGTAGTTCCCGCCCGCATCAGTTTCGACACCAGTGCGAAGCGCTGGATCGCGGTCAGCGCGCGGTCGATATTCTCGTAGGCGATCTTGCCGGTCTGGGCGAGACCGCGGCCCAGGGCGCAGGCAGTCTTCTCGTTATAGAGCGGGGTCAGCGAGCGGGCATGCCGCTCATAGACCACCAGGCGTACCGAGTTGGACCCGATATCGAGCACGGCAACAGGTCGCGCGCCCTTCAGGCGGCCCTGCGCGGTGGGGTCGGCGTCGACGCCCCAGTATTGGTTCACTGGCTTCTCTCTTCGTTGTCGCGCTTCAGCGCCGTACCGCGGCCCGACAGGCTCGCATGCGTCATGAAGTAGTCGTGCGCATTGTAGGGCTCTTCGCCCTCCTTGGGCTTGATCCTATCGGAACTGCCGTCCGGAAGCACCTCCCAGCTTTGCTGGTTGTCCTTCAAATATGCCACCATGGTCCGGTCGAGGATCTGCTCGTGCACCGTGGTGTTGAGAATCGGCACCATCACCTCGACGCGCCAATCGAGGTTGCGCAGCATAATGTCAGCCGAACTCATATAGACCTTGGCCTTGCGCGAGGGCAGTGGCGCCCCCTGCCCAAAACAGAAGATGCGGCTGTGTTCGAGGAACCGCCCGACCAGCGACTTCACCCGGATATTGTCCGAGAAGCCCGGGATACCGGGCCGCAGGCAGCAGATGCCGCGCACGATCAGCTCGATCTTCACGCCCTTGCGGCTAGCATCGTAGAGCGCGTCGATGATCTCGGGATCGACCAGCGCGTTCATCTTCAGCCAGATATTGGCCGGCTCGTTCCGCTCGGCGAACTCGACCTCGCGGGCGATGTGGTCGAGCAGCGTCTGCCTGAGCGTCACCGGTGAGAAGGCGATCGCCTCCATCTCGGCGGGCCGGGCATAACCGGTGATGAAGTTGAAGACGCGGGCGACGTCACGGGTAATCGATGGCTCGGTCGTGAAGTAGCTGAGGTCGGTGTAAATCTTAGCGGTGATCGGGTGATAGTTGCCGGTGCCGAGATGGCAGTAGCTCACGAGCTTGCCGCCCTCGCGGCGTACCACTTGGCTCATCTTGGCGTGTGTCTTCAACTCGATAAAGCCGAACACCACCTGCGCGCCAGCTCGTTCCAGGTCTCTGGCCCAGCGGATGTTGGCTTCTTCGTCGAAGCGCGCCTTGAGTTCCACCAGCGCGGTCACGGTCTTGCCCGCTTCCGCCGCCTGCACCAGCGCCTTGACGATCGGGCTGTCGCGCGAGGTACGGTAGAGCGTCTGCTTGATTGCCACCACGTCGGGGTCGCGCGCCGCCTGCATCAGGAACTGCGCCACCACGTCGAAGCTCTCGAAGGGATGGTGGACCAACAGGTCCTTGGCGCGGATGGCAGCGAAGATATCGCCGTTGAAATCGCGGACGCGCTCGGGGAAACGCGGCTGGTAGGGTGGGAACCGCAGGTCGGCCCGGTCGATGTCACAGATCTTGGATGCATCGGCGAGCCCGAGAAACCCCTCGACCTCGAACGTATCCGTCGGCCCGACGCCAAGCCGCTCCGAGATGTGGCGGCGCAGCGCCCGTGGCATCTTCTTTTCGATCTCGAGGCGGATCACCATGCCGCGGCGGCGCTGACGCAGCGCGGATTCGAACTCCACCACCAGGTCGGCGGCTTCGTCGTCGATTTCGATTTCGCTGTCGCGGATGATGCGGAAGGCGCCCGAGCCCGACACCTGGTAGCCCGGAAACATCTTGTCGATGAACCGGTTGATCAGGGTGTCGATGGTCACCACTTCGACCCGGTTCGGCGCCGCCAACTCGTTGGGCAGCGTGACGAAGCGATCGAGGTTGGAGGGCACGCGCACCAGGGCGGTGAGCGTCTGCGTCGTTCCCTCGCGCACCATCTCGAAGGCCAGGGTGAAGCCGAGATTGGGGATAAAGGGGAACGGATGCGCCGGATCGACCGCGATCGGCGTCAGCACCGGGAAGATCTCCTCACGGAACAGCTTTTGCAGGTATCTCACCTGTTCCGGGGTCAGGTCGTCGGCCTCGTGGATCACCACGTCCTTGGCGAACAGTTCCTCGCGCAGCTGCTGCCAGTGATCCTGCTGTTCGAGGTGCAGGTGCTGGGCCAGAGTGGCGATCTCTTCGAGCTGCTCGGCCGGCGACAGTCCGTCTGCACTCTGCTTGGTGAGGCCGGCGCGCAGCTGGCCCTTCAGCCCGGCGACGCGCACCATGAAGAACTCGTCGAGATTGTTGGCCGAGATCGATACGAAGCGCAGTCGCTCGAGCAGCGGGTGATTGACGTTCCCCGCCTCCTCCAGCACGCGCATGTTGAACTGCAGCCAGCTGACCTCGCGGTTGACGAAACGCGCCGGGCTCTGGCGCAGCTCGGCAACGTCCGGCGCCTCCTGTTGCGGCTGTTCGGCGATTTCGCTCATCTCATTCATCGTCGTCGGCTCCGAGGTCGAGGGCCAGCTGTCGGTCATCACGCGCCGCGCTCCGCTGCCTGAGCGCTTCGCCGGCAATGGCGCGAGTGATGGCAGTACCACGCTCGAGCGCCATGCGGTCCATCATTGACGCAAGGGCAACCGCCTCTTCCGACGATCGTTCCATGCGCGCCACCAGATAGGCGATGATCCTGGGTTCAACAGCCACCTGACGATCGTCGAACAGCTTCACGAACATCTGTGACAATTGGATATCGTCGCTCAGTGACACGGTGAAATGCGCCGCGAGTCGAGCCCGCGATTTCAAATCATCGGTCGCGAACGGCCAGTTTGCAACGGGCTCGCGCGCCGTCAGCAACAGCGGACGGCGGTCGCGCATCGATTGGTTGAACAAGTGGAACAGCTCGGCCTCGGCGTAACCTGCCCTGTCGGCATCCTCGAGCACCAGAGGCTGCGTGCCACCGTCGCGCGACAGCGCCTCGGTGGTCTCGGGCGTGGCATGCTCGGCCCCTGCCCGCTCGGCCCAGATGCGCGACAAATGCGACTTGCCGGAACTCGCCGGCCCTTCGATCAGCGTCAGCGGACCCGGCCAGTGCGGGAAGGCCAGCACATGCGCGTGCGCCAGCCGGTTGCCCTCGCCGACGATGAAATCGTGCTCGGCATGCGAGGCCTCGTGTCCGAGGTCCAGCGCCAGCTGTCCGGCCCCGAGCTGCAGGTCGGTCATTTCCCCGCCGTGGCGCGCGGCTTTCGCGCAGGCGTGGCGGCAGGCTCGGGAAGCGGCGCCGGCGGCGGCAGCTCGTCCGGGCCTAGATAGAGGCTCGACTGCTGGTACTTGGTCAGTGCAAAGCGCGTCAGCACGCCGGAAATAGCGGCCAGCGGCACTGCCAGCAGCAGCCCGACGAAGCCGAACAGCAGGGCGAAAGCGAACAGGGCGAACATCAGCCAGACCGGGTTGATGTTGATGCTCTGCCCGACGAGCTTGGGGTAGAGGATATTGCCCTCGAGGAACTGGCCGACGATGTAGATCATCAGGACGATCAGCACGAACACCCACTGATCAGGCCAGAATTGCACCAGCGCCACTGTCATCGACAACGCAAAGCCGACGAGGAAGCCGACGTAGGGCACAAAGCTCAAGAGCCCCCCGATCAGGCCGATGGCGAGGCCATAGTTGAGCCCCGCCAGGGTCAGCGCCGTGCAGTAATAGACGCACAGCACCAGGATCACCGAGCCCTGCCCGCGGATCACGCCCGCCATGGCGCCGTCGATATCGGCAAGCACGCCGCGAATCTCGCTGCGATAGCGGCGCGGCAGCAGATCATCTACCTTCTTGACCATGCCTTCCCAGTCGACCAGAAGGTAGAACGCCACCACCGGGGTGATGAACAGCACGGCGATGGTATTGATCACGGTGAGCCCGCTCTGCGCCAGCGTGCCGGTGACGAGACCGGCGAACTCGACGCCCCGACCGATCAGGTCGGTGAGGCTGCCCTCGAGCTGCGCCGTGCGCTCGGGGCCCAGCCATTCGGTGAACTGCGGCATCCATTGGCGCAGCAGGTCCTGCAGATCGGCAACATATCCGGGCAGACCCGCGATGAGCCCGCCGATCTGCACGGCAATCAGCGGCACAAGGGCCAGCAGCAGCCCGAGCAGCAGGATCAGCACCAGCAGCAGCACCAGCATGGAGCCCCAGGACCGGCCAATCCCCAGCTTCTGCAACCAGTTGACCACCGGATTGAGCAGATAGGCCAGCGTCAGGCCGACGACGAACGGCAGGAGGATCGAGCGGAACACCCAGAGCAGCAGGATGGCTGCAACAAACAGCCCGGCCCAGATCATTACCTGATATCTTAGGCTCAAGGTCCCGGGCGTCTCTTGCGTGACTGAGGTGGAGCGGTTATCAGCGCTCGGCAATTCCGCTACCCCTGAAAATCTGGCGAACAGCCCATGTCCGACGCGCAAAACGTGCCATCAAACGGGCTCTCGTACAAGCAGGCCGGCGTCGACATAGACGCAGGCAACGCGCTTGTCGAGGCCATCAAGCCCGCCGTCCGCTCCACCCGCCGCCCCGGTGCCGATGCCGAAATCGGCGGTTTTGGCGGGTTGTTCGACCTCAAGGCCGCCGGTTTCGTCGACCCGATCCTGGTCGCGGCCAATGACGGCGTGGGCACCAAGCTCAAGATCGCCATCGAAACCGGCAATAATGGCAGCATCGGCATCGATCTCGTGGCGATGTGCGTCAACGACATCATCGTGCAGGGCGCCGAGCCGCTGTTCTTCCTCGACTACTTTGCCACCGGCAAGCTGGACGTCGCGACCGGCGCCGCCATCGTCGAGGGCATCGCCGAGGGCTGCCGCATCGCTGGCTGTGCGCTGATCGGCGGCGAAACCGCCGAGATGCCGGGCATGTATTCGGGCAAGGACTATGACCTCGCAGGCTTTGCGGTCGGCGCTGCCGAGCGCGGCACTCTATTGCCGCGCGAGGATGTCGAGGCCGGCGACGTGCTCGTCGCCATCGCCTCGTCGGGCGTCCACTCCAACGGCTATTCGCTGGTCCGCAAGATCGTCGAAGTCTCGGGCATCGACTGGTACCTGCCCGCCCCGTTCGAGCCGGGCAAATCGCTGAGCGACGCGCTGCTGGTTCCCACCCGGATCTATGTGAAGCCGCTGCTCTCGGCGCTGAAGGCCGGCATCGGCATCAAGGCGCTCGCTCACATCACCGGTGGCGGCTTCATCGACAATATCCCGCGCGTTCTGCCCGACAGCCTCTCGGCCCATATCGAGCTCGACAAGGTCAGCGTGCCGAAAGTGTTCGGCTGGCTGGCCCGGGTCGGTGGCATGAACGAGCGCGAGATGCTCCGTACCTTCAACTGCGGCGTCGGCATGCTCTGCGCCGTGTCGAAGCAAGACGCGAGCAAACTCGTCGAACACCTTGCTGCGGCTGGAGAAACCGCCGCCATCGTCGGTGAGCTGCGCCCCCGTAGCGGTGAGCCGGTAACGTTCGAAGGCGCGCTCGCGCTCTGATGGCTGGGCCCGGCGGTCGACTGATCATCGTCTGCGGCCTGCCCGGCGCGGGCAAGACCACAGTTGCGACCGCGCTGGCCGAGCGTCACGACGGCGTCCGCTATTCACCGGATGACTGGATGGATGCGCTCGGCATCAACCTCTGGGACGAGGCGAAGCGTGCCGGGATCGAGCAGCTGCAATGGCGGCAGGCACAGAGCCTCCTGGCGCTCGGCGGCACGGCCATCATCGAGTGGGGCACCTGGGCCCGTTCGGAGCGCGACGCGCTGCGCGACGGGGCTCGCGCGTTGGGCGCCGCAGTCGAACTCGTCCACATGGATGCCCCAATCGACGAGCTCCTCGAACGCGTTAGCAAGCGCGGCAGGGAATCACCGCCGATCGATCGCGCCATGCTAGAAGAAGCCTCGCGCGCCTTCGAACGGCCGACCGCCGAAGAACTCGCCCTCTACGATCCTCCAGCAAAGGCCCCGCCCCGTGACTGAGCCGAAAAAGCGCGTTGCCATCCTGATCTCCGGCCGCGGGTCAAACATGACTGCGCTGATCGAGGCCGCCAAGGCGCCCGACTATCCGGCCGAGATCGTCGGCGTGTTTGCCAACAAGCCGGATGCCGGCGGGCTGCAGATCGCCGCCGGCCAGGGCATTGCCACGGCGTGGCGCTGGCACAAGGACTATCCAAGCCGTACCGGGTTCGAGCTGGCCTTGTCGGACGTACTGAAGCTGTGGCGGCCCGATTTCATCGCGCTCGCCGGCTTCATGCGCCTGTTCACGCCTGAGTTCACCGAGAAGTGGCAAGGCCGGATGCTCAACGTCCACCCCGCACTGCTGCCGCTGCACAAGGGTCTCCATCCACAGCAGCAGGCGATCGACGCAGGCGACAGCGAGAGCGGCTGCACCGTACATTTCGTCACCGCGGGCACCGACGAAGGCCCGACCATTCTGCAGCGCCGCGTGCCGATTCTGCCCGGCGACACCGCCGAGACGCTCGGCGCCCGCATCCTCGTCGAGGAGCACATCGCTTACCCTGAGGCATTGGCCATGCTGGCGCGCGGCGAGGTCAGCTTCGCCGGCTGATCAAGCGGCGATCGCCGAGCGACCGCGCCAGATCATGTAGACATTGGCCCGGTCGTAAGGCGAGCCTTCGCGGATCGCCGGCTGATGCTCGAAGCCGGTGCGCTCGTAAAGGTGGATCGCCGACTCGAGCCGCGTGTTGGTCTCAAGGAACAGCCGAGTGCCGCCGAGCCGCTGGAACTCGGTGATCGCCGCCTCGATCAGCTTCCTGCCGATGCCGACACCCTGCGCGGCGGGGTCGACACCCATCTTGGTCAGCTCGTATTCGCCGGGCGCATGCTGCTTCAGCGCGCAGGTGCCGACAACCGCATCGCCGAGCAGCGCAAACAGCACCGCGCCGCCATGCTCGACGATCGCCTCGGGGTTCGACATCACCTCGATGTCATAGGGCTCCAGCACGAAGTAGCGCTCCAGCCACATGGCGTTGAGCCGGTAGAAATGCGTGCGCAGGTCCGGACTGAGCGGCACGATCCGCACCGCCTCCTGGCTGTAGGCGCGCGCCTTCGCCGTGATGATGTCGGCCAGCCCCGGCGCCGCCACCTGCTCGAGCTCCGCCAGCAATGTCTTCGGATCGAGCCCGGCGCCGGCGACCCGTTCCTCCAGCGCATCGCGGATTGCCCGCCATAGCGGTTTGGCCCTCTGCAGCGCCGTCTCGGCCTTGGCCGTCAGCGTCAGCCGCCGCGTCCGGCGGTCACCGGCATCGCTCGCGGTGCTCACCCAGCCATCGCGGACCAGCCGCGTCGTCAGCTGGCTGATGGCCGAATGGGTCTGCCCGACAGCGCCGGCGATCTCGCCCACCGTCATCGGACCGCGATCGTGCAGCAGCCTGAGGATCGGGAACCAGCGCCCCTGCAGCTCGATGCCGTGCTGCCCGTAGACCTCGTCCGCCATGGCATAGAGCTGGTCGCTGATCGCCTTGAGCTGACTGCCCAGCGCGAGCAGTCCCATATCGCCGAGATAGGTCATCTCAGGGTCCTCCAACAAGATATGTAAGTACTAACATATCTTACTACCGCCCGCCAGATGCCTCACTTCCTCGGGTGGTCCGCGGTGCACCACACCTCGGCTTCGGCAATGAAGGCGCTCGACATCGGCTGCGATGCGTCCAGCCGAATGGAGCCCGCCAGTTGCGTGCCGTCGACGGTGATGCGCCCCTCCCGGCACGGAATCCACACCGTGGACAGGATGTTGGGCGTGCCACCGAGGTCGTAGTCGTCCTTGCGGGTGAGGTAGCGCTCGATCGGGCCGGTGATTTCCACCGTCACGTCGTCAGCCGAGGCACTGAGGCCCGCCCCGAGATCGAGGTCGAAGCGCACTGGGGCAATGGTGAACTCGGGCTCGGACCAGGCGATATCGGCGCTGACGCTCCTGATGTGGCGATTGAACTCGGCGCCGAGCCACGCCCCGAGTTCGAGATCCGGAGCAATGATCCGGATCCGCCCGGGCACCCCGAGCACCAGCGCCTGCCCGGCGCCCCGCAGCGACCAGTCCACCCGCCAGATCGAGGCATAGGCCGTCGCCCGCTCCCCGTCATACAACGTCACGCAGGGGTTCGCGCCCATCAGCCGAAGTGTCATGCCAGCAGCCCTCCATTCGCCCGCTATGTAGGCATGACCCGGGCGCGCACCGGGCATCGGCCCCCACATCACCGGAATCGATTGCAGCCATCGTCAAAATCGGTTCGACGCGACTCTGGTTTGTGGTCCATGTTCCGGCCCTCTCGAGGACTATCGGATGCCATCGACCCGACTTGAAACCCGCGCCGGCTGGATCGGCGATCGCCATGAGCAGCTGATCGCAGCGGTGCAGCGCGCACTGGTCGAGGGCATCCGCATCCCGGAGCAGGATCGCGACATCCGGATTCTCGAGTATCCCGCGCATGCCTTCGCGCCGCCGAACGGCAAGGGCGCCAACTACACCATCGTCGAAATCTCGCTGTTCACCGGCCGCTCGGTCGACGCCAAGCGCCGGCTCTATGCCGCGCTGGTCAACGAGCTGGGCGCCTACGGCATCACCCCGTCCGATCTCAAGGTTGTGCTGCACGACGTGCCGCGCGAGAACTGGGGGCTGGGCGGCAAGGCCGCCGTGGATATCGAACTCGGCTTCAAGGTCGAAGTCTGAAGGAGCCGTACCGATGAAACTGCAATACTGGCTGCTCATCATCCTGCTCGGCGCCGTTTGGGGCTGTTCGTTCCTGTTCAACGCCGTGCTGATCCGCGAGATCAGCCCGCTCTGGGTCGCCGCCGGCCGCGTCTCTATCGGCGCCGCAATCTGCTGGCTGGTGTTCTTTGCCACCCGCAAGAAGCTGCCCACTGATCCCAACCTCTACTGGCAGTTCCTCGTCCTCGGCATCCTCAACTACGCCATCCCGTTCGCCCTGTTCCCCTTTGCCGAGCAGACCGTCGCCAGCTCGATCGTCGGCGTCATCAACGGCATGACCCCGATGACCACGGTGATTGTCTCCCAGCTCTGGCCGGGTGGCGAGAAGGCCACCTGGAACAAGGTGGTTGGCGTCGCCGTCGGCTTTGCCGGCGCGGTGATCCTCGCCCTGCCCTCGCTCGGCGTCGGCGCGTCGGCGCAGATCATTGGCCTCCTCGCCGCGTTCGTCGCGACACTGTGCTATGCGCTGACCCTCAACTACGCGCGCCGCTTCGCCAAGGTCGAGCCCTATGCCGTGGCCTCGGCCTCGCTCACCGGCGCGGCGCTGGTCTCGGTTCCCATCGCGCTGTTCTTCTCGGGCATCCCGATCATCACCCGCCCCGAGACTTGGGGGGCGCTGTTCGGCATCTCGGTGTTCTCGACCAGCTTCAGCTTCCTGCTCGTCTACTGGCTGCTGCCGCGCGTCGGCGCCACCAACCTGTCGCTCAACACCTTCATCACGCCGATTTCGGCGATTCTGCTCGGCGTGCTGGTGCTGCACGAGCGCTTCGAGTTGATCCACATCCTCGGCATCATCGTGATCTTCCTCGGCCTGGTTTTCATCGACGGCCGACTGGTCAAGGGCTGGCGCAAGGCGCCGGCATGACGGTCAAGCGCATCGTCGCAAACATCGCGGCCGAGGATCTATCTGCCGCCAAGCGGTTCTACGGTGATGTGCTCGGGCTGGACCAACTGATGGATCTCGGCTGGATCGTTACCTATGGCTCGTCGGCGCAGATGAGCGTGCAGGTGAGCGTGGCCCGTGAGGGCGGCTCGGGCACGCCCGTGCCCGATCTCTCGATCGAGGTCGATGATCTCGACGCCACCCTCGCCAGGGTTCGTACCGCAGGATTTGCGGTTGAGTATGGCCCTGTCGACGAAGCATGGGGCGTCCGTCGCTTCTATGTCCGCGACCCATTCGGGCGGTTGGTCAATATCCTCACCCACCTCGACTAGCGTTCAGCCACGGTTCAGGTTGGCGCCTTAGTTTCCCCAGTCATCATATGACCTGAGGAGGCCATCCGTGTTCATTGGAACCATCGACGAGAAAGACGCCACCGGAGCGATTGCCGACATCTACGCATCAGAAGCGAGCGTCCTAGGATACGTGATGGAGGGCACCAAGTGCTGGACCGCCCTGCCGCACATCGCGCCGATGGTCGAGCACCTGCTGCATGCGGCACGCAACAATTTCTCGCTGGGGCTGGTGAGCTGGCGCCTGATCACCCTGGTCGCCGCCAAGCAGATCCCCTCGACCTACTGCTCACACGTTTATGCCAAATTGCTGGTCAGTGACCTTGGCTCGAAAGAGAAGGTGCTCGCCATCCAGCACGATTTCCGCAGCGCCGGCCTCGCGGCGAAGACTGTGGCGATGCTGGCCTATGCCGAGCAGGTCGCCCGTGACGCCAGCCTCATTACCGAAAGCGATATCGAGGCGCTGCGCAAGCACGGCTTCAGTGATCGCGAGATCGCCGACATCGCGTTCTGCGCCGCCTATCGGAGCTTCATGAGCCGCTATTTCGATGCCGTGGGCGCCACGCCCGAATCCACCTGGCTCGACCCCGATCCGGCGTTTCGCGCCGCGATGACGGTGGGCAAGCCCGTTTGAGCTACCAGACAGGCCGCGATACGGCGTCGCGGTCTCCTGGCTGCTGCTGGTCGATGGCGGTGTCGCGATCGACCTCCTCGATGATCACATCCTCGCGCATGGCGAGTTGTGCGGTCGGCGTCGACACGTCGATCACCATGCCGTTGAGGTCGCGGATCAACCCGCGGGTCTGGCCATAATCGAGCGCGATGGCCTCCGACACCACGTCGGCGCCCATGGCTCTCGCCCGGTCGAGCACTTCGAACACATCATCGACCTCGAAGGTCAGATAGGTCCCCTCGTGCATGCCCCAGGCATGGCGCGGGGTGAACTGGCTCATCTGGTCGATCAATCCGATCTGGACATTCGCCTGGCCCTTGGGGGTCAGCACGACGAACCAGTCGCTGTCGTAGATGGTCTCCAGCCCGAACAGCTCCTTGTAGAATTTTGTGCTGTCGGCGAGGTCTTTGCAGAGGACGTTGAACAGAACACGATTGAGCACGGACATGGCGGCCTCCGGTTGACGAGTGTCTTCGTCAACGACGGGAGCCGGCGAGGGTTCCGGCAGCCATGCCCATTCGTGAAGTTGGCGCGCCGGGGGATGGTCGCCGCGCGACCGAGGGATCCGTCAGCCGTCAAACCCCTCGACGATGGCGAAATTCGCGGAGCTCGCGCCGAGGCGGGTCTGCATGCCCTGCTGGTATTCCTCGGAGTGGTAGGCACGCAGCGCGTGTTCGTAGCTCGGGAACTCGACCACCACGACGCGAGGGCCGACGGTGCCCTCGACAACGCTTTGCTGGCCGCCACGGACGATGAACCGGCCGGCATTGGCGGCAAGGAACGCGCGAACAAACGCCTGATACTGCTTATCGACCTCGAGGTCGGTGACCTCGAGATTGACGACCCAGTATCCTTTCGCCACCGGCGCCTCCCTATTCGAGCCCGAGCTTCTTCTTCAGGATCTCGTTCAGCGCCTGCGGGTTGGCCTTGCCGCCCGAGGCTTTCATGGCCTGGCCGACGAACCAGCCGATCAGGGTGGGCTTGGCCTGCACCTTGGCCACCTGGTCGGGGTTGGCAGCGATGATCTCGTCGACCACCTTCTCGATGGCGCCGAGGTCGGTCACCTGCTTCATGCCGCGCCGCTCGACGATCTCGGCCGGCTCGCCGTCGGGCTCCTCGGCGATGATTACCTGCAGCAGGTCCTTGGCGCCCTTGGACGAAATGGTCCCGGCCGCCACGAGGTCGACGATGCCGGCGATCTGGTGCGGCTTGATGTGGGTCTCGAAAGCCGAGAGCCCCTGGCTGTTGGCATAGGCAGCGATGTCGCCGGTGACGAGGTTGGCCACCGCCTTGCCGTCACGCTTGCTCCCGCCGTGCTTGACCGCCGCCTCATAGTAGTCGGCCGTCTCGCGCTCCAGCGTCAGCACCATCGCATCGTAGGACGTCACGCCGTACTCGGAAACGAAGCGTGCTTCCTTCTCGTCGGGCAGTTCCGGCAGGTGCTGCGCCAGATCGTCGATGAAGGCCTGATCGAACTCCAGCGGCAACAGGTCCGGGTCGGGGAAGTAGCGATAGTCGTGCGCCTCTTCCTTACTCCGCATCGAACGGGTCTCGCCGGTCTTGGGGTCGTAGAGCCGGGTCTCCTGGTCGATCGAGCCACCGGCCTCGAGGATGTCGATCTGGCGACGCGCCTCGAACTCGATGGCCTGGCCGGCAAAACGGATGGAGTTGACGTTCTTGATCTCGCAGCGCGTGCCGAACTCGCCGCCGGGCTTGCGCACCGAGACGTTGATATCGGCGCGCATCGAGCCCTGCTCCATATTGCCGTCGCAGGTGCCGAGATAGCGCAAGATGCTGCGCAGCTTGCCGAGGTAGGTCCTGGCTTCTTCCGAGTTACGCAGGTCGGGCTTCGAAACGATCTCCATCAGGGCCACGCCCGACCGGTTCAGGTCGACGAAGCTCATGGACGGGTGCTGGTCGTGGATCGACTTG
The DNA here is from genome assembly GCF_000970465.2 of Devosia insulae DS-56. Taxonomy (GTDB): domain Bacteria; phylum Pseudomonadota; class Alphaproteobacteria; order Rhizobiales; family Devosiaceae; genus Devosia_A; species Devosia_A insulae. Next base: position 46,388 of record NZ_LAJE02000363.1, read on the forward strand.
CCGGCGTCCTGCTCGAGGTGCAGCCGCTCGATGCCGATCTCGATGCGCTCGCCGCCCATGTCGAGGAATACCGAGCCCTCGCCGACGATCGGGTCCTTGAACTGGGAAATCTGGTAGCCCTGCGGCAGGTCCGGATAGAAGTAGTTCTTGCGATCGAAGATCGAACGCTTGTTGATCTTGGCCTTCAACCCGAGCCCGGTCCGCACCGCCTGACGCACGCACTCTTCGTTGATCACCGGCAGCATGCCGGGCATCGCGGCGTCGACGAAGCTGACATTGGAGTTCGGCGGCGAGCCGAACTCGGTCGACGAGCCCGAGAACAGCTTGCTCTCCGAGGTCACCTGCGCATGCACTTCCATGCCGATGACGATCTCCCAGTCCCCGGTGGCTCCCTGGATGAAGCTCTTGGGGTTGGGCGTGCGGGTATCGATAAGGGTCATGGGCTAAGGCTCTTGTTCATTCCGACTTTGTCTATGGCATAGCCGAGCGCCGCAGAAAACTTCTCTGCGCGCCAAACTTCGGCAAAACCGCGCCGTGGTGTCCCGGCAGAGGCGCCGGGGCTCACGGGCGCGGGGTCACGATGCGGAGCACGGCGTCCAGCACGTCGTCGAGAGGGCCACCGGTATCGATCTCGTGAGTCGCGCCGGCGCGCAGGATCGGCTCGACCTCGCGGATCAGTTGGAGGACACGCTCTGCCTCTGCCTCTCCCTCGCCCTTGCCGTAGTCGTTGCTGGTTCGGGCCGCGAGGCGTTCTGCTACGACACACTCAGGCGCGCTCAGCAGCACCACGGCATCGAGCCGCGGGTAGAACTGCCCCTGGTTGGGTGAACAGCCACTGATGACGAGGATACCGTCACCGTCGTCAGCCAGCAGGTCGGTGACGCGATCATCACGCCAGACCCAGTCACGCCCGGCCTCGACCGGCGTTCCCGGCGCGTTATCCTCGACGATGTCGACCCAATACGACCAGGCATCGGTGTCGAGGTCGACAGCCCGGTAGCCGCGCGCAGCAATTGCCGCGGTGAGGGTCGATTTGCCGGTGGCTGACATCCCGGTCAGCAGGATCCGCCTCATTCGTCGTCGTTCAACGGACCACGATAGGGGGCAAGGCGCTTTTCCAGCCGGACGCTGGTTTGCGGGTCGCTACCGGTGGCGCCTTCGCGCTTCAGCACCAGGATGCGATAGCCCTGGTGCTGGTAGAAGTTCACCGCGCGTACGTTGTCGCTCAGCGTATCGAGCTGCACCCGGTCGGCGCCCTCGAGCTCGATGATCGATTCCATGCGGCGCAGCAGCAGCGTGCCGATGCCCTGGTTCTGCAGTGATGGCGTCACGAACAGATAGGGGATGTAAGGGCGACTGCGCGCTCGAGCGCACCAGCCTACCGGCGCGCTGTCGATGTCGGCGACGATGGTGCGGTCGAGCAGTTCGTGCACGGCGATGCCCAGCCGGCGTTTCTCGTTCGCCCGACTCGCCGCCTCACCGCTGAGGAAAGGCTGCAGATCCCGTTCCCACGCCAGCAAGGCGATATCGGCAAGACGTTCTGCCTCGCTCGCCACAGCCTTGCGGATCGTGATCTCCGGCGACGTCATCGAAGTCTCCACTCCGCCCCAGACTAGCTCAGCCGTGGCGCTTGCGTGCAGCGATAATGCCCTTTTCGTAGTTCACATTCCAGTTGATCAGCGTGCGCCAGATCAACTCCGCCTGATCTTCGTCGAGATCGAGCTCCTCGGCGCGCTTGCGCTGCTTGGCAATGATCGCCTCGATGCGGGTCGGATCATAAGCCTCGTGCGGGTCGGTCTTGATCTCCGCCATGCGCGTCACATAGCCGTGCCGTTCGGCGAGCAGGCTTAAGAGGGCCTGATCGATCCGGTCGATCTCGAGGCGCACATCTTCCTTGGTCTGGCATTCGGCGGGGGCTTTGGTCACGGGACGCACTCGGCGGATTAGCAGGAGTTGCTGGTTTGCACCGCCGCGCCATTGTTTGCAACCGACCACTGGTCGAGGCGTCGATCGGCGGCTATTCATCCGCCGTTCAGCGGCCCGGCGATATCGCGGCGCCGTCAAAAAGTGGACTGCCCTATGTCTAGCAAAGTTGAGATTGCGTAATACCCCGTCCGCCCGCTGAGCCCGCAGGGCCGGCGACGTGTTTGCGACGGGGTTTCTGGAACCAGGCAGCTGCCAGGCGAGATGCTGGCCGCGGCCCTTTTCCACGCATCCTCAGGCTAGATTTCTCATGGATATTTCCCGCCACGAGCAGCGGGTGCTGCACGTCCTGGCACAGGGCGGCAAGATCGTTGCGCTCAAATCCGACAATGGCAAACTCATCGGCGTCGAATGTTTCAACCGCGATGGCTGGCTGATGCAGCAATGCAGCCTGCCGCTGTTCAAGAAGCTTAAGGCCAAAAAGGCGATCGCCTCCAGCAACGGCCACCCGTACCGCATCACCCGACGCGGGCTAGAGCTCGCGAGGAGCGAGTTCGACAACCGCTGAATGCGCAGAGAGCCCCGGATCAGCTCCGGGCTCTCCTGCAATCAGTCGTTGCCTCAAGTGCTTAGTGCTGCGTGACGCCGCTCAGCTCGCGAGCGATGTGTTCCCACTCGGCCGAGACGCTGGCCGTGGCGCGCTTGCGGCCGGCGCGACGATACCAGTAGTCGGCATTGCCCATATCGGCTTCGATCCAGTGCAGCAGCGCATGCACCCAATCGAACTCGAAGGTGCCTTCCATCGCCTGGACGATCCGGTGCGCCTCTTCCCATTCGGGACCGACGCGCAGCTCGCCCTTCTTCATCCACCACAAAGCCTGCAGGGGCTTGGACATATCCTTGGGCGGGGCCGACCAGTCTAGGGTCGTGAACACATCGGCCATGGAGCCAATCCTCTGAAACGAAACCACCGGTCTGGCCGGGAGGTCGACAAGTCTCAATTTGCGCATGGGCGGCAAATAGTGCCGAAACCGCTATGGTTCAAGCGGTTTCCGATCACCACCACTTGTCAGGGCTGAAGTCGATGCCGGCCGAACGCTCGATGACGCGGCCCGCGGCGAACAGCGTTTCCTCGTCGAACGGCTTGCCGATCAGCTGCAATCCGAGCGGCAGGCCGGCGCCGTCCTTGCCGGCCGGCACGGCGATGCCCGGCAGGCCGGCCATGTTCACGGTCACCGTGAAGACGTCGTTGAGGTACATCTTGACCGGGTCGGCCTTCATGTCCTCGTCGCCGATGCCGAATGCCGCCGACGGTGTCGCCGGGGTCAGGATGGCGTCGACGCCGTCGTTGAAGACGATCTCGAAATCGCGCTTGATCAGTGTGCGGACCTTCTGCGCCTGGACGTAGTAGGCGTCGTAGTAGCCCGCCGACAGCACATAGGTGCCGATCATGATGCGGCGTTTCACCTCGCGGCCAAAGCCATCGGCGCGGGTCAGCTCGTAGAGGTCGGTGATGTCCTTGCCGGTATCACGCAGGCCGTATTTCACCCCGTCATAGCGGGCAAGGTTCGAAGAGGCCTCGGCCGGCGCCACGATGTAATAGGCGGGCAGCGCATATTTGGTGTGCGGCAGCGAGATGTCGCGCACCGTCGCGCCTTCGGCCTTCAGCCAGGCGATGCCCTGCTGCCACAGCGCCTCGATCTCGGCGGGCATGCCGTCCATGCGGTACTCACGCGGAATGCCGATAACGAGGCCTTTGACGCCGCGCTCCACCGCCGCCGCGAAATCCGGCACGGCAAGATCGACGCTGGTCGAGTCCTTCGGATCGAACCCCGACATCGAGGTCATCATGATCGCCGCATCCTCGACGGTGCGGGCGATCGGTCCGGCCTGGTCGAGCGAGGAGGCAAACGCCACCACACCCCAGCGCGAGCAGCGGCCGTAGGTCGGCTTGATGCCGACGGTGCCGGTCAGCGCCGCCGGCTGGCGGATCGAGCCGCCTGTATCGGTGGCCGTCGCCGCGGCGCAGAGCCAGGATGAAACCGCCGCCGCCGAGCCGCCGGACGAACCGCCGGGCACCAGCTGCGCGTTGGAGTTGTTCGCCCGCCACGGGTTGATCACCGGGCCGTAGTAGCTCGTCTCGTTGGACGAACCCATGGCGAACTCGTCCATGTTGAGCTTGCCCAGCATCACGGCGCCATCGCGCCACAGGTTGCTGGTGACGCTCGATTCGTATTCCGGCTTGAAACTATCGAGGATGTGGCTCGCCGCCTGGGTGTGCACGCCCTTGGTGGCGAACAGGTCCTTGATGCCGAGCGGGATGCCTTCGAGCGGACCGCCCTGCCCGGCCGCGAGTTTTGCGTCGCTGGCCTTGGCCTGCGCACTGGCCTGCTCGGCGGTCACTGCCACATAAGCATTAAGCTTGGCGTTGCCGCCCTCGATGGCGCTCAGGTAGGCGCCGGTGAGTTCGCTCGAAGTGAACTCCCTGGCCTTGAGTCCGGCACGGGCAGCAGCGAGGGTCAGGCGGGTAAGGTCGGTCAAAGGCTTGGCTCGCGGGGAAAGGACGCGGGGGGAGATGTCGACCGCCGTTCCTATAGCTGTGTGGCGATTATCGCAACATTGGCAACACGCATCGCATCAGGCGACGGCGGGTTGCCCGATCTGCTTTTCGAAGAACGCCGACCATTCGCTGTCGGGGTAATCGAGGAATGGCCCGCGCGCGGTGAAGCCGGCATTGGTGTAGAGCCGGTGCGCCTCCGACATGCCTGGGCCGGTGCCGGTCTCGAGCAGCAGGTGCGAGATGCCCTTGGACCGCGCCAGCTCGGTGATCGCCGCCAAGAGCGCCGACCCCACCCGTTGCCCGCGCACCGACGGACGGGTGTACATGCGCTTGACCTCGCCCTCGGTGGCCGAGATCGCTTTCAGCGCGCCGCAGCCAACGGCTTCGCCGACGGCATTGCGCGCCACGAACACCGTGGTGTCGGCGCCGGCCATCTGCTCGACCGTCATCTTGAACTGGAACTCCAGCGGCGACAGCGGAATCAGGTGCGCGTTGAGTTCTTCGACCAGCCCGCGGACATCATCCTGCAGCGGCGTCTCGATGGCGATGGTGACGGTCATATCAGTTACTCGACGACCTTGGGCACCATGAAGAAGTTGTCTTCCGTCAGCGGTGCGTTGGCGACGATCTTTTCGGGGTAGCCGCCATCGGTGACCTTGTCCTCGCGGCGGCGCAGCGTCATCGGCATCACCGAGGTCATCGGCTCGACGCCACTCACATCGACCTCGCCCAGTTGCTCGACGAAGCCCAGAATGGTGTTGAGCTCGTTGCGATAGGTCTCGACTTCGCCCTCCTCGATGCGGATGCGGGCCAGGCGCCCAATACGCTTCACGGTGGCGGCATCTACCGACATGGGGTCACTCCGAAGGTCACGATTTCCGGCGTTCTAGCAATGGAAGCGCGCGAAGAACAACGAAAAGCGTTGATGGGCGCCATCAAACTTCCAGCGCCATGCCGGTTTCCAGGGCCACCAGCGCCGTGCCGTCGAGCCGGTCGCGCAGCGCTGCAAACGCCCGCTCCACCACCGCGTCGGGCCCTGCGACCGCAATCAGTCGTGGCCCGAGGGCCTCGAGCGCAGTGGCCGCCAGCCGGTCGCCCTCGGTGCCGAACACCACAATCACAGCGTCTCGAGCCCAGCGCCCGGCCTTCGGCACGGCCCGGGACAGCAACAGCAACGGCGCTTCTCCGATCGCCGCAATCAGCGCGCCGCCTTCGAGACCATGCGTCGTCACCTCGCCCAGCACATCTTCATCGAGCATCGAGCCTGGCCGCCCGGGCTGCCAGAGCACCGGATCGATTTCAGGCAGGCTGCCGTCGAGTGCAAATGTCGCGTCAGCACCCGACACCAGCTCCTCCGGATCGACGCCGCTGACCCTAGCGGGATCAGCCACGAGGATCTTGCCGCCGATGTGAATGCGGATGGTGGTGCCGCCGAACCAGGTAAGTTTCATCGCTCTTCACGCATATGGAAAACCCGGGCTACGCGGATCTGATCCGGCAGCACCTCATATTGAATCTCGTAAGTATCGACGAAGAGGCGCCGAAGCTCGACCTCGCCAGTGTCCTCAATCCGCTCCCCGGCCCGAGGGTATTCCAGTAGTCGGTTCGGCGCCGAGATCAGGGCTTGAACGACGCGCGCAGCAACTTGCTGACTCTTGCCGCTGAGGAACTCTTCAAGCCGAACGAGGTCGAGGGAAGCCCTGTTCGTCCAGTGTACCCTCACGGCTTGCGCGGCCTTGGTGGCGGCAATGGATTGTCCGTACCGAGGCTATTAGCCCACGCCACCATTTCCTCGTGAGGTATCGTGCCGATGCGATCAGCTTCCGCTAACGCTTCGAGAGAGAGACGGGTCTTCTCTTCCTCCCAGTCCACCCAGTTGGAAAGCGCCTGCTTGACGATCCAGGCTCGGGAGCGCTCCATGGATTCGGCGTAGCGGTCTACTTTTTCCGCCAGTTCCTCAGGAATATGTGCCGTCAGGACTCGGGTGCTCATGGCAATCGTCTCCAATCAAACCTAATCATAGTGATTGACCGCGATTATGCCAACCGAGAACGACCTCACCGCCCTCCCCGCCACCGGCAAACTGCTCGGCCTCGACCTCGGCACCAAGACCATTGGCGTGGCGATTTCGGACGGCATGCGCTACTCGGCGACGCCGCTCGAGACCATCAGGCGGCTGAAGTTCACTCAGGATGCGATCCGGCTGCAGGAACTGATTGCCGAGAATGACGCTGTCGGTATCGTGCTGGGGCTGCCGCTCAACATGGATGGCTCTGAAGGACCGCGCGTCCAGTCGACCCGCGCCTTTGCCCGCAACCTCGCCCCCAAGATCGCCATCCCCATCGTGTTCTGGGATGAGCGGCTTTCCACTTCGGCTGTAACCCGCACGCTGATCGAGGCCGATGTGCGCCGCGACAAGCGTGCCGAGGTGGTCGATAAGCTGGCGGCGAGCTACATCCTGCAAGGAGCGTTGGAACGGCTGCGCCGAGGCGCGCTGTAGCCGATCGGTCTCGTGGAAAATGTACGGCTGGACTGTACATGCTCGGCCCCTCGCGTTAGACCCCCGCGAACATTCGGAACGGAGCGGCATGGCTACTTCCTCGCCAGCATCGGGCACCGGCGGCCAGGGGGTCGCGAGACCCGCTTTCCGTCATCGTCATCTTCTCGGCATCAGCCAGCTCAACCAGTACGAGATCGTTGATCTGCTGGATCGGGCCGAGGCCATGATCCCGATCTCGCGGCAGGAGCGGAAGATCCTGCCGACACTGTCGGGCAAGACGCAGATCAACCTGTTCTTCGAGAACTCGACGCGCACCCAGTCGAGCTTCGAGATCGCCGGCAAGCGGCTCGGCGCGCAGGTCACCAACATGTCGGTGAAGACCTCGTCGGTCGCCAAGGGCGAGACGCTGATCGATACGGCGGCGACGCTCAACGCCATGCGACCCGATGTGATCATCGTGCGCCACGGCGCGTCCGGTGCAGTGGAGCTGCTGAGCCAGAAGGTCGGCTGCTCGGTAATCAATGCCGGCGACGGCGCGCACGAGCACCCGACGCAGGCACTGCTCGATGCGCTGACCATGCGCCAGCACAAGGGCCGGCTTGCCGGGCTCACCGTCGCCATCTGCGGCGACATCGCCAACTCGCGCGTCGCCCGCTCCAACCTCTTGCTGCTCGGCGCCATGCAGGCCCGCACCCGGGTCGTCGCGCCACGCACCCTGCTGCCCAGGGGCATCGAGATGCTGGCGACGGAAGTGTTCACCGACATGCGCCAGGGCCTCGAGGGCGCCGACGTGGTGATGATGCTGCGGCTGCAGCACGAACGCGCCAACGGCCGAATGATCCCCTCGGTGCGTGAGTACTACCACTTCTACGGACTCGACGAGGAAAAGCTGAGCTTTGCCAAGCCCGATGCCATCGTCATGCACCCAGGCCCGATGAACCGCGGCGTCGAGATCGACCCGGCGATTGCCGACGGCCCGCGTTCGGTGATCACCGAGCAGGTGGAGATGGGCGTCGCGGTGCGCATGGCCGTGCTCGATACCCTCCTGGCCGACCGGGAGGCTCAGCCATGAGCAAGCCATTCGTCATCGCCAATGCCCGCATCGTCGACCCCGCCAGCAACCATGACGCTCCCGGTGCCGTGCTGGTGGAAGATGGCGTGATCACCGGCATCACCAACGGTGCGCCGCAAGGTATTCCTGACGGCGCCGAGACCTATGATGCCCAAGGCCTCGTCGTCGCGCCGGGCCTCATCGATATGCGCGTGTTCACCGGCGAGCCCGGGCACGAATACCGCGAGACCCTAGCCAGCGCGGCAGCAGCCGCGGCGGCCGGCGGCGTCACCAGCTTCGTCTTGATGCCCGACACCACGCCGGTGATCGACGATGGGGCGCTGGTCGATTTCATCCTGCGTCGCGCCGGGGCGAAGGCATCGGTCAACATCCTGCCGGCCGCCGCCATCACCCGCGGTCTCAGGGGCGAGGAGATCACCGAGTTCGGCCTCCTGAAAGAAGCCGGTGCGGTGGCGCTGACCGATGGGCGCGAGTCGATCCAGTCGGCTGGGCTGCTGCGCGCCGCCTTCACCTATGCCCGCAATTTCGACCTGCCGGTCATCCACCACCTCGCCGAGCGCACGCTGGTCGGCGACGGCGTGATGAACGAAGGTGCACTGGCGACGATCTCCGGCCTCAAGGGCATTCCGGTCGAAGCCGAGACCATCCCGCTGGCTCGCGACCTGCAGCTCGCCGCCCTCACCGGCGTCCGCTATCACGCGGCGCAGGTCTCGACTGGCGCCGCGGTGGAGCAGCTGGCGCTGGCCAAGCGGCGGCTCTCCACGGTCTCCGCCGGTGTCTCGATCAACAACCTGTCGCTCAACGAGAACGACGTCGCGCCGTATCGCTCGTTCTTCAAGCTGTCGCCGCCGCTCCGCTCCGAGGACGATCGTCGGGCGGTCATCGACGGGCTGAACTCCGGCGCCATCGACACCATCCATTCGGGTCATGACCCGCAGGATACCGAGGTGAAGCGCCAACCGTTCGCCGAGGCCTCGGATGGCGCCATCGGGCTCGAGACCCTGCTCGCCGCGGCGCTCCGCCTGCTGCACTCGGGCGACGTGCCACTGTTCACCCTGCTGCGCGCCATGACCAGTCGACCGGCAGAACTGCTCGGCCTTGCGTCCGGCCGCATCGCGGTCGGCGCCCCGGCGGACCTGATCATCTTCGATCCAGAGTTCCCCTGGGTGGTCAAGGATATGGCGCTGCGCTCACGCTCACGCAACTCGGCCTTCGAGGGGGCGCGCATGCAGGGCGCCGTGATGCATACGTTCGTTGCAGGCCGTCCGGTCTTCAGCCATGCTGCGACTGCTGAGGGGGCCGACGCATGAACTTTCTGATCGCGACTGTACTGGGGTATCTCCTCGGCTCGATCCCGTTTGGCCTGTTGCTGACGCGTGCCGTCGGCATCGACATCCGCGCCGTCGGCTCGGGCAATATCGGCGCCACCAATGTGCTGCGCACCGGCAACCGCTGGCTCGCTGCCGCAACCCTGCTGCTCGATGCCGGCAAGGGCGCTGCCGCGGTGCTGCTGGCGCGCTACTTCCTTGTCCCAGGCGCCGAGCCGTTGCAGGCCGAGTTCATCGTCTACGGCGCCGGCATCGGCGCGTTCTTCGGCCACGTCTTCCCGGTCTGGCTCGGGTTCAAGGGCGGCAAGGGCGTCGCCACCTATATCGGCGTGCTGCTGGCCTGGAACTGGGTGGTCGGCCTCATCTTCTGTGCGGTGTGGCTGCTGATCGCCGTCGCCCGCCGCTTCTCGTCGCTGGCGGCGCTCACCGCCGCTGCGACGGCCCCGGTCTTCGCCTATGCCCTCGCCGGCACCGATATGCAGGGCTTCACCTTCGCCGCGGCCTGCGCTTTGCTCAGCTTCGTGCTCTATTTCAAGCACTGGCAGAATATCCGCCGGCTGTGGAATGGCACAGAGCCGAAGATCGGCTCGGAAAAGCCCAAGGCCTGAGCCATGGCGCGTGACGGCATCGCATTGACGCCGTCGCAACGCACCGCGTGGCTGCGGCTCATCCGCACCGACAATGTCGGGCCGCAGACCTTCCGCCAATTAGTCAGCCGCGAGGGCTCAGCTGAAGCGGCGGTGGACGCCCTGCCCGGTCTGCTCAAGCGCTCGAACACTGCTGCCCGCACCCCCTCAATCGCTGAAGCCGAGGACGAGATCGCCGGCACCGAGCGGCTCGGCGCCCGCTTCGTCGGTTCGGGCGAACCCGATTACCCACCGCTGCTCCGCTACATCTCGGGCGCCCCGCCGCTGGTCGCCATCGCCGGCGGCACCAATCTCGATTGGTGGCACGCCGTCGCCATCGTCGGGGCGCGCAACGCCTCCACGGCCGGCCAGAAGTTCGCACAGATGCTGGCAATCGATCTGGGCGAGGCGGGCTACACCGTGGTCTCCGGCCTGGCCCGCGGCATCGATACGGCGGCGCACAAGGCGGCGCTCCGCACCGGTACCGTGGCCGTGCTGGCCGGCGGGCTCAACCATATCTACCCCCACGAGAACATCGCGCTGGCGCACCACATCGTCGAGAACGGCGGCGCGCTGCTCACCGAGATGCCGCTCGGCTGGGAGCCGCGGGCCCGCGACTTCCCGCGCCGCAACCGGCTCGTCTCCGGCCTCAGCCTTGGTACCGTGGTGGTCGAAGCCGCCAAGCGCTCCGGCTCGCTGATCACCGCCCGGCTGGCGCTGGAGCAGAACCGCGAAGTGTTCGCCGTCCCGGGCTCGCCGCTCGATCCGCGTGCCGAGGGCGGCAATGCGCTGATTCAGCAGGGCGCCAAGCTGATCACCGGCGCCGCCGACATCATTGAGACGCTGCGTGAAGCCGATCCGTCGCGCAGCAGCCTGTTCGAGCCCGACTGGCTGCCGGAGAACGACGGGCTCGAGGCCGCGCCGCCATCGAACGACGAGCGGGCTCGGCTGATCGATGCCCTCAGCTTTACCCCGATCCCGGTCGACGATGTCATCCGGTCGACCGGCATCGCCATCGGCCGCGTGCAGACGCTGTTGCTCGAACTCGACCTCGAGGGCCGGGTCGAATGGTCAAGCGGGCAATTGGTGGCGCTCCGCCCCTGAGCGATCTGGCCACAGGCCCACGATGGCGAACCCGGCCCAGATCACCGCTATCGACAGTGTTGCCGGCAACCACCCCCCTTGGAAGAACGCCGGCAGCAGGTAGTCGAACAAGGGGTCTCCAAACTGGGGTGGCGACATCGGGTCGACGCTGGCCACCACGAACGAAATAAAGAGGCTCGCGAGCAGCAGCAGCAGCGCCACCACCTTGGCGGGCAAGCCAGGCGGCCATGCAAAGGCCAGCGCCAAAGAGGCCAGTGGCAGAGCCGCAACGAGGTGGCGCGGCCCCGTCGAGGAGCCACCGTCCCAGTAATAGTAGCCGGCATTGATCAAGAGGAAGCTCAGCACCACGCCGGCGATCACGACGGCGATGCCTCGTGTCGGCAGGTACCTGAACATCGCCCATAGCCCGATCGGCACCAGCAGCAGCACCGGCGCCAGCGGCAACAGGCCTCGGTAGCGGCCGAACAGCAGTTCTCCAAGCACCATTGGCTGCGGCAAGCCGATGCCGAAGAAGCCCTGCTGCATGCCGGCAAAGCCCTGGACCTGCGAGTATCCCAGCCGGAATGGCGAGGCGAAGGCCAGCTGGTTGTAGACCAGCAGCGGCATCAGCCCGATAAGCCCGCCGATCGCCAGCCCGGTGAAGGTCTTAATGCGTTGCTCGGAGCGCAGCAGAATGAACAGCCCCACCAGGGCTCCGGCCGGCGCGGCCGTTAGGTCGACGACGAGGAGGAAGCCGAGCAACAGCCCGGCCACCGGCGCCACCCACCCCGCCGGGCGGTTCAGCACCGCGAACGCCATCGCTCCGGTCAGCATCGCTCCCGAAAGCGCGTGCGCGAACAATGTCGCCGACCAACCGAAATATGGCGTCCCTACCGCCAGGGCAGAGGCCGCGAAGGTGGCAGCTCCATGGCTCGCCCCCAACCGCGCCGCCATCAGATAGACCAGCAGCACTGCCAATGCGGCCGGCAGCACTATGACGGTGATCGCCGCGATACGGATATAGGTCTCGAGCGCCGTGGGATCCGACGGATCGCTGGTCGCGCCGGTCGCCTCCAGCACCGCACGTGTCGCCATCACCGACGGCACCGCCAGCATGGAAACGCCGGGCGGCTTGTCGGCGTAGTAGTGGCCGTCGAAGGAGGACCTGTCGATCGTGTAGGCCGCCAGCTGGTCGATATCGACGCGTCCTTCGCTGAGAGAGAGGGCGAGCGCGATGCGGGTCACATGCTGTGGATTGAACGGGTCCTGCGGCGCCAGGCGCGCAAAGGCGATGAACGCCAGCAGGAAGATGATCGCGGCTTTGACGATGCGCATGCCGTCCCCCAAGACGACATCCGCTTAGCACAAGTCCGTTTATGCATTGCTCCCGCCAACTTTCTTCCCCCTTAGGGGGAACGCCGGAGGGCGCCGCCACGCTGGTTGACAGCCCTAAGACGCTTCACCATGTTGCGCCGCGTTCGACCGCCACTCCCGAAAGCTTGACCATGAAGCTCGTCATCGTTGAAAGTCCCAATAAGATCAAGACGATCAGCGGCTATCTCGGCAAGGACTACGAGGTCCTTGCAAGCTTCGGTCACGTCCGCGATCTGCCGGCCAAAGATGGTTCGGTGCTGCCGGACGAAGACTTCGCGATGAGCTGGGAGGTCGACGCGGCGTCCAAGAAACGCCTCAACGATATCGGCAACGCGCTGAAGAATGCCGACGAGCTGATCCTCGCCACCGACCCGGATCGCGAAGGCGAAGCGATCTCGTGGCACGTGCTCGATGTGCTCAGGCAGAAGAAGCTGGTCAAGGACAAGCCGGTCCGGCGCGTCGTCTTCAACGCCATCACCCGGGACGCAATCACCGAGGCGATGCGCAATCCGCGCGACATCGATGAGCCACTGGTCGATGCCTATCTGGCGCGCCGCGCCCTCGACTATCTCGTCGGCTTTACCCTATCCCCGGTGCTGTGGCGGAAGCTCCCGGGCTCGCGCTCGGCCGGCCGCGTGCAGTCGGTGGCGTTGCGTGTCGTCTGCGACCGCGAGTCAGAGATCGAGAGGTTTCGTCCGCAGGAATACTGGTCGGTCGGCGCGCGCCTCAACGAAAAGGGCCGCAGCTTCGAGGCGCGGCTCTATTCAGTAGACGGCAAGCGGACCGACAAGCTCGACGTGGGCACCGGCTCCGAAGCAGAGGCGCTGAAGGCGGCAATCGAAGCCGGTACATTTTCCGTTACCGCCGTCGACAAGAAGCCCACCAAGCGCAATCCGTATGCCCCATTCAGCACCTCGAGCCTGCAGCAGGACGCGTCCTCGCGTCTTGGCTTTGCCCCGGCGCGCACCATGCAGATCGCGCAGCGCCTCTATGAGGACGGCATCATCACCTATATGCGAACCGACGCCGTGCAGATGGCGCCGGAAGGCATCGAGCAGGCCCGCCGCGCCATCGTGAAGAACTTTGGCGCCGACTACCTGCCCGAGAAGGCCCGCATCTACTCGACCAAGGCCAAGAACGCGCAGGAAGCGCACGAGGCGATCCGCCCGACCGATATGTTCCGTCACCCCGATACGCTGCGGGGCGACCCGGACAAGCACCGCCTGTACGAGCTGATCTGGAAGCGCACGCTCGCCAGCCAGATGCGTTCGGCCGAGATCGAGCGCACCACGGCCGATATCTCGGTGTTTGCCACCAGCCGCGACATTGCGTTGCGCGCCGTCGGCTCGGTCGTCACTTTCCCCGGCTTCCTCGCGCTCTACGGCGTCGAAGCCAAGGAGGATCGCGATCCCAACGCCGAGGAAGACGAGGACAGCCGCGAGCTGCCGCCGCTCAATGTGGGAGACCGGCCGAAGCTGGAACAGGCGCTGATCGAGCAGCACTTCACGCAGCCGCCGCCGCGTTATTCAGAAGCCAGCCTGATCAAGAAGATGGAAGAGATCGGCATCGGTCGCCCGTCCACCTACGCCGCGACCATCTCGGTGCTGCAGGACCGGAACTACGTGCGGCTCGAAAAGCGCATGTTGATCCCTGAGGATCGCGGCCGCATCGTCACCGCTTTCCTCGAGAGCTTCTTCACCCGCTATGTCGAGTATGGCTTCACTGCCGCGCTCGAAGAGCAGCTCGACCTGATCTCGGACGGCAAGCTCGCCTGGAAGGACGTGCTGCGCGACTTCTGGAAGGATTTCCAGGGTCATGTCGAGGAGATCAAGGACCTGCGCGTCTCCGAGGTGCTCGATGCGCTCAACGAGATGCTGGCCGACCATATCTTCCCGGCCAAGGCCGACGGGTCCGATCCGCGCCGCTGCCCGAACTGCGGCGAAGGCCAGCTATCACTGAAGCTCGGCAAGTTCGGCGCTTTTATCGGCTGCTCGAATTATCCCGAATGCCGCTACACCATGCAGCTCTCCGATGCCGCAACCGGCGGCGCCAGCGAGGCCGGCGCCGGCGACGGCATCATCGGCACTGATCCCGAGAGCGGGCTCGAGGTGGCCTTGAAGTCGGGCCGTTTCGGTCCATATGTGCAACTGGGCGAGGGCGCCGAGCCGAAACGCTCGTCGCTCCCCAAGGGGTGGACGCCCGACAGCCTGACGCTCGAAAAGGCGCTGCAGTTGCTGTCGCTGCCCCGCCCGGTCGGCAACCACCCGGAGACGGGCAAGCCGATCAGCGCCGGTATCGGCCGCTATGGGCCGTTCATCCTGCATGATGGCACCTATGCCAACCTTCCCGAGGTTGAAGAGGTGTTCACCGTTGGGCTCAACCGCGCGGTCGACCTGCTCGCCCAGAAGGCAGCAGGCGGCGGACGGTTCGGTCGCGGCGGTGGCGGTACCCCGGCGGCGATCAAGACCTTCGAGCACGATGGCGGCACCATCTCGGTGCGCGCCGGCCGCTATGGCCCGTACGTGAATCAGGGCAAAGTGAACGCCACGCTGCCCAAAGAAGTTAAGCCCGAGGACGTGACGATCGAGCAGGCGCTCGAACTGATCGCAGCCAAGGGCGGTGCATCCGGCACCAGGAAATCCTCGTCGCGGTCGGCCGGCGCCAAGAAGGCGCCAGCGAAGAAAGCGGCGGCCAAGAAGACGACAACCAAACCCGCGGCCAAGGCCAAGTCGACTGCAAAGACGGCGACCAAGCCCAAACCCGCGGCGAAGACGAAGGCGGAGACACCCGCCTAAAGAAAGCGACAATGGCGAGAGCGCCAAAAACCAAGACCACACCCAAGGGCCCACGGCAGTTTGCCGTCGGCCAGCTCCCCTCACGCGAAGCCATCCTCGAAGCGATGGCGCAGCAGCCGACCCTTGATGGCAAGCGCGATCTGGCGCGCCATTTCGGCATCCACGGCGACATGCGCACCCCGTTCAAGGTGCTGCTCAAGCAGATGGAGGGCGAGGGCTTTATCGCCCGGACCCGCAAGCAGATCCGGCCGACCGCCGCCCTGCCCGCGGTCACCGTGCTCGACGTCCCTGCCGACGCCGACCCCGACAACCTGCACGCCTTCCCGGCGCAGTGGAACGACGAGGAAGGCGCGCGCCCGCGCGTCATGATCAAGCAGCCGCGGGATGCCCGCGTTGCTCCTGCCCCCGGCGATCGCATCCTGGCGCGGATCAGCGCCGGCGATGGCGAGCTGCCGGACTACACGGCGCGGGCGATGAAGATCCTCGACAAGCCGCGTCGCGGCCAGATCGGCATCGTCCGTATGGACGAGGATGGCGCGCGGCTGATCCCGGTCGATCGCAAGCAGAAGGAAATGCGCATCGACGGCGGCGATCTCGGCAGCGCCCGCGACGGCGACCTCGTCGAAGTCGAGATCAAGCTCACCGGCCGGCTGATGATTCCCAAGGCCAAGGTGACCAACGTCATCGGGAACCCCAAATCCGAGGGGGCGGTCTCGATGATCGCCATCCATAACCTCGAGATTCCTTACCGCTTCCCCGCCTCGGTGACGAAAGAAGCCGAAGACGCCAAGGAAACCACGATCAAGGGTCGCGAGGACTGGCGGCACATTCCGCTCGTCACCATCGACCCGGTCGATGCCAAGGACCACGACGACGCGGTCTATGCCGAGCCCGATACCGATCCGAAGAACGCCGGCGGCCACATCGTCTATGTCGCGATCGCCGACGTCGCAGCCTATGTCCGCCCCGGCACGGCGCTCGATCGCGAAGCCTATATCCGCGGCAATTCGGTCTACTTCCCCGACCGGGTGGTGCCGATGCTGCCCGAGCGCATCTCGAACGACCTCTGCTCGCTGCGCGAGGGCGAGAACCGCCCGTCGCTGGCCGTCCGCATGGTGTTCGACCAGAACGGCAAAAAGCGCAGCCACAGCTTCCACCGTGTGCTGTTCCGCTCGGCCGCCAAACTCAACTACCAGCAGGCGCAGGCGGCGATCGACGGCAAGCCGGACGACAAGACCGGGCCGATCCTCGACAGCATCCTCCGCCCGCTGTGGGCCGCCTACGGCGCCATGGCGAAGGCGCGGGACAATCGCGGACCACTCGACCTCGACCTGCCCGAGCGCAAGATCATCCTCGACAAGACCGGCATGGTCGTCGACGTGAAGGTGCCCGAGCGGCTCGATGCGCACCGGCTGATCGAAGAGATGATGATCGCCGCCAATGTCGCGGCCGCCGAAACGCTGGAAAAGCACAAAAGCGCCCTGCTCTACCGGGTGCACGATACGCCGAGCCAGGAGAAGCTGGTGGCGCTGCGCGACTTCCTGAGCTCGCTGCAGCTGCCGGCGCCGAAATCGGATGCAGTGCGGCCGGCGGATTTCAACCGCATCCTCGATAAGGCGCGGACCGACGGCAAGATCCAGCAGGTGTCGGAGATCATCCTCCGCACCCAGGCGCAGGCCGAGTATGCCGCCGAGAACTACGGACATTTCGGCCTCAACCTCGACCGCTATGCGCACTTCACGTCGCCGATCCGCCGCTATGCCGACCTGATCGTGCACCGGGCGCTGATCAGTGCGCTGGACTTGGGTAAGGATGGGCTCACCGACGGCGAGATCGCCAAGCTGCCGGGCATCGCCCAGCACATCTCGTCAACCGAGCGCCGCGCCATGCTGGCCGAACGCGAGACCATCGACCGGCTGCTGGCGCAGTTCCTTGCCGCGCATGTCAACGCCAAGTTCGAGGGCCGCATCTCGGGCGTCACCCGCTCGGGGCTGTTCGTGCGGCTGAGGGACACCGGCGCCGATGGCTTCATCCCCGCCTCGACGCTTGGCCAGGACTATTATCGCTTCGTCGAGGAGATGCAGGCGATGGTGGGCGACCGCACCGGCGAGACCTTCCGTATCGGCGACGATGTGAGCGTCCGGCTGCTCGAAGTCGCCCCGGTTGCCGGGGCGTTGCGCTTCGAACTGCTGAGCGAAGGCAGCCGCGGCGTTCCGTCATCTGGCGGGCGTCAACGCAAAGGACCATCTACCACTCGAGGCAAGGCGGGCGCCTATCGCAAGCTCGCCAAACGAAAGAGATAGCGATGGCGGTCGAGATCGGTTTTGTGCGTGAGCAGCGCTCGCTGTGGAAGGCAATCGGCAATGGCGTGCTGTGCCGCTGCCCGAATTGCGGCAAGGGCAAGCTGTTCCGCTCCTACCTCAAGATCAACGACACCTGTGCCGAGTGTGGCGAAAAGCTGAGCGCGGCGCGTGCCGACGACTTCCCGCCCTATATCGCCATCTTCATCGTCGGCCACATCCTGGTCGGCTGGATGCTGCATGCCGAAATGAGCGGGCCGGTCGACCCGATGCTTTATGTCTGGACGATGATTCCGGCGGCCATCGTCCTGCCACTGATCATGCTCCCCTCGATCAAGGGCGCGGTGATCGGCCTGCAGTGGGCCAACTACATGTACGGGTTCGATCCGACGCGCGGCGATACTTCGAAGAGCGACGTCTGAACCCGCGCCGCTTGACATCGGCCCGAAAATCCGTAGGTTCCGGCCAAATTTCCACAGGCCGGTTGGCCGGTTGAATTCACAGCCCCGCGGATAGCGCGCGGCAAGCCGTTTCAAGGAAACACGACCATGGCCAAAGCCGTATCCCTCAAGATCAAGCTCGTGTCGACCGCCGACACCGGCTTCTACTACGTCACCAAGAAGAACTCGCGTACCCAGACCGAGAAGCTCTCGTTCAAGAAGTACGACCCGGTTGTGCGCAAGCACGTCGAGTTCAAGGAAGCCAAGATCAAATAATCTGGCCTTTCCTGCCGCTTTCAAAGACCCGCGCTCCTGAGCGCGGGTTTTTCGTTATGGGCCTCACGAAGTTCGTGCGCGATAGTACGAAGAAGTTCGTGATGGACATCACGAACGGAAAACGCCCGCCCCGGTATAAGGGGCGGGCGTCTGAAGAAGCGGCTGGTCCGCGGCGGCATGTCGAAGAGGCCACTCTTGCCCGCTGCGAACCAGCCTCCCTACGGACCCAGGAGTTGCGGCGGACCTGAGGAGAACCGTAGGGGTGACTGCTGACACCGAAAGTGTCGGCGTTATTTCTATGGGTACAGCTTAACCCTTTCTGGCGTCGGAGCAAGTAGCCGCTCCACAACGTTACTAATCCTTAACCTTAATATTTCGGGCGGGCGCTGATCGCGACTAGGCGGCGTCGACGACGACGCGGTTCCGCCCCTCGCGCTTGGCGCGATAGAGGGCCACATCGGCGCGCTTCAGCAGCAGCTCCGGCGTGTCGGTTTCGTGCTCGTTAAGCGCCATGCCAACCGACACCGTGACCGGCAAAGGCCGCCCGTTGCCGGCCTCGAACCCCTTCTCCGCCACGGCGCCGCGTACCCGCTCGGCGACGCTGTGCGCCTGCCTTGAGTCGGTATCGGGCATCAGCACCACGAACTCCTCGCCGCCAAACCGGCAGGCGAGGTCGACACCGCGAATATTGCGGCGCAGGCGGTCCGCGAACTCGCGCAGCACTGCATCGCCCGTGTCGTGGCCGTGGGTGTCGTTGACTTCCTTGAAATAGTCCATGTCGATCAGCATCACCGCCATGTCGCGGCCCTGCTGTTGCGCCTTCTGCAACAGGATCGACAAATGCCGCTCGAAGTAGCGCCGGTTGTAGAGCCCGGTCAGTTCATCGGTCACTGCCAGCGCCAGAGTATTGTTGACGCTCTGGCGTAGTTCCACGGCATAACGCTGGCGGCGAATCTGGGTTCGCACCCGCGCCATCAGCTCGTTGCGCTCCACCGGGCGCATGATGAAGTCGTTGACGCCGAGATCGAGGCCACGGACCACGCGCGGCCGGTCGTCCTCTTCGGCGATCAGGATGATCGGCAGGGTGCGCGTCTGCTCGGCAGTCCGCATCTGCGAGCAGACCCGCAGCGGATCGAAATCGCCGAGCGCCATCGACACCAGCGCCAGCTCATAGTCGCCACCGCTGACCGCCAGCACGGCGTCGGCCGGGTTGGCGAGGATATCGATGCGATTGTGCGCCTCGAGGTAGCCGCGGATGCGCTCGGCGTGGCGCAGGTCGGGATCGACCAGGAGGATACGACCGTCATTGTGATCGATCGAATCCATCGCCCGCATGGCGTCCTCGATGGCGATCTCCTGGCCGGTGCGCGCCCGGGCCCTGAGCTCGTCGGTCAGCGCCTTGAGACGCACCAGGCTCTTCACCCGTGCCATCAGCTGAATGTCATCGACCGGCTTGGTCAGAAAATCATCGGCGCCGGCCTCGAGCCCGCGTACCCGGTCGGAGGGCTGGTCGAGCGCCGTCACCATCAACACCGGGATGTGACTGGTCCGCCGATCGGCCTTCAGCCGCCCGCAGACCTCGAAGCCGTCCATTTCGGGCATCATCACGTCGAGCAGGATAATGTCGATCTCGCCCGCGGCGCAGATCGCCAGCGCTTCCTTGCCGGAAGCTGCCGTAACGACGTCGAAATACTCGGCCGAAAGCCGCGCCTCGAGCAGGCGGACATTCGTTGGAATATCGTCGACGATCAGCACCCGCGCCGTCAAAGACCTCAGGCCCCGCGATTTGAGGAAATCTGCCCGAATGCCATATAGGGCAAAGCCTAGTTGGCAGGCCCAATGTAGCGGGCAATGGTTTCCAAAAAGTGAGGCACGGAGATGGGTTTAGAGATGTAACCCTCGCAGCCGCCCTGGAGGATTCGCTCCTCATCGCCCTTCATGGCGAAGGCGGTCACGGCGATGACGGGAATCGACATCAGCTCGTCGTCTTCCTTCAGCCACTTGGTGACCACGAGGCCCGAAACCTCCGGCAGCTGGATATCCATCAGAATCAGGTCGGGGCGATGCGCTCGCGCAAGATCCAGCGCCTCCAGGCCATTGCGGGTCTGGATGATCGAATATCCACGCGATTCAAGCAGATCGTTGAAGAGCTTCATGTTGAGCTCATTGTCTTCGACGATCATGACGGTCTTGGGCATACGGGACTCAAATCCACCCTGAACGGGGCTGGCGGGCCCTCGTGTTCTGCCCGAAGTTCGGGGTAACATCAATCCGATACCCATCGAGAGCCTGCCCTTGCCGAAAACCCTCGAACTCACTTCCCGCAGCCTGGGCGAGCTCTGCCTGCACCAGCTCGCCGAGAACCCGGCACAACTGGCCGAGTTCATGACCATGACCGGATACTCGCCCGACGCCCTGCGCAAGGCCGCCGGCGGCGACGGGCTCGACCGCGGGCTGATCGATTATTTCGCGGCCAACGAGGCGCTGCTGCTCGCGCTATGCGCCAATAACAGCTTCAGGCCGGACGACTTCATGCGCGTCTGGGCTCGGCTCAACCCGGCGGGATGAGGCTATGCTGGCGATTTGCCGCGACTGTTCGGCGACGGTGGAGGCCTTCGAGGCCCCTACCCGCTGCCGCACCTGCGGATCGCCCAGAATCAGGGCGCATGACGAGTTGGGCGCGCTCAGCATCGCCCATGTCGACTGTGACGCCTTCTATGCATCGATTGAGAAACGCGACGACCCGAGCCTGGTCGACAAGCCGCTGATCATCGGCGGCGGCGTGCGCGGCGTTGTCTCCACCTGCTGCTACATCGCGCGGCAATATGGCGTGCGCTCCGCCATGCCGATGTTCAAGGCGAAGGAACTCTGCCCGCACGCCGTGGTGATCCCGCCCAACATGGCGAAATACGTGGCGGTCAGCCGCGAGATCCGCACGCTGATGGATCAGCTGACGCCGCTGGTCGAGCCACTGTCGATCGACGAGGCGTTTCTCGATCTCACCGGTACCGAGGCGCTGCATAAGGCCAAGCCCGCCGTGGTGCTTGCCCGGTTCGCTAGACGCGTCGAACAGGAGATCGGCGTCACCATCTCGGTGGGCCTCAGCCACAACAAGTTCCTCGCCAAGGTCGCCTCCGACCTCGACAAGCCGCGCGGCTTTGCGGTGATCGGCAAAGCCGAAACCGTGGCGTTTCTCGCGCCGCAGCCGGTGACGTTGATCTATGGCGTCGGCAAGGTGTTCGCCGAGACGCTGCGCAAAGATGGTTTTGAGACCATCGGTCAGCTGCAGCAGACGCCGCCCGAGCAGTTGATGCGCCGCTACGGCGATTCCGGCGCCCGCCTCGCGCGGCTGGCGCGCGGCGAGGATGCCCGCGCCATCTCGACCGACGACCAGATGAAAACGGTCTCCGCCGAGACCACCTTCAACACCGACCTGAGGACGTTCGAGGACCTTTCGACCGAGCTGCTGGCGCTGTGCGAGCGCCTCTCCGAGCGGCTCAAGGCCAAGTCGATCCTCGGCGACACGGTTACGCTCAAGCTCAAGTCGGCAGGTTTTCGCTTGCGCACCCGGGCCCGGCAATTGATGATCCCGACACAGCTTGCCAACGTGCTCTACGAAACCGGCGTGCAGCTTCTCGCTCGCGAGATCGACGGGACGGCGTTCCGGCTGATCGGGATTGGCGTCAGCGGCATTTCGGAGGCCGACGGCATCGATCCGGTCGACCTGATCGAGCCGGGAATCGCTCGGCGCGCCGCGGCCGAACGGGCCATTGATCGTGTACGCGATCGCTTCGGCCGGGACGCGGTGATCCGCGGCAAGCTATACGACCGGGTGAAGGCTCGCGCCGCCCGTAACGCAGACAAAGACGAAGAGAACCAGGATGACCAGCCCCCTCGATAAGCTCCGCGAATATGGCTACGAGCTGCCGCAGCCGAAAGCGCCGGTCGCCACCTATGTGCCGATCACCCGGACGGGCAACATCGTCTACGTCTCCGGTCAGATCTCCTCGGGTGCCGATGGCGTGGTGACGGGCTTGCTCGGCGACACCATGAACGTCGTCCAGGGTGGCAATGCTGCCGAGCTCGCGGCGGTGAATTTCCTCAGCCAGATCGTTCACTCGGCCGGCGTCGACCTCAGCAAGGTCAAGCGGGTGCTGAAGCTCACGGTGTTCGTCGCCTCTACCGCCGAGTTCGCCGAGCATCACCTCGTCGCCAATGGCGCCTCGAACCTCATCGTCGGCGTCTTGGGCGACAAGGGCAAGCATGCGCGCTCCGCTGTCGGCATGGCCGCCCTGCCGCTTGGCGCCGCGGTCGAAGTCGAAGGCATCATCGAAGTCGAAGAGTAAGGGACGGGCGACGCGAAAGTGTCATGTGGGGCTGCTAGCGCCCGGGCGTCCTGAACCCCATATGACGGCTTAACAGCATGTGCGCCAAACCCAATTTCGATCGTCCCATTGCCCACCGTGGTCTGCATGACCGCGGTCGCGGCATCATCGAAAACACCGCGAGCGCCTTCGCGGCGGCGATCGAGGGCGGCTACGCCATCGAGTGCGACGTCCAGCTCAGCCGCGACGGCATCCCGATGATTTTCCATGACGACGACCTCGACCGGCTGACCGGCGTTGCCGGTCCGGTCGGCGCTCGGAGCATGGCGGAGCTCTCGACCTACACGCTGCTCGACAGTGCCGCCGGCGATACGCCGCAGCGGTTCGACCAGTTCCTGGCCCAGATCAACGGCCGGGTGCTGCTGCAGATCGAACTTAAGCAGCAACCCAACCAGGCCGCCACCGAGGTGCTGGCGCAGACGGTGATGGACGGACTCAAAGGCTATCGTGGGCCGGTGACGCTCGAGTCGTTCGACCCTAAGCTCATTATCGAGGTGAAAAAGCGCGGCGCTACCATGCCGGTCGGCATCGTTACCTATGCCTATGACGAGCCGGAATGGGACCAGCACCTCAGCGACGCCACCAAGTTCATGCTGCGGCACCTGCTGCACTGGCCGGTCAGTCGCTTCGATTTCATTTCCTGCCGCGACAAATCGCTCGAGCTGCCGGCGGTGAAGCTGTTCCGTTCGTTCGGCATGCCGGTCACCGCCTGGACCATCAAATCTCCAGCCGCGGCGCTCGCCGTGCTCGGCAGGGCCGACCAGATCGTGTTCGAGGGGTTCGATCCGCCAAGTGCCTGAGGAAACGCTCAGCGCCGACGTACTTAGCTCCATCGCGGAGATCCCCGCGGCGGTGTGGAACGCCTTGGCGCCTCAGCATGACGGGCTGGTCGACAACCCGTTCCTCGATCACCGCTTCCTGCTCGCGCTCGAACAATCCGGCTCCGCCTCCAACCGCACCGGCTGGCAGCCGCAGCATCTGCTGCTGAGCGACAGCACCGGCACCCTGGTCGGCGCCATGCCGCTCTACCTCAAGTCGCATTCGCAGGGCGAATATGTCTTCGATCATGGCTGGGCCGATGCGTTCCAGCGCGCCGGCGGCGAGTATTATCCAAAACTGCAATGCGCCGTGCCGTTCACCCCGGTCACCGGCCCGCGCTTCCTCGCCAAAGACGATGCCAGCCGCACGGCGCTGATCCGCACGGCGGAGACGCTCGCCACCCGCAACAATATCTCTTCCGTGCACGCCACCTTCGTCAGCGAGGCCGAGGCCGACCTCGCCCGCGGCTCGGGCTGGCTGGTCCGCCACGACACCCAGTACCACTGGCACAATGATGGCTTCTCGAGTTTTGAGGATTTCCTTGGCACCCTGTCGTCGCGTCACCGCAAGGTTACCCGTCGCGAGCGCCGTGATGCGCTGGAAGCCGACGGCCTGACCGTCAAATGGCTGACCGGCGCCGACCTCACCGAGGCGGTCTGGGATCAGTTCTTCGAGTTCTACCAGGATACCGGCAGCCGCAAGTGGGGCCGCCCATACCTGAACCGCCGCTTCTTCTCGCTGCTCTCAGAGGCGATGGCCGATCGGGTGCTGCTGATGTTCGCCTATGATGGCGACGAGCCGATTGCCGGCACGTTCTCGATGATCGGCCACGACCGACTCTACGGCCGCTACTGGGGCGCCACCCGCAATGTGCCGTTCCTGCATTTCGAGCTCTGCTACTATCAGGCCATCGACTACGCCATCGCCCACAAACTGCCGGTGGTTGAAGCCGGGGCGCAGGGCGAGCACAAGCTGGCGCGCGGCTATGCGCCTGCCACGACCCGCTCGGTCCACTGGATTGGCCACCCCGGTCTTCGCGACGCCGTCGCCCGCTTTGTGGCGCAGGAGCGTGCCTCGGTGGCGCGCGAACAGGAACAGCTGGAACGCTACACCCCATTCAGACATGGGGACCCGCATTAGCTGGGAGTTGCACCGGGCCCGGCACTGTGGTTCGAAGGCACCACACTGGACGGGCTCGGGTCTGGCGCGGTATTTTCCTGCCTCAGCCAGACCATACTGTCGATAGATATGACGGCCGCCTCCTCTCGAGGCCCTGGAGACCGAATGAGCAAGCGCATCGCCGTAGCCGCGATTGGGACGATGGGGGATGTGCAGCCCTTCGTCGCGCTTGCACTGGCGCTGAAAAAGCGTGGTCACTCGGTGGTGCTGTGCGCCACCAACGATTTCGAGGGTTTTGTTACCGGCCACGGCGTCGAGTTCGCGACGCTGGGCAGCGATATCCAGGCGTTCATGCGGCAGAGCCAGTTCGACAACGTCATGTCGAAGAACTCGCTGCTCTACGCGCCAAAACTGCTGCGCGACGGCCAGAAGATCATGAAGACGGCCTGCCGGCACCTCTGGGCCACCGCCCAGGACGTCGACGCCATCATCTTCCACCAGACTACCAATTTCGCCGTCGATGTCGCCGAGGCGCTGGATATTCCGGCGATCATGACCGCCTTCCAGCCGATCAACCCGACCGGCGAGTTCCCGTATTTCGGCTATGACGGCCCGCCGCCCGAGCCGCTGTTCAACCGCATCAGCCTCGATCCGCTGTTCAACCGGCTGAGCTACGTGGTGCAGGCAGCGCACCAGAGCTACTACGATTTTCCGCGTGACCGGATGCGCGCCAAGCTGCTCGGGCTCCGCAGCCGCAAGCGCTCGGGCTTTTCGAAGAACGCCCGCGGTGAGCCGATCCCGGCACTGCACGCCTACTCGCCGGTGATCTCGCCGCGCCCCGGCGACTGGCCGGAGACCACCACCGTCACCGGCTTCTGGCGGCTCGACGACATTACCGGCTGGGAGCCGGACGCGGCGTTCCGCAAGTTCCTCGATGCCGGCGAAGCGCCGATCTATCTCGGCTTCGGTTCGATGCCGTGGGGCGCGGCGCGCAACACCGAGATCATCACCAAGGCGCTGCGGGAGTGGGGCGGCCGCGCGGTGGTCGGCAAGGGCTGGGGCGGCATCAAGGCCGAGGACTTGCCCGATACCGTCTACACCATCGACAAGGCGCCCCACACCAAGCTGTTCCCGCTGATGAAGGCACTGGTGCACCATGGCGGCGCCGGCACCACCTATGCCGGCCTCTATGCCGGTCGCCCGACCTTCGTCGTGCCACACTTCTTCGACCAACCCTATTGGGGTCGCCGCGTCTACGAGCTGGGCTGCGGCCCTGCCCCGGTCCGCCTCCGAAAACTCACCCCCGGAATCCTCGCCTCGGCGCTCGAGGAACTGGCCACCGATGCCACGTTCCAGATCGCCGCGACTGAACTGCGCGACCGGCTGGTGCTCGAGGACGGCACCGGGCTCGCCGCCGACATCGTCGAAGAAACGATCGAGAGCTATCCGGGCAACCTCTACGACACCGACGATGTGATGGAGACCGCCTCGTGACCGCCTACGACCCGAGCAACATCTTCAATAAGATCATCAAGGGCGAGATCCCGTCCCACAAGGTCTACGAAGATGCGGACGTCCTGGTCATGATGGACATCTTCCCGCAGTCCAAGGGCCATGTGCTGATCATCCCCAAGGCCGCGTCGCGTAACCTGCTCGATGCCGATCCGGCCGTGCTCGCCCGCACCATCCCGCAGGTGCAGCGGGTGGCGAGGGCAGCGCAGAAGGCGCTGAACCCCGACGGCATCCGCGTCGTGCAGTTCAACGAAGCGCCGGCCGGGCAGTCGGTGTTCCACCTGCATTTCCACGTCATCCCGGTCTACGAGGGGGTCGAGCTCGGCCGCCACGGCCAGGGCAAGGCCGATGACGCCGAGCTCGCCGCGCAGGCCAAGGCCATCGCAGCAGCACTCTAGGGACCTCGAATGTCCGGCTATGCCAGCGTGGATGCCGATATCGACGCCTGGATAGACAGACATCAGTTGGTCCTCTTTTCCTCGTCGGGCGGTGAGGAGTGTCGTTCTGCCTTCCTTTCCAGCGACGGTGGCGACACGTTCCAGATCTGGGTCGACCTGCCGACGGACGAAAACGTCACCGTGGGCCTCGCCTGGATCAATGGACCTATCGAGCGCCCGACTGCCCCCGAGCCGAAATGGATCGTCCCCACGGCCGAGATCAGCTTCGCGCTTGAGCGAGCGATGGCCGAAGCGCTCGCGCTGATGGCCCCTCAGGGCGCTATTTTCCTTCACGGCCGCAGCAGCAATGACGCCCGCGCCGCAGCTCAGCCTCGGCCTGCTGCTCACCGCCGCCGCCGGGATGATCGACGTCGTCGGCTTCATTGAACTGGGCGGTTTCTACACCTCGTTCATGAGCGGCAACACCACGCAGCTCGGCGCCGGTCTCGCCGAGCTCGGCCCGGCGCTGGCGCTGCCTGCCGGGCTGATCGTGATGTTCGTCGTCGGCAGCTTTTTCGGCAGCCTGATCGGCGGCACTACCGACCGTCGGCGCGCCATGGGCGTGCTGGCGCTGGTGCTGGCCGGCCTCGGCGTCACGCTGGGGCTCAGCGGGCTGGGGTTCTCGGCAGCGCAGGCAATGCTGGCGCTGGCGACCGCCGCAGGCTCGCAGAACGCCATCATGTCACCGCGCGGCGCCGTCCGGCTGGGCGCGACCTTCGTTACCGGCACCCTGTTCGCTGTCGGCCAGGATCTTGCCCGCACGGTGCGCGGCGAAGCGCCGCCGCTGCGTTGGGTGCAGCACCTGCTGGTCTGGCTCGCCCTGTTGGTCGGCGCCCTCATCGGCGGCCTCGTCTATGGCGCCTGGCATCTATGGGCGCTCGCCCTGCCCGCGACGATCTATGTGGCGTTCTTCGTCGGGCTGGCGGTGAGGCGCCAGGCAATGCATTGATAACGATTGTGTGCCGTTAGTTGCGGGGCCGATCTGCGGCTGAGGAGAGTTCCTCCGCGCTGGCGTGAACTGGGGGGGTTCGATGGGTGACCAAGGCACTGAAGGCCTTCTTTCTCCGCTATTGCGGCGGGCGCGGGTCCAGGCTGCCAAGCCCTTCCTGGTGGGTAGCGTGCTCGACTTCGGGTGCGGCGGCGGCAATCTGGCCGCGTTCGTGTCAACTGACCTCTATGTCGGATTTGATCGCGATCGCGTTGCACTGGGGAGCGCCGCGGGCACTTACCCTGCGCACACATTCACCTCTAGCTTGCCGACCGGCGCGTTCGACACAGTCGTGGCCCTCGCTGTGATCGAGCACATGCAGGACCCGGGTGCCGCCGTGGCGCAATGGCGAGACCTGCTGACGCCCGGCGGCCGCATCGTGCTGACGACGCCGCGCCGGGCGCTCAGACATGTTCACGAGATCGGCGCTGCCGTCGGGCTGTTCAGCAAAGAGGCGGCAGATGAGCACGAAGTCATGTTCGAGCGGGACGGGCTGACGCAGTTGGCGCAGGAAGCCGGAATGATCGTTGCTCGTTACGAACGGTTCCTGTTCGGCGTGAACCAGCTCGTGGTCATGGCACGAGCCTAGCCGTTCGAGCCCCTTCGCAGCGTAGTAAGCAGACGATGACATGCCAGCGACGCGCAGCGCCCCGTGGGAGAAGACCGCCAGCTAACTGAGGAACTCGGTCCGGGCCCGCTCGATCACCAGCGACCGGATGGCGACGTTGCGCGGCTGGCCGAGGACGAACAGGATCGACTCGACCACATCCTTGTCGCTCAGCGCGTCTTCGACGCCGCGCGGATGGTCCCAGTTCTCCTCGAGCGGTGACGTGTCCTCGATGTGGCCGGGATAGACCGAGGTGACGCGTACGCTGCTGCCGGCCATCTCCTCGGTCAGCGCCTGGACAAAACCGTTCTGGGCGTGCTTGGCGGCGACGAACGGCACCGATGAGCCGCGCATCCGCGCATAGGGCAGCCCGCTCATCGACACCACGGTATGGATATCGGCCTCGGGCCGCTTCAGCAGCAGCGGCAGCAGGCGCCTGGTCAGTGCCATGGTGCCGGTTACCGTCGAGTCGACGATTGCGGCGATCTGCGCATCGGTCATCGCCTGGTAGGCGCCACCCACCCATTGCGAGCCGGAGTTGACGAGGATGTCGAGCTCGGGGTGCACGGTGGCGATCTTGCTCGCGGCGCCGGTCAGCGACAGCGGGTCGGCGAGATCGCAGACGAAGGCGTCCGGCCGCTTGCCGGTCCGCTGCTCGATCGCATCGGCCACGGCGCCGATGCCGGCGGCATTGCGGCCGAGCAGCAGCGGGATCATGCCGCGGTCGGCCGCGACGATGGCCAGCGCTGCCCCAAGGCCGCGCGCCGCGCCGGTTATCGCGATGGTCTTGCCCTCAAGTCCCATTCATTCCTCCCCCGTTACTGACCCAAGAAAAAGGCCGGGATCGCTCCCGGCCTTGCATAAGTCCCTGCATGGGATCTCAGCTTTTTTCTTCTGCCGGCTTGTCGGCGGCGGCCTTGGCCTTCTTGGCCTTGGGCGCGGCGATGGCCTTGGGCCGGGCCGGCCGCGGCGGAACCGCGATCAGCTCGAGCTTCGACTCCGTGCCGACGCCGACCACTGCGACAGTGACCGAACCACCGTTCTGCAGCTCGCCGAACAGCACCTGGTCGGCCAGCGGCTTCTTGACATGCTCCTGGATCACGCGGCCCAGCGGGCGGGCGCCCATGCGCTCATCATAGCCGCGGATCGCCAGCCACTCGGCGGCTTCCGGGGTCAGTTCGATGGTCACGCCGCGCTCGGCCAGCTGGCCTTCGAGCTGCAGCACGAACTTCTCGACCACCCGACGGACGACTGCCGGCGGCAGCGGGCCGAACGAGATGATGGCGTCGAGGCGGTTGCGGAACTCCGGCGTGAACATCCGGTTCACCGCTTCCTCGTCATCGCCCTGCTCGCGCTTACGACCAAAGCCGATCGGCGATTTCTGCAGCTCCATGGCGCCGACATTCGAGGTCATGATCAGGATCACGTTGCGGAAGTCGACCGACTTGCCGTTGTGATCGGTCAGCTTGCCGTGGTCCATCACCTGCAGCAGGATGTTGAACAGGTCCGGGTGGGCCTTCTCGATTTCGTCGAGCAGCACCACGCTATGCGGATGCTGGTCCACGCCATCGGTCAGCAGGCCACCCTGGTCGAAGCCGACATAGCCCGGAGGGGCGCCGATCAGCCGCGACACGGTGTGCCGTTCCATGTACTCGGACATGTCGAAGCGCAGCAGTTCCACGCCCAGCGTATCCGCCAGTTGCTTGGCCACCTCGGTCTTGCCGACACCAGTCGGGCCGGTGAACAGGTAGGAGCCGATCGGCTTTTCCGGTTCGCGCAGGCCGGCCCGCGCCAGCTTGATCGCCGACGAGAGCGCGGTGAGCGCCTGATCCTGGCCGAACACCACGGTCTTGAGATTGCTCTCGAGGTTGGCGAGGAGTTCAGAATCCGACTTCGACACCGACTTGGGCGGGATACGAGCCATCGTGGCGATGGTCTGCTCGATATCGGCGACGTCGATGGTCTGCTTGCGGTTCTCCGGGGTCAGCAGCATCTGGCTGGCGCCGGTCTCGTCGATCACATCGATCGCCTTGTCGGGGAGCTTCCTGTCATTGATGTAGCGCGCACTCAGCTCGACGGCGGCCTTCAGCGCCTCGTCGGTGTATTTCAGCTTGTGGTAGTCCTCGAAATACGGACGCAGGCCCTTCACGATCTCGATCGCATCCGGGATGGTCGGCTCGGCGACGTCGATCTTCTGGAAGCGACGGACCAGCGCCCGGTCCTTCTCGAAGAACTGCCGGTATTCCTTGTAGGTGGTCGAGCCGATGCAGCGGATATTGCCCGAAGCCAGAGCCGGCTTCAGCAGGTTCGAGGCATCGAGCGCACCGCCCGAAGTGGCGCCGGCGCCAATCACGGTATGGATCTCGTCGATGAACAGAATGGCGTCCGGGTGCTTCTCCAGCTCCTTCATCACGGCCTTCAGCCGCTCTTCGAAGTCGCCGCGATAGCGGGTGCCGGCCAGGAGGGAACCCATGTCGAGCGCATAGATCACCGCCTCGCGCAGCACCTCGGGCACATCGCCCTCGATGATCTTGCGGGCGAGGCCCTCGGCAATGGCGGTCTTGCCCACGCCGGCGTCACCAACATAGAGCGGGTTGTTCTTAGAGCGGCGGCAGAGGATCTGGATGGTGCGGCGCAGCTCGCTGTCGCGGCCGATCAGCGGATCGATCTTGCCGGCCCGGGCCTTCTCGTTGAGGTTGACGCAGAAATCGGCCAGCGCCGAGCTTTGGCCATTGCCGGCGCGCTCGCCTTCTTCGCCCTGCCCGTTCCCGGCCGGGGACTCGGCACCGCGCACGCGACGCTCCTCGCTCGGCCCCGATTTGGTGATGCCGTGCGAGATGAAGTTGACTGCGTCGAGCCGCGTCATGTCCTGCTGCTCGAGGAAGTACGCGGCATGGCTTTCGCGCTCGGCGAAGATGGCGACGAGCACGTTGGCGCCCGTAACCTCTTCCTTACCGGACGACTGCACATGGATCACGGCGCGCTGGATGACGCGCTGGAACGCCGCGGTCGGGCGCGCGTCCTGCCCGTTGGGCACGACGAGGCTGTCGAGCTCCTCGTTGATGAAATCCTCGAGGTCCGACTTCAGCGCTTCGATGTCGACATCGCAGCCGGTCAGCACCGCGATGGTGTCGCGGTCGTCGGTCAGCGCCAGCAGCAGGTGCTCGAGCGTGGCGAACTCATGCGCCCGCTCGCGTGCCAGGTTCATCGCCTGATGGAGGGCCTTCTCAAGTCCGCGGGAGAAAGAGGGCATATGTCGGTTCCTATTGCTTTTCCATCACGCACTGAAGTGGGTGCTGGTTCTTGCGGGCCGCGTCCATCACCCTGGTGACCTTGGTCTCGGCCACCTCGAAGGGGTACACACCACATTCGCCGACGCCCTGGTTGTGGACGTGGAGCATGATGCGCATGGCCTCTTCGCGGGTCTTGTTGAACACATCCTGCAGCACCAGGACGACGAACTCCATCGGGGTGTAATCGTCGTTGAGCAGCAGCACCCGATAAAGACTGGGCCGTTTGCTCTTGGTCTTCGGCTTCGTGATGGTCGCCGTATCGTTCTTGCTTCCCCCATCGCCCTTACCGCTCTTGCGGTCATCGTCGGCCCCGCGCGGCGGCATCACAGATGCACCAGTGGTCGGGAGCGTCAGTTCGATGGCTGCACGCATGGCTCGGGTCTGGGGGAGATCGGTTCGAAGCAGCATGGTGAGGCCATTATGTAGGCAAAACTCTCTGCCTGTTAAGTGCCGAACTACCTAAACTTTGGAGCAGGTCGCCGTGTTCGCCGGCCCTTAACCAAGTGCCCGAAATCCATCGCATTTTACGGAATGGTAAGACGGGCTGCCTAAGGTGGTGGGTAACAGGGAAGGTGACTGGTCTCGTTTGGGGAGGATCAGCCGCAGCTTCTCGAGGCGTTGAGTACGGGCGGCGTTTGCGCCCGAGAGTAGTTGGAGTACCGGGTGCTTTCCGAGAAGCATTTTTCCCATTCGCGCGCGCTGTTCCGGCGTATTGCCACGGCAATCGCGCTGACCCTGGCACTGCTGGTGCCGATGATCTCGGCTGCCGAAGCGGCGACCGTGTCGCGCAAGTTCGCGGGCATCGTGGTCGACGCCAAATCCGGCAAGATCCTCTACGAGAGTTCGGCCAACGCGGCGCGCTATCCCGCCTCCGTCACCAAGGTGATGACCCTCTACGTCCTGTTCCAGGAATTGGAGGCCGGTAACATTACGTTGAAGACCAAGTTCACGGTGTCGAAATACGCCGCGCAGGCGGTACCGACCAAGCTTGGGCTCAAAGCCGGCTCGACCATCACCGTCGAGAACGCCATCAAGGCGATCGTCACGATCTCCGCCAACGACATTGCCCGCGTCATCGCCGAGAACATCTCCGGCTCCGAGAGCGCCTTCGCCAAGCGCATGACGGCCACGGCCAAGGCGCTGGGCATGTCGAACACCACCTACCGCAACGCCTCGGGCCTGCCTGACAAGGGTCAGGTCACCACCGTTGCCGACCAGGCCATCCTCGGCATCGCCGTCTACCAGCACTTCCCGAACTACTACGAGTATTTCCAGACCCGGAGCTTCTCGTACGGCAAGCGCACCTACGGCAACCACAACCGGCTGCTCGGCAATAACGGCGTCGACGGCATCAAGACCGGCTACACCAATGCGTCGGGCTTCAACCTTCTGACCGCGGCGCGCGCCGACGGTCACCATATCGTCGTCGCCGGCTTCGGCTTCGACTCGAGCGGCGCCCGCGACGCCAAGGTGCGCGAGCTGGTCAAGAAATACCTGCCCAAGAGCCGCAGCGGCGGCTACCTCGATGTCGCCATGATCCCGCAGCCGGGCCGCAAGGGCGCGACCGTGATGGTCGCCTCCACCGATCCGGTGCCGGTGATGCCGGCCCCCTACCCGTCGTTCCGGATCGGTGGCGCCACCGTCAGCGTCACTGCCAAGCTGCAGCCGACCGAAGCGACGCAGCAGCCCGACGACATCGTGGTCGCCTCGATAGGCGAAGCAGCGCCGCTGCCGGAGGCCCGTCCTGCCGATCTCGGCTTCGATGAAGCCGTGCAGGCCGCCAATACGCTCGCCAGCCGGCCGACCATTGCCAGCATTGCGCCGCAGCAGGAGCGCCCGCTCGACGTGATCGGTGCCTGGCTCAGCGACACCTTCTCGCTCGGCGCGGCTCCTGCCCCGCTCGGCCAGACCGCGCCGTCGGCGCCGCTGCTGCCGCCGGTCGGCATCGGCGAAGAAGGCCAGCCGATCGACCTGATGACCTCGGGCGGCATCGGCGACACGGCCCCCGATATCATTGAAGACCAGCCTGCTCCGGCGCCGCTCGCCGTCGAGGTGGCCGAGGTCCCGCAGGAAGTCAGCGGCGGCTGGATCGTCCAGATCGGCGCGGCGCCGACCGAGGGCGGTGCCAACTCCCTGATCAGCGACGCTTCGTCCAAGGTCGGTAACCTTGGCGTGGCCCGCTCCTATGTCGAGCGGTTCGAGAAGAACGGGCAAGTGTTCTTCCGCGCCCGCTTCGGTGGTTTCAGCGACCGCGATGCCGCGGCCGGTGTGTGCAACGAGCTGAAGAAAGCCAAGATGAGCTGCCTCGCGATGCAGTCCTAAGACGCGAAAAGCAGCCGCCTCAGGGAAGCGAATTTGTGGCCTGTGTTGGAGTAGCCCAAATGAGCGATACGTCTAGCCTTTCCGAACTCGCCCGATTTGTAGGGCAGTCGGCCCTCGCGTCCGAAGATGCCGTTGTCCGCAGGCAGGCGGTCAATGCCATGGTGACGCGGTTCAACCCCGGCCTGAAGCGCCGCGGCGTCGGCGATCTGCTCGGCGTGGTGATGGCGCTCAGCGCCCGCACCCGTCGCATGCTGATGCCGCATGTCGAGATCGAACTCGATGTGTTCGACCCGGCGGGCAGCCGGGCCGTCAAAGTTACATTGCCCCGCCGAAATTAAGGTCCGCCGCGGGCCTTGTGCCTACTCGCCGGCCATATGCTCGAAACTGGCCGGCGCGCCCGCGCTGGCCGCCAATGCCTTCTCGCCCTCGATGCGCGCCTTGGCGCGCTCGCTCACCGGCAGCTTCAGTGCCTCGACCAGCGCTCGGTATTCCTGCCGGGCGCTCAGATGCGACATCGACGGCAACCCGCCCAGCATTTCCGCATCCAGCGGATCGAACACCGTCATGCCAGTTGGAAACAGCGAGCGGAAGATCACGCGCTCGGCGATGCCCTCCGCCACGCGGCAGCCCAGCCGCACCGCAATCTTTTCGATGGCGCTCTGCACGATCTTGGTCGAGCGCGACGGCAGCATCGAGATGCGGTTGCGCACGATCACCCAGTCGATGGTGCGCCCATCGATCGACAGCCGCTCGGTGCGGGCTCGCTGCACCAGCCGCGCATAGTGGCTCATCTCTCTGGGGTCGCCGGTGACCGGGTCCACATGCGCCATCACGTCGAGGTCGATGATCGAGTCGTTGAGCGGAGTGATCAGCGTATCGGCCAGCGAATGCGCCAGCCGGGTCAGGTGGGTGTCGAAGCCCGGCGTGTCGACGATCAGGAAGTCGGCTTCGCCCTCGACCTCGATGATCGCCTGCCGGAACAGGTCGAACTCGACTCGCTGGTTCTCCTTGACCGAATCCGACTTCGACAGCGGCAGATGGAAATGCGTGGCGTGCGGCAGCTTCAGGTCGTGCGCCTGGGCCCAGTTGCGGCGGTTGCGCACATAATGGGTCAGCGTCTGCTGGCGGCTGTCGACGTCGATCGAAGCGACGCGAAAGCCCTGATACATCAGGAAAACGGCAAGATGGAACGCCGTGGTCGACTTGCCGGAGCCGCCCTTCTCATTGCCGACGACAATGACGTGCGTGCCTGTCCTGCCCATCAGTCTCCCCTGCCGCTCCAGTAGCCCGAAGCGACGCGATTTCGGGATTCGGTCGTTATTTGCCCGAGCGAACTATTGATGAGACACCCACCCCGTTCAAGGGGGTGTTTCAGCATCAGGCGATGACAGGCACACAACGTCACCCTAAAGCCGCGCTTCCAGCGCCGCCTGATCGGCGAGGAACATCACCTGGCCGCGCCGGTTGCTCTCGTAGATGAAGTCGCGCAGCGACGGGCTCTCCGCCGTGAAGCGCGAGATGTCGCCCAGGATGGCAACGCGAAAGCCGTATTGCTGGAATTTCTGCAGCACCGCGCCGGCGAGCCCGGTGCTCAGCCAGAAGAAATCGTCCACCAGGTGGTCCACCGGAATGGCGATCAGGTCGATGCCCAGCCCGTAGGTCGAGCCGATCACGTCGTTGCTGTCCGCTTCGGCGGCAATCACCGGCCCCTCGTAAAAGCCGACATTGACGCCCTTGATCGCTGTGCTCTGCATCAGATCAGTCCTAGTTTCGCCAGTTCTTCGGCGAGTTCGAGCGAGCCTTCCTCCTCGAAACCGCCTTTGCCGATATCGGCCGGGGCATCCTTGGGATCAAGGTAGCGCCAGCCCTGGAACGGTGACTTTGGCCGCGGGATGGTGCGCACCATGTCCGGCGCCATGATGATGTCGCAGCACTTCAGCCCCTGCTCGTCGACGGCTTCGGCGAGCCTGAGGATCGGCTGGCGGCAGCGTACGACGCCCGAAATCACCCAGTAGATCGAGCCTTGCCCCTCCATCTCGTCCTTGCGCTTGGGCATGGTGCGAGTGCGGTGGACGTGGACGTCCTCGCCGTAGTCGGCGCCCCACCAGTGAGCGCGCTCGTTGCGATAGGATTCGAGCTCTTCCAGCGTCGCAACGCCGACGCAGAGCTTGATCATGTGCATCATGCGCTGCCGGCCGCGTCCCGCTTGGCGAGGATGATGTCGATCTCGTCGTGCTCGACCACCCACGGCTCTTTCACGGCTTCGGCGAACCACTCCTGGAAGGCCGGCAGCGCGTAGATCGCCTCGACATATTCCTGCGCCAGATCGCTTACCGGCAGCTCGTAGGTGCGGATGCGTGTCGCCACCGGCGCAAACATGGCGTCGGCGGCGTTGAACGCGCCGAACAGGTAGGGGCCTCCGGAACGCGACAGCAGGTCGCCCCAGATCCGCTCGATGCGCTTGAGGTCATCGGCCACCACGTCGAAATCGACCTTGCCCGGATGCGAAGCCCTGAGGTTCATCGGCGCTGCGTCGCGCAGGGCGTTGAAGCCACCATGCATTTCGGCGGCCGCCGAGCGCGCATAGGCCCGCTCCATCCGATTGGATGGCCAGATGCCCTTGGCCGGATACTTGTCGTGGAGGTACTCGATGATCGCCGTGGTCTCGGGCAGCACGACGTCGCCATCGACCAGCACCGGCACTTTGCCGCTCGGCGATTTCTTGCGCAGGTTCTGCTGCCAGCCCTCGCCATTGAGCAGCACCAGGTCCTCATCGAACGGGATGTTGAAGTGGCGGAGCACCAGCCAGGCGCGCAGCGACCAGCTCGAGTAATTGCGATTGGCGAAGATCAGTTTCATCGGTCGGCCTCAAAAGCGGAAGGGCGCCGAGTGGCCCGGCGCCCTTCCAAAATTCTGTACTATCGAAGGACCTTCAGGTCCAGTTGCACCCCGTCCTAGGCGCCGGCAACGATAGTGAACACGAGTGACATGGCCAGCAAACAGACGAGTGTCCAGGACACTGTCGGTAAGGCGGAACGCCACCATTCGGTCTTTGATTGGCCTCGCATCAAAGCTCCTCTTTGCCGTTCTCGGGCTGCCGCAACCACACTTGGTGACGAAATTGCGACAGTAATGATTCGTTAACTCGGCGAGGGCGTGGTTGGGAAGTGGCGGGAAAGCCACGGTGGATAGGTCGAGTATCCCTGTGGAAAGCGGTTCAGAACAGTCCGAACCAGAGCCCGGCGATGCCCAAAAAGGCGAAGAATCCAATGACATCGGTCACCGTGGTGACGAACACCGAGGAGGCGATGGCTGGGTCGACCTTCAGCCTGTTGAGGGCCAGCGGGATCAAAATTCCAGCGCTGCCGGCGGCGATCATGTTGATGATCATGGCCAAACCGATGACCATCCCCAGACCCGGGTTGGCATAGCGGAGCCAGGTGACGGCGCCGATCAGCACCGCGAAGATACAGCCGTTGAGGAAGCCGCCGGTGACCTCGCGGAGGATCAGCCGGCGAACGCGGCCCCGATCGAGGTCGCGAGTCGCCAGCGCCCGCACCGTCACCGTCATGGTCTGCGTGCCGGCATTGCCGCCCATCGAGGCGACGATCGGCATCAGTGCCGCCAACGCCACCATCTGCTCGATGGTGGCGTTGAACAGGCTGATGACGAACGAGGCGAGCATGGCGGTGAAGAGGTTCACCACCAGCCAGGGGGCGCGGCTTCGCACCGTCGACAGCACGTTGTCCGACAGTTCTTCGTCGCCGACGCCGCCGAGCAGCTTGATGTCCTCGGTGGCCTCCTCATGGATGACGTCGACGATGTCGTCGACGGTCAGCACGCCGACCAGCCGCTTGTTCTCGTCGATGACGCCGACTTCCACGAGGTCATAGCGCTCGAAGTCGCGCGCCGCTTCCTCCTGGTCCTCGGTAGCTTCCACGGTGAGGACGTCGTGGTTCATCAGGTTCTCGATCCGCACCTGCCGCTTGGCGCGGAGGAACTTGTCGAGCGGGATGGTGCCCAGCACGCGGTAGCTGGGGTCGACGACGTAGAGCTGGTAGAATTCGTCCGGCAGGTCCTTTTCCACCCTGAGGTAGTCGATGGTCTGACCGACGGTCCAGAATGGCGGGATGGCGATGAAATCGGTCTGCATCCGCCGACCGGCGGAATCCTCGGGGAAATCGAGGCTGCGCTTGAGGCTCAGCCGTTCGAAGGCCGGCAGCTGCGCGAGGATTTCCTCGCGGTCACCCGCATCCATGTCCTCGAGGATGTAGACGGCGTCGTCGTTGTCGAGCGTCGCGACGCCACGCGCCACATCTTCGGTCGGCAGCTCCTCGATCAGGTCGGTACGAACGTTGTCGTCGACTTCGGTCAGCGCCAGGTAGTCGAACTTGTCACCCAGCATCTGGACCAGGGCGACGCGCTCGTCCTGCTCCAGCGCCTCGAGCACGTCGCCGGCGTCAGCGGCGTGCAGCGGCTCCATCATCTCGGCGACGTCGTGCTCTTCGCCCGCCGAGAGGTGGGCGCGCAGCCGCTCGATCCACTCCTGATTCAGGTGATCGTCCGGACCGCGAAGCGCGTTCGGATCGGGCCGGGTTTCCCCGATTTCCGCGATGTCGGATTCATTGGTCATGGAGACCCCGGGAGGCAGGCGCTTCGGGTTCAAAACGTGGTGTAGCCAATCGGTCGTGGATGCGCCAGACTTGCGAAGCTCGTCGAGCGCTGTTTTTTGCTTCGCTGAGAAGGAGATGGCGATGGGCCGCGAGATGGATCGGATGCTGCGCCTCTGCGCGGCACTGCAGCTCCCCGAAGTGAGCGAGTCCACCAGCTATGGCGCGCCATCGCTCAAGGTGAAGGGCAAGAATTTCGCCTCGGTGCGCGGCCCGGCGGAGATGGTGCTGCACTGTCCGCTGGAACACAAAGAGCTGCTGATGGAGATGGCGCCCGAGATCTACTGGCAGACCGACCACTTCAAAGGCTGGCCGGGCCTGTTGGTCCGGCTCGATGTGATCGGCGACGAGGAGCTGTCGCTGCGGCTCGAGGACGCCTGGCGGTTCCGGGCGCCCAAGCGGCTAGCGGATGCCTACACCGCCAGCAAGCCTTAGGGCGTCAAATCCTTTGGCGGCTCGATGCCGTTGATCAGCGATGCCGTGGTCACCGTGTTGGCAAGCAGGCAGACGATGGTCATTGGCCC
The DNA here is from genome assembly GCF_000970465.2 of Devosia insulae DS-56. Classification (GTDB taxonomy): domain Bacteria; phylum Pseudomonadota; class Alphaproteobacteria; order Rhizobiales; family Devosiaceae; genus Devosia_A; species Devosia_A insulae. The sequence continues at coordinate 85,341 of NZ_LAJE02000363.1, forward strand.
TACCCCGCCTGGCACCGGCGTAATGGCGCCCGCCACCTCGGCGGCCGCTGGGTAGTCGACGTCCCCGAGCAGACGCGTCCTGCCTTCGCCGCGTTCGGGCGCCGGGATCCGGTTGATGCCCACATCGATCACCGTGGCGCCCGGCTTGATCCAGTCGCCCTTGATCATCTGCGGGCGGCCGACCGCGGCAACCACGATGTCTGCCTGCCGAACCACATCGGCAAGGTTCTTGGTTCTGGAATGCGCCACCGTCACGGTGCAGTTGTCGCGCAACAGCAGCTGGGCCATCGGTTTGCCCACGAGATTTGAACGCCCGACGATCACGGCGTTCAGCCCTTCGAGCGAACCGAGCGTATCACGCAGCAGCATCAGGCAGCCGAGTGGCGTACAGCTCACCGGCCCTGGCAGCCCGATCTGCAGCTTGCCGACGCTCGCCGGCGTGAAGCAGTCGACATCCTTGTCGGGCGAGATGGTGGCAATCACCTTGTTGGGGTCGATCTGCCTGGGCAGCGGCAGCTGCACCAGGATGCCATGAATGGCCGGGTCGGCGTTGAGGTTCTGCACCAGCGCAAGCACTTCGGCTTCCGAGGCATCCTCGGGCAATTCGTACTTTTCAGAGTGCATGCCGACCTCGACGGTCTGCCTGGCCTTCTGGCTGACATAGATCTCGCTGCCTGGATCATGCCCGACGATCACCACCGCAAGGCCGGGTGTCACGCCGTGCTCGCGCTTCAGGCGCTCGACATGGCCGGCAATCCGGGTGCGAAGCCCCTCGGCGTAAGTCTTTCCGTCGATGATCTTGGCGGTCATGGCAGCTCCTTGGGTGGAGCCGCCGATATGGAACAACTCGCACTTCGGCGCAACCTCAGTAAGGCGCGCGGATAGTGATCCCTTCGGCCTCGAGCGCAGCCCGCACGGCCCGAGCGATCGCCACCGCCTCATCGGTATCGCCGTGGATACAGAGCGAAGTCGCCTCGGTACGGATCACCGAGCCATCAATTGCTACCAGTTCCCCCGCCCGCGCCAGCCGGACGGCGCGTTCGGCAATCGCTCCGACATCGTGCAGCACCGCGCCGGGCTGCGAGCGCGGCACCAGCAGGCCGTTGGGCTGGTAAGCGCGGTCGGCATAGGCCTCGCGCACCACCGGGTAGCCCAGTGCCTCGGCCACCTCGACCTGGGCGCTGTCATCGATCGCCAGCACCGAGAGACCCGGCACCAGCCCCGTCACTGCAGCAAAGCACAAAGCCGCCACGGCCGGTTCCTCAGCCGCCATATTGGCCAGCGCACCGTGCAGCTTGAGGTAGCGCACCGGCACACCCTCCTCCTCGGCGTACTCGACCAAGGCGCGCACCTGTCCCCGTACCTGCTCGTCCAGCTCTTCGGGTGGCAGGAACAAGCGGCGGCGACCAAAATGCTCGCGATCGGCAAAGCCCGGGTGCGCGCCAACCGCAACACCGCGTGCCTTGGCTGCCCGCAGGCTGAGCCGCATCGTCGTCTCGTCGCCGGCGTGGCCGCCACAGGCGATCGAGGCCGACGAGATGATGTCGAACAGCGCGGCATCGCCCGGCATGCCCTCACCGAGATCGGCATTGAGATCGAGTTCGTTCACGGCTTCAGTCCTTCTGCATGCGCCACGGTCACCGGCGCGAACCGCACCTGGGTGCCGGGCCGCAGTTGGGAAAATCGGTCGAGATCGGCCGTCACCACCGTGGCGATCCGCGGGTAGCCGCCGGTCGGTTGGTGATCCCGCATCAGCACGATGGGCGTGCCATCGCCGAGGATCTGGATATCGCCCGGCACCACGGCATCCGACACCAGCGACAGGATTTTTGCTTCGGCGAACACCTGTCCGGGATCGGCAAGCCGGACGCCCATGCGGTCGAGCTGCGGCGATACCGCGAAAGCATCGGTAACAAAGCGCTGACGGATCGCATTGCTGAAGCGGTCGGCATGAATGCCCCGGATCACCCGGATCGGGCCATCCGCCACCGTCGCCGGCGTCGGATGCTGGCCCCGCCCGCGTGGCAGCGTCGCGCCGAGCGGCAGCACATCGCCAGCCCGCAAGGCCCGCCCATCCAGACCGCCGATCCCGGCAATCGAGCTGGTTGCGCGACTGCCCATCACCAGGGGCACATCGATTTCGCGGTCGAACCGCAGGTAGCCATAGTTCCCGGCCGGACCCGGTCGGATATCCACGATAGAACCAGCGCTCAGCAGCGCCCGCGATGGCCATGATTTCGCTTCGCCATCGATGCTGAGTTCGAACGAACCACCATCGACAGCAATGGAAACCGAGCCCTCGGCAACAAAGCCGAGGCCTGCCGTGGTGAACTCGATCCCGGTCGCCCCCGCGGCGCCGAGCCAGACGCCGGCCCGCTCGAACGCCGTGCGATCCATAGGGCCGGAAGCGCTGATGCCGTGCCGCAGCAGCCCCGGTCGCCCGGCATCCTGCAACGTCGCCAGCGGGCCGGCGCGGGTGATGCGGATAGCGCTCACGACGCCACGAACGCTACGCTGTCGCCGGCGCGCACCGTGGTCGGGGGCTCGGCGGCCGGGTCGAAGTTGCGGAACTCGGTATGGCCGATCACGTGCCAGCCGGTCGGGATGGCGGTCGAGGTGATTGCCGTCTGCCCGGCAGCGAACAGCACCGTGCCGGCCGGCACCTGCCGCCGCACCACGCCCCGTCGCGGCACCACCAGCGCCTCGGGGTGCATGCCGCAATAGATGAAGCCCGGCGCAAAGCCGGTGGCCAGTACGCGCAGTGGCGCGGCGTTGTGGGCGGCAATAAAGTCGGCCACCAAGAGCCGCACCAGCCCTGCCACCTCGGAGAGATCCTCGCCGTCGAAATGCACGGTAACGCGGTGCTCGGCGTCCCCGGCAGCCGGCTGCCCGGGTGCCGAGACCAGCAGGCGCACCTCACCGGCCAGTGCATCGAAGCCGATGGCCCCCGGCTCATAGCGCAGCAGCACCGAAACGAGGTTCGGCACGATCTCCACCACGCCGCGCACGCCCGCGGCTTCGACCCGGGCAGCAAAGCCGATCGCTGCGCGATTGGCGTCGTCGGAAAGGCTCTCGGCGAAGCGGATCAGCAGCCCACGGTCGCCCAGGGGCAGCAGGGTTGGCGTAAGGGTGTCGGTCATCGGGCGGCGTCAGGCACCGCCGCCGGGACAGCAGGCCATCAGCAGCTCCCACCGGCGTGGCTTTGGTGGGATCGAGCGCGGCGCATCGACCAACGAAGCGACCTGGTAGGGACTAAGCGGCGGGAGGTCGACAAAGCTGCTTGGTCCCGAACATGGGAAGCAAGGTGGTGGCGGCGGTGGGGCGGCATCCCCGCTGCCCCCGGCGCCCAGCGGCGTGAGATCGAGCGGCACCCGGCTGGGGCCGCAGTACTGGGCATGGGCGACAGAATCGAGCAGCAGCGAGAAGCAGCCGAGGAAGTGTCCGAGCCCGTCCTCCGCTGCCGACGGCACGGAAACCGCTCGCGCCGGGCTCGCAGATATCAGCAACGCCAGAGCGCAAGCCGCGCCGAGACGCCAGTACTGGTTCAGTTTCATCGGCGCTCTCCCGCCCACCGGGCACCTGACGGCCCCCACCAATAGCTAGCAAGGCGCGCCACTCATGGCTATCCGTATGCGAACAGAGTCTCCGGCTTTCGCGGGCGTCTCACGGCAATCGCGCAAGACGAAAAGGTCCAGTTCCCATGTCTATTCCCGGCGCCAGCGTTATCGTCGAAGGCCACGCCATCGTCTCGGTCGACGGCATGATCGCCGCTGCCGATGGCAGCATGCCGCCGGCGCTCCGCAACGAAGCCGACTGGCGCATCTTCCAGGCGGCGCTCGACGCCGCGGCGCTGGTCGTTCTTGGCCGGCTGGGTCACGAGCGGCATCCCAACCCCGGCCGCAAGCGCCTGGTGCTGACCCGCTCGGTCGCAACGCTCGAACGCGACCCGGCCGATCTCCTGACGCAGTTCTGGAACCCAGACGGCATGGAGATCGGCGATGTCCTGAAACAGCTCGAGATCGCCTCGGGCACCATCGCCATCACCGGCGGCACTGGAACGTTCGATGTGTTCCTGCCGCTGCTCGACCGCTTCGTGCTTTCGGAGGTTCGTGATCTCACATTGCCCGACGGCATCCCCTGCTTCAGCAAGGGCCACCCACGCCTGGTGCTGCCGGGCGCCGGTCTCGAGGCCCGCGACATGGAACTGATCGATCGTGGCGTGGTCCAGACCCAGTGGGTCCGGCCCTGATCAGCTCGGATCCTCGATCCGGAAGCCGACCTTCATGACCACCTGATACTGCGCGACCTTGCCCTCGAAGATCGAGCCGCGCACCTCCTCAACCTCGAACCACTCGAGGTTGCGCGTGGTGCGATGCGCCCGGGCGATGGCGCTTTCGATGGCGTCGGTAATCGAGGCCGTCGACGAGCCGACCAGATCGATTTTCTTGTAGGTGTGGTTTGGCATGTCAGTCCCCTTCATCTGTCGAACGGGCAATGAGCCTGGGCTGCCGGGTGAGCCGGCAGGCCAGCTACGCCGCGCCGTTCCGGCGGCGCTGTCAAGAGAATGCGGTGCCAATTGGCCGGCAGCATCTTGACGATACCGCCCCGCAACCGTCACCTGCTGCGCCCACCTCCCAGCGTAGTTCCAGATGTCACCTCGCCGGATCGATCTCGCCGCCAACCTTGCCGCGCTAGCGGCAGGAGCCCTGCTCTCGCTTATGGTCCACCTCAACGGCGAACTGGCTCGCCAGGGCGGCGCACTGTTCTCGTCGTGGATGGCGCACGGCACCGGGACGGTCGCAGCCCTCCTGGTGATCCCGCTGTGGTGGAAGGCGATCCAGCGCAGTGAGGGGCCGCGCCAAGCCATTCCGTTCTGGGCCTATCTCGGCGGCTTTGCCGGCGCGGTGACGGTAATTATGACCTCGACGGCGGTGAACTCGGCGCTGGCGCTGAGCGGCACTCTGGCACTGGGCCTCGCGGGGCAGATCGTCTTCAGCCTCGCCGCAGATCGCTGGGGGCTGTTCGGCATCGCCAAACGGCGCCTGCGGCTGGGCGACGGAATCGCCCTCGCGCTGATTGTCGCCGGCAGCGCCCTCGTGATCTGGGGCAGCCTATGATCGAAGCAGTGGTGCTTGCGTTTGTCGCCGGCGGCCTGGTCGGCGTCAGCCGCCAGTTGAACGGCCGCCTCGCGGTATCGACTTCGGCGCTGTTCGCCTCGTTCTGCAACCACCTCGTCGGCTTTGGCCTCCTGACCGTGCTCGGGCTGGCGATCGGCGGGCTGCTCCGCGACGGTGCGTTCTCGGGGCCGTGGCATATCTATTTCGGCGGGCCGGTCGACGTGGTGTTCGTGGCGCTGAGCAGCTGGATCATCGCCCAGATCGGCGCCACCCGTTCGACCATGCTGATCATCGCCGGTCAGGTGCTCGGCGGTGTGGCGCTGGATTGGGTGCTGACCGGCAAGCCGGTGTCAGTGGCCGCGCTCTGCGGCATCATCCTGATCGTCGCCGGGGTGATCGTCGCGCAGCGGCAGCGGACGACCGCCCCGACCGCGGCGGATGGTGACTGAGCTGGTGGGGAGGCGGAAGCCTAGTTCGGCGGAGGATCTTTCCTTGGCCGAACAATGCCTTTGCGGGCGGCGAGGCCGTCGCCCAGGCGATGCAGCAGCAACCGCACGGCGCGAATGACAGCGTTCATCCTGCACGCTCCGCCAGAAATGCCCGCCAGCCGCCAAAGCGCGTGATCTCTTCCGCCTCGGCCACGGCATGGGCCTCGCAGAGGAACCCCGAAACGGCGGTACCGTCCTCGAGCGAGACCTTGCCGATGCCGAGCGGCGCAGGGATGGCGGCAACGAAACGGCCGAAGGCATCGGATGGCAGCGACCAGACTTCGACCTCGAGACCGGGACCGACAAAACCGGGTTCGCGCACCATGCCCGGCTTGGGCGGCGTCGTGTTGGGGAGGGCGAAGAGCCGGTAATCCGGGGAGGTGCGGCAGCGTTTGACGAACTGGCCGCCCGAGGAGGTCAGTTGCGGGTTGAGCGGCAGGCCGGTGAGATGGGCCCCGACGACCACGATGGGAAGCGCGCCGTCAGCTTGGTTCTCGGCCATGTTCAGATCTCCTCTAGTACGATGATGACGTCGCCGGTTTTGACGTTGCGCCCCGGCCCGGCCCGAACGTCGCGGACGGCGCCGGCGGCGTGGGCGGTGACGGTGATTTCCATCTTCATGGATTCGATGATGGCGACCGGCTGACCCGCTTCGACATGGGCGCCGTCCTCGACCAGGATCTTCCAGATATTGCCGGGCACCGAACTCGCCACGCCGAAGTGGCCGGTCGGGATCTCGCTGGTGTCGGCAGCACTTGCGCCATCGTCGGCGACGAAGCTGTCGAGACCCTCTTCCTTCCAGCGCTGACGCTCGGTTTCAAAGGCCGACTGCTGGGTGCGCTTGAAGGCGCTGATGCTGTCGGCGTTGCGGGCGAGCTCGGCCGCGTAATCCGCGTAGGAGAGCTTTGTCTCCTCGATCCGCACTGGGTAGCCGCCATGCGGGAAGGCGGCGCGCGCTTCGGTCAGCTCATCATGGCTGACCGGAAAGAAGCGGATCTGATCAAAGAAATCGAGCAGCCATGGCGACCTGGCGAAAGCAGCCGTCCGACGCCAGGTGTTCCAGACCTGGATGGTGCGGCCGAACAGCTGATAGCCGCCCGGACCTTCCATGCCGTAGATACACATATAGGCGCCGCCGATGCCTACAGCGTTCTCCGGGGTCCAGGTGCGGGCCGGGTTGTACTTGGTGGTGACGAGGCGATGGCGAGGGTCCATCGGGGTCGCGACCGGCGCACCGAGATACACATCGCCCAGACCGAGGACGAGGTAGCTGGCATCAAAGATGGTGGCCTTTACCGCCTCGATGTCCGGCAAACCGTTGATGCGGCGAATGAACTCGATGTTGTCAGGACACCACGGGGCATTCGGCCGGACCAGCTCCTGGTACTTCCGCATCGCCAGTTGCGCCTCGGGATCGTTCCAGCTCAGCGGCAGATGGACGATGCGGGAGGGGACCGTGACCTGTTCCGGGACCGGAAGGGATTGCTCCATCTCCCGCAGCAATCCGAGGAGATGGCCGCGGCTGATGCGGGTCGAGTCGTAATGGATCTGGAGGGAGCGGATGCCGGGGGTGAGGTCGATGATACCGTTCCTCGCTCCGAGCCTCGCCTCCCGACGCACGGATTCCATCAGCAGGTGAACGCGGAGGCGCAAGGCGAGGTCGAGCGCCATCGGGCCGTACTCGACCAGCAGGTTGTCATCACCCTGCCGCCGGTAGACCACCGGCACGGGGCCGGCATCGGAATGGCCGACGATGGCTGAGCCGGCCTCTCCCGGCCGGTGGATCGCCGGGCCGGCGATCGTGTCATCGGGGCGGGCGACCGGGACAAAGCGGATGCTGTCGCCTGGCTTGAACTGGCCAAGTTTCCAAAGCTCGTCGCGCGCCATGACGGCGGGGCAGACGAAGCCGCCAAGGCTCGGCCCGTCCGGACCGAGGATGATCGGCATGTCGCCGGTGAAGTCGATGGCGCCGACGGCATAGGCGTTGTCATGCAGGTTGGACGGATGGAGGCCAGCCTCGCCACCATCGGTACGGGCCCATCTCGGCGCCGGTCCGACCAGCCGGACGCCGGTGCGCGCCGAGTTGAAGTGCACCTCATAGGCCGTCGAGAACAGGGTCTCGATATCCTGCTCAAGGAAGAAGTCCGGCGCACCGTGCGGGCCGTAGAGCACGCCGACTTCCCAGTTGCGGGTCAGCGGCGCGGGATCGGTGGCGGGGCTAGCAATTTGCCCGGCACGGCCGAGATGCAGGACCTCGCCGGCGCGCAAGGTGCCGGTGGCATGGCCACCGAACTTGCCAAGCGCGAAGGTGGCCCGGGACCCAAGCACTTCGGGCGCCGCAAGGCCGCCGGAGAAGGCGAGGTATGACCGTTGGCCCGGCCCCTCGATCGCGCCGATGCTCAGGATCTGGCCTGCGCCGATCTCGATGCGCTGGTTGTGCAGCAGCGGGGCGCCGTCGAGCTTCATGGGCATGTATGCACCCGCGAGCGCGAGCGTTGCCGGCGCATGAAACCGCAGGGTTGGTCCGGAAACCGTGAGTTCGAGCGCCGCCGTCTCATCGGCATTGCCCACGAGGCGATTGGCGTGGCGAAAGCTGCGCTCGTCCATCGGTCCCGATGGCGGCACGCCGACGTGCCACAGCCCGAGCCGGCTCGGCAGTTCCTGCAGCGAGGACTGCGCGCCGGGCGTGATGACTTCCACTACGTCCGGGGTGAAAGCGAAGCGCCGCAACGCCGTGGTCGCCACCAAACCGGAGGCGAGCAGGTCGGACGAGGCGATGGCGCGGAGGTAGTCGAGGTTGGTTTCGACGCCCGAAATGCTGGTCTCATCCAGCGCGGTGCGCAGCTTCGCGATCGCGGCCGGCCGATCATCGGCAGCGACGATGATCTTGGCCAGCATCGGATCGTAGAAACTGGTGACCTCGGTGCCGGTCTCGACCCAGGTATCGACGCGGGCGTCGCCGAACTTCACCTCAGTGAGCAATCCGGCGCTGGGCTGGAAGTTGGCATGCGGGATTTCGGCGTAGAGCCGGACCTCCATCGCCGCGCCCTTCGGCGTCAGCGGCGCAACCGGGATGACGGTTTCGCCGGCGGCCTGGCGGATCATCCACTCGACCAGATCAATGCCGAAAACCGCTTCGGTGACCGGGTGTTCGACCTGCAGGCGGGTGTTGACCTCGAGGAAATAGAACTCCTCGCGATCGGGGTCGTAGATGAACTCGACCGTGCCGGCGGATCGATAGCCGACGGCACGGCCGAGATTCACGGCGGCCTCGTGTAGCCGATAGCGTGTGGTAGCGGAAAGCCCGGGTGCCGGCGTTTCCTCCACCACCTTCTGGTTGCGCCGCTGCAGCGAGCAGTCGCGCTCGCCCAGTGCAATCACCCTGCCCTTGCCGTCGCCGAAGAGCTGAACCTCAACATGGCGGGCGTCGGAGACGAAGCGCTCCAGATAGACCCGCGCATCGCCGAAGCTGGCCCGGGCGGTGCGTTGTACGCCATCGAAGGCGGCACTCAGCGCCGCTGCGTCAGCACAGAGCGACATGCCGATGCCGCCGCCGCCGGCGGTCGACTTGAGCATCACCGGGTAGCCGACCGTCTCGGCTGCCTCGAGCGCCTGCTCGGCAGTGGCGAGCAGGTCGGTGCCTGGGAGCAGTGGCACACCGTTGGTTTTGGCCAACTCGCGAGCCGTGTGCTTGAGCCAAAAGCCTCGATGTTCTCGGGCGTCGGCCCGATAAAGGTGATGCCCTCGGCTTCGAGCCGGCGGGCAAAAGCCGTGTTCTCCGACAGGAAGCCGTAGCCGGGGTGGACCGCCTGCGCCCCAGTTGCCTTGCAGGCGGCGAGGACGGCTTCGACGTCGAGATAGCTCTCGGCGGCCGGCGCGGGGCCGAGGCGGATGGCTTCGTCAGCGAGTTGCACTGCCTTGGTGAAGCGGTCAGCGTCGGAGTAGACCGCGACCGAGCCGATGCCCATGCGCTTGAGCGTGCGGATGATGCGCACCGCGATTTCGCCGCGGTTGGCGATAAGGACCTTGGTGAACATCACTCGGCGTCCCAGACCAGGACCTGAATGGGCGTCGGGTTGAAGCCGTTACAGGGGTTGTTGATCTGCGGGCAGTTGGAGATGACGCAGAGCACGTCCATTTCGGCGACCAGTTCGACATAGTCGCCGGGCTTGCTCAGCCCATCGACGATGGTCATCTCGCCCGAGGGCGAGATCGGCACGTTCATGAAGAAGTTGATGTTGGGGACGATGTCCCGCTTGCTCATGCCGTGTTTGCTCACTTCCAGCAGGAAGTTGTCACGGCAGGCGTGCAAATAGCGGGTTTCATGGCCGAAGCGGACGGTGTTGCTTTCGCACGAGCAGGCGCCGGCCATGGTGTCATGACGACCGCAGGTGTCGGCAACCACCGTGAGCATGGTGTTGCCCTCGCTGGAGACGATCTTCGTGCCGACCCCGACATAGGCCGAGCCCTGGGTCCGCAGCGTGTCCTGGGCGCTGTAACGTTCGGCAAAGTCGTCGGCGCGGTAGAAGATCGTGTCGACGGCCTGCTGCCCCTCGCTGTCGACGATGCGGATGGTCTGGCCTTTCCTGACGATGCCGGACCACGGCGCTTCGGCGGGGATGAAATGGGACTGGATGGCGGTGGCTGGCTGACGCATTTCAGGCCCCCGCACGGGCGTTGTTCTCGAAACCGCGAACGGCTTCGGCGGTGGCGGTGCGGCAGAGGTCATCGCCCGCCACTTCGGCAACATAGCGGGTGATTTCGACGGGGTTCGGCGCGTAGACCGGCCCGGGATCGAGTGGGTGTGGACAGTTGGACAGCGCAACAAGCAGGTCCATCTCAGCGCGCAGGTCGACATAGTGGTTGCCGTCGAGCAGGTCGGACTGCCAGGCGAAGTGGCCATCGTCATCGGAAACACGGACCGGCGCGAACAGGGTGAGCGCCATCGGCAGATCGCGTCGCGACAGGCCAAGCTTGCCGGCAGCCAGGACGAAATTATCCCGTGTGTTGCGGGTGACGGCGCCGGGATACTTTGCGGCATTGGCGGCGGCAGTGGAGCCGCCAAGCAGCACGTCATGCGCGCCGCCCGAGGAGTCCTCGGTGATCGACAGCATCACCCGGCCCATGTCGGAGAACAGCACCCTGCCCCGCTGGGCGCGGGTATCCCACTGCACCTTGACGGTATCCGGCAGGTTGAGCCGCTCGCTGGTGTCACGGGCGCTCCAGCAGACGAGGGCAACCGAGGCGAAACCGTGCGTCTGTGCGATGCGCAGGGCCTCCCCCTGGCGCAGCAGGGTCGACCAGTACCAGCCAGCGGCCAGGGTTTCGGTGGCGATGACATCGCCCGCGATCGGCGCGGCCGGCACTACGCTGGCTTCCGGCAGTGCCTTGGCGGCAAAGCTGAGGCCCTTTCTCTGGTGTTCTTCGTAGCGGGCGCGGTCGGCAGCGATCTGCTCCGGGGTTCGGCTCATGCCGGATCTCCTTGAGGTGATGGCGCCGGGTCGTCCCGGCTGGCGCCCACCTCGTGGATCGGGCCGTCCCGATCGGGGCTGTCTGGGTCGAGAACACCGGCACGACGCGGCGGCCAGATGTCGATGTCGCGGCTGAGCGAGGCGCCGTAGCGCTCGCGCTCGTCGGGCCGGTTGCGCGGTCGCTCAAAGGCGATGACGCGGGTGCCCAGGGTGAAGGCCTCGCGCATGTCGTGGGTGACCATCACGACGGTGAGATTGGTTTCGTTCCAGAGCCGCTTCATCAGAACGTGGATCTCGGCACGGATGCCCGGATCGAGCGCGCCGAACGGCTCGTCGAGCAGCAGCACCCGCGGCTGCATGATGAGGGCTTGCGCCAGAGCCAGGCGCTGCTGCATGCCGCCGGAAAGCTGGGCCGGATACTTGTCCTCGCTGCCGGCGAGGCCGACTTCGGCGATCAGTCCACGCGCCTCTTCGATGGCGTCGCGACGGGCCGCGCCGACCAGCCGGGCGCGAAAGCGGGACGCCTCAAACTCCTTGCCGAGCAGCACGTTGCCGAGCACCGTCAGATGCGGAAACACCGAGTAACGCTGGAACACGACACCGCGGTCGGGGCCGGGTTCGGGCGCCAACGGCTTGCCGTCGAGGACTATGGTGCCTTGTGTTGCCCGCTCTTCGCCGAGCAGCAGCTTCAGGAACGTGGTCTTGCCACAGCCGGAGGGGCCGACCAGGGCGACGAAGGCCCGGTCCTCGATGGTCAGCGACACGCGCTCGAGGACGATCTGGTCGCCGTATTCCTTCCACACATTGTTGACGACGATCATGACGCCTTATCCAGTTCGGACCACGGAAAGACCCGGATGCGGACGAGATCGATCAGGACGTTGGTGAGCACGGCGAGCAGCGTGATCCAGATGACGTAGGGAAAGATCACGTCCATCGACAGGTAGCGACGGACGAGAAAAATGCGGTAGCCGAGCCCGGAATCTGCCGAAATCGCCTCGGCCGCGATGAGGAACAGCCAGGCCGGACCGAGTTGCAGGCGAAGGCAGGTGAGAAGGCGCGGCAGGATCTGCGGCAGGACGACACGCAAGGCGATCTGCCAGGAATTGCCACCCAGCGTTTCGGCCTTCACCGTCTGCTCGCGCGGCAGTTCCATGACCTTGAGCGCCAGGTCGCGGATCATGATCGGGGCAACGCCGATGACGATGAGGGTGATCTTGGATGTTTCACCCAAGCCCATGACGATGAACAGGATGGGCAGCAGGGCGAGCGGCGGCACCATCGAGACGGCGGCAAAGAACGGGGCCAGCAGCGCCCGGGCATAAGGGAACATGCCAACGACCATGCCGAAGACGAGGGCAATAAGCGTCGAGATGCCGAGGGCGGAGCAGAGGCGGCCAAGGCTCGCCAGAGTATCGGACCAGAGCAGATACTCGCCGGTGCGCGGGTCGGGCACGAAGGCCAGGCGATTGACGGCATCGGCGATACTGCTCAGCGCCGGCAGCAGCTTGTCCGACGGGTTCTCGGCCAGGCGGGCGGTGGATCCGAGCGCATAGGCCAGCAGCAGCGCAAGGAACGGCAGCAGGGCCAGGATCAGCTGGTTGGTTCGCGATGGCTTGAGGTTGATGAGACGCATGGGGTGCCCGGTGGTGGTGGAGACAGACCCCTCATCCGCCGCTCGGGTGCCTTCTCCCCGGCGAGGGAGAAGGCGATGGAGCCGAAGCTGCGGTGAGACGTGTCGTGGCTACAGCGCGCCCTCTGCCGCGGCCTTCATGTAGACGTCCGAGAACCGCAGCTTGATGTTGTTGGCGTCGCCGAGCACCGCGCCACCCGGCAGCTCGATGCCGATGACGTCGGCGGAGGCGGCGCCCGAACCGAGCAGGCCCTTGTCGAAGAGGAAGGTGCGGACCTTGTCCATCGTCACCTTGAGGTCGGGCGAGGTGGTGAAGGTCACGGCTTCCGCCGCGGTCGGGAACAGTTTGGTCGCGGCGAGCTGGGACTCGAAACCGGCCTGATCGGTGCCCGAGGCGGCGCCCATCGCGGCGCGGGCCGCCGCCCCTTCGGGGGTTTGGGCGGTCATCACGGCCATGGTGTCGTACCAGATGCCGGCCAGCGCCTTGCCGAAATCGGGGTTGTCGGTGAGCACCTGGGTGTTGGCGACCATCATGTCGATGATCTCGCCGGGGACCTGCGCGCTGTCGAACACCTTGTGGGCGCCGGGCAGAGCAGCGATCTCGGAGACCATCGGGTTCCAGGTCACCATGGCGCTGACATCGGCGGTCTGGAAGGCGCCGACCATATCGGGGTCCGAGGTGTTGACGACGTTGACGTCGCGCTCGGTCATGCCGACGCTCTCGAGCGCGCGCGCCAGCAGATAATGCGACACCGAGAACTCGACGAGGTTGACCGGAAGCCCCTTGATGTCGGCAAGGGCAGTCTTGTCCTTGAGGATCACCGCGTCGTTGCCGGCCGAGAAATCGCCGATGATCACCGCAGTGGTGTCGACGCCGCCGGCGGACGGGATGGAGAGGCCATCCATGTTGGTGAGGGTCACCGCGTCATAGGCGCCGGCGGTGTATTGGTTCATCGACTCGACGTAGTCGTTGAATTGCGTGACCTCGATGGTGATGCCGTATTTGTCGGCCCATTTCTTGACGATGCCGGTGTCGGCGGCATAGCCCCAGGGCATCCAGCCGACATAGATCGACCAGGCCACCTTGAAGTCGGTCTTCTGCTGCGCCTCGACGGTGGTCGCGCCGGCGGCGATGAGCGCCGTGAGCGCGAGGGCTGAAACCAGTTTGGTGATCTTCATGCGCAATCCCCTGTTTCGACTTGGGGATCGGCGATGGCGCGTAAAGACCCGCGCTGCCAATCCCTTGGCTACGAGGTCTCCCGGGCTTTTGTCCCGCCGTGTCCCGGAGGGATGTCTCCCGCTCCGGTGGATGCTCTCGGACCTGACGCGCCGGATACGTACCGGCGCCGGAACCCTAGCTCCTAACTCTGGATACAATGGAGCAAGGGCCGTGCCAGACTTGAATGCTGTTGCCTTTCAGACTCTTAGATGATGCGCCCACTGTCGGCCAGGCGGTGCCATGTCGAATGCGGGAGCAACCTGCACACAAAGTAGGCGCTGCGCAGCGCTTCTTACCGGGTGATGGCGGGCGCGCCCGCGCTGGCTCCCAGGTACCGTTCTTCCCACCAGGTAAAGAGCATGTCGCGCAGCGCTGCGCCGTCATCATTGCCGTAGAGCGGCTGGCGCGCCGCGTCGAACAGCAGGGCCTCTTCCTCCGTCAGCGTGACGACAAGCTCTTCGATGCGGATCGGCACATTGGTGAAGGCTGGGGCGTAGCTGGGATCGCGGTAGAGTTCCCGGTCGGCCTTGATGACGGGCTGGCGGAAATCCTGCGGCGTGCGCTGGCTGCGCAGGACGGGCGTCGGCGGGACACTGGCGAGGTCCGACTCGGTTGCCTCGAACACGGTGAGCCGGATCGGCTTCAGCGAGAAATTCGAGGTGCGCATGATGTCGGCGCCACAGACATTGGGCACGGCGAGCACATCGGTCAACGCCAGCAGGTCGACATGGTCCCCTGCCCGGCTCGACTGCCGGGTGATGGCCGCCCGACCGTCGGCACCGACTTCGGTGTTCATGAAGAAGTTGAAGCTGTCATGCACATCGTCCGGGGTCAGACCATACTCGCGCTGCGCCTCGGACTGGATGTCATGGCAGTTGGTGTGATCGTGAAAGCCGTAGGCGCTTTCGTAGAGATAGGCCGAGCAGCGCGGGAACAGCACGTCGTTACGCTTGACGGTATCCTTGAGGATATAGAGCAGCGCCCGCTCGCGCGGCGGCTGGCTCCACAGGAACGCGCCTTCGGTGGGGTTGAAGCCGTGCACCGTACGGGTGCGTCCGCAATGCATGAACTCCTTGTAGTCGTGCAGGTTGAAGGCGTTGAAATCGACGCATTGCCCGCCCTCCACCTGCTCGATGCGGAGGATCTGACCGGCGAGCAGCTCGAACGCCTTGCCGGTGCCTGGCTGCAGCATCAGGGTCTGGAGCACGGTTCTCATTTGGCGCGCCGTCCCGCGTGCTCGCGGATGGCCAGCTTCACTAATGCCGCGCGGTCGGGTGCAGCGCCCTTGGCGATGGTGCGGTCGATCAGTTCGAGCTGCTGCTGGTTGAGCTTGAGAATAATGGTCCTGGCCGGCATGCGCCCCTCCCGTTTCGAATACCAAAACTGTATACATGATTGGCGCAACGACGATCCGGTTTCGTGCAGATCAGCCATGCGATTCTCGCATGTTGGCCGCAAGTGGCTGCAAACTGCTGCAGTTTTGCCGGTTGACCGCAAATTCTGGCATACTTGCAACGCTCAATCTCGTATGCATGAATGGATCGGCAATACGAGGTTTGAATGACCAGGCCATCCCCCCGCACCGATATCGCTCACGAGGCGCTGAAACAGGCGATCCTCGAGCGGGCGCTGCAACCGGGCACCAAACTGCCCGAGGATGAGATAGGCGCACATTTCGGCATGAGCCGGACGCTGGTGCGGGCAGTGCTGGCGAAACTGCAATCAGAAGGGCTGGTCGATGCACGGCCCAAGCGCACGGCCATCGTCGCCCAACCGACCCTGGCGGAGGCCCGTGACGTCTTCGAGGTGCGGCGGGGGCTGGAAGCCCAGGCCGTCGACCTCGTCATCAAGCGCTGGAAACCAAGCTTTGGCGCCGAGCTCGAAGGGCTGGTGCGCGAGGAGGATGCGGCCCGCGAGCGGCATGAAGAGCACGTTGCCGGGCGCCTGGGTGGTGAGTTTCACATCCGGCTGGCGAAACTGAGCGGCAATGTGCTGCTCGAGCGCTACATGTCCGAACTGGTGACCCGCTGTTCGCTGATCCTTGCCGTTTACGGCTCGCCGCACAGCCACGATCACAGTGGCCCCAACGAGCATATCGAGATCATCGCCGCGCTGCGCGCCGGCGACGCCGCCAAGGCCATCGGCCTGATGGACGCGCACATGTCCGTCGTGGAGCGCCGGGCCATGCACGATACCGACCCCGCCAGTGTGGCGCTGGGCGATGTGCTGGCCCGCTATGCCGGTGCCATCGCGGGGCGCGACGGCGCGATCCCGCTCAAGCAGAAGCGCGCCAAATGAGCGGCCACGTCCACTTCGACTTTGCCGAGCTGAGTGCGCGCGAGCGCTACAAGCTGTTGATCGGCACGGTGATTCCCCGCCCCATCGCGTTCATCACCACGCTGAGCCGCAGCGGCCAGCGCAATGCCGGGCCGTTCAGCTTTTTCAACGTGCTCACCCACGATCCGGCGATCGTCGCCATCGGCATCGAAAACTACGATGACATGCGCCTCAAGGACACGGCGCGGAATATTCGCGAGACCGAGGAGTTCACCGTTCACATCGTCGACGACGCGCTCGCCGCACAGATGGAGATCTGCGCCATCAAGTTCGGCCCCGATGTCGACGAACTGGCCGAGGCCGGCCTCGAAACGGTACCGGGCAAGGCGGTGCGCAGCCCGCGCATCGTCTCGGCGCCCGCGGCGCTCGAGTGCCGGCGCCATACCACGATCGAAGTCGGCAGGGCGCGAGAGATCGTGCTGGGGCAAGTGCTGGGCATCCATATCCGGGCCGACATTGTCGATCCGGCGCGACTGCACGTCGACCAGCTCAAGATGGATGCCATCGGTCGCCTCGGCGGCCATAGCTACGCCCGCACCCGCGATCAGTTCGACATCAAAACGCTCGGGGTGGGTGAGTACGAACAGCTCAAGGCCAACCGCCTTGTGACTGAAACCGGCGCCGCCTGACCGCGCTCCGGAACTAACCGACTAAGCCATCGCTGCGCCACCGCGCGGCCGAGACGATGGGCGCATGCCGCGCTCACCGGACGATGAAACCTGGACTCATGGGGGTGCAACCTTGTCCAATTTCTCAATGAACCGCCGACACTTCCTCGGCAGCGCCGCTGCCGGATCGCTGCTGCTGGCAAGCGGCATGAAGGCCGAGGCTGCAACGCCGCTGACCATCGGGATGATCTATGTCGGTCCGGTCACCGACTTCGGCTGGAACCAGGCCCATGCCGTCGGTGCCGCCGCGCTGAAAGCCCTGCCTGATGTCACCGTGGTCGAGGAGGAGAATGTCCCCGAGACCGACGCGGTCGCCCAGTCGATGGAATCGATGATCAACCTCGACGGTGCGAAACTGCTGTTCCCGACTTCGTTCGGCTATTTCGACCCGTTCATGAAGGAAGCGGCGAAGAAGCACGCGGACGTCGAGTTCCGCCACCCGACCTCGCTGTGGAACAAGGACACCGATCCGATCAATCTGGGTGGCTACTTCTGCTATCTCGACCAGGGCCACTATGTGAATGGCGTGGCCGCCGGTCTCTCCACCAAATCCAACAAGATCGGCTTCATCGCCGCCAAGCCGATCGCGCTGGTGCTGCGCAACGTCAACGCCTTCACGCTGGGCGTGAAAAAGGTGAACCCCAATGCCGAGGTGCGCCTGATCATCACCGGCGAGTGGAGCCTGCCGGTGCGCGAGGCCGAGGCCACCAACGCGCTGGTCGACGCTGGCTGCGACGTCATCGCCTGCCACGTCGACAGCCCCAAGGTGATCGTCGAGACGGCGGAGGGGCGTGGGGTCAAGAGCTGCGGCCATAATGCCGACCAGGCGTCGCTGGCGCCCAAGGGCTTCATCACCGGCGCTGAGCTCAAGTGGGGCACGGTCTATACCGAATATGCCAAACTGATCGCCGCCGGTGAGAAATTGCCCAACGTCAACGAGGGTGGCTACGACAAGGATATGGTGGCTTCAACGGCGTTTGGCGCCGGGGCGACCGAAGCCGCGATCGCCGCCGCCACCAAGGCGATCGAAGAAACCAGATCGGGAGCCCCGATCTTCGTCGGCCCGCTCAAGGACAATACCGGCAAGCTCGTCATCGACGGCACGCTCGGCCTCTATGACGGCGCCCTGTGGGGCACCGACTACCTGATCGAGGGCGTGGTCGGCTCGATCACCTGAGAAAGCCGATGAGCGGGCCGCGTCGAGAGACGCGGTCCGTCGCCCCCGCGCTGCACCCTACTGGATCATCGTCGGAGCAATCGTCGCGCAGCAGCAGCGTACCACCGGCTGATGTGTCGCACCGTCTGGCCTGTAAAGCGAACCGCAAAAAATCAGGGTCGGCGACCGAGGTCTGCCAACCCGTGCGATGCGCGCGATAACCCGCTCGTCCGCGGGGGGGATCAGGCTGGGCTGGCCGAGACGTCGCCCCCGCCGAGGTCGATGCCGGCTTCGACATTCGCCGCGGCGACCTGAATCCGAGAGGCCAGGGTAGGATCGGTGATTTCGTTGGCAATGATGTTGATGGCGTCCGCGACGCGGGCCCGAACATTGGCCGGCAGGCTGGAGGCAATCGAGCCCAGCTCAACCACGAGTTGCGCCAGGAGCGCGTCCTTCTGATCGGCCGGCAGCCCTGCCGCCCTGATATCGGCGATGTAGGCCTCGACCGCGGCGATGCACGCCTGGTCGCTGCCGCCAGTATGGCAGCTGGCTTTGATGTCGGCGATCGATACGCTGGTAACGACGCTTTGGGCGCCCACAGGGGCTATCGCGCCGAAGGTCACCATGCTAGCGACGGCAAGCGTTCCAAGTATGTTTCGCATGACAAATATCTCCGCAGGATGGCGCAAGGTACTGCATGGTACCGGTCGCGGTCAATCTTGCTGACACTGGGCGACTCTCGTGGCGAGAGGCCGGAGCAGGCAGAATTAGCAAGCTTAACCACGTCTCGTTGCTTGAGTCACCTGAGGTTTCCTGTGGTAACGCCGATGTCTTGAGGGCACGGCGATGAGTGGTCGACGAGCTACCGGCGCCCTTGGCCTGCTGCTGCTTTCGATCACCTCACTGCTCCTGGCCTTCGGCTCGGCCTACGCGCTCCTCGCCGAATCGGGGCCCTATCTGTTCGCCGGCAGCGGGCTGGCACAGCGCATCGAGGTGCTCGCCGACGGTGAGTTCCATCCAGGGCTGTCGCGCCCGGCGCACGATCTCATCCTCGACGATTGCGTGGCCGTCGCGAGCTCGCTCTATGGCCTCACCATGCCCACCGAACGGCGCAACGCGGCGCTCAAGACCTGCAGCAGCGCCGCCACGGGCTTTGCCGCGGCGTCGCCAACCTATGCCTACGCCTATTATGTCGTGGCACTGCTGGCCGCCGAACACAGCGACTCGGGCGCCTTCAACGCCGCCCTCGGCACCTCGCGAGAGTTGGCGCCCACCGAGCAATGGCTGGCCGAGCTCCGCGTGAAGCTGTCCGAGGATCACCTGGCGCAGTTGCAGCCCGCCGCCATTGCCGGCCACGAGACCGACCTGGCGCTGCTGGTCATCAGCCAGCGCGGCATCCGGGTGATTGCTCGCCGCTACGCCGCGCTGGCAGGATTCCGCGAGCGCATCACGGCGATCGTCGAAACCCTGCCACCCGAGCAGCAGAGGCGCTTCGTCGCGGCCTTGCGCAACGAGATCGCCGCCCGCCGAGCGGCGCCCCCTGCCACCCCGTGAGACCTGGAGCCCCAGACGTGACTGCCCTGCCCGATCAAGCCATGGAGCGCACGCGCCGGCATGCCGTGCCAACCCGCCGCGGCAATGCCAATGACCGCCTGGGCGGGGTGCTGCTGCTGCTGGTTGGCCTGTCGCCGCTGCCGCTCGGCAGCAATCGGCCGGCATTCTGGGCCGCCTGGGGTGTCGTGCTCGGCGTGATCGGGCTGGTGTACTTCCTCTCGCTGCGTGCCCGGGGCAGCGCTTTGCGCATCAGCCCCTGGCGGCTTCCGGAAGTGACGATCCTGTTCATCGTGCTGCTGTTGTTCGTCGTGGTGCAGGTGCTGCCACTGGGCGGGCTCGGCTACAGCCCGATCCAGGTTTTGCCCCGCGGACTTCAGCTCAGCGCATCCAGCATCAGCCTCGATCCGGCGACCACCAGTCTGACGCTGCTGCAGTTCGCCTGCTACGGGCTGCTGGCCCTGTTGTTCCGGCAGGTGGGCTATCGCAACTCGCGCGCCGACCGGGTGCTGAACGCCATCTTCGTGATCATCGTCGCCTATGGCCTGCTTGGCATCGTGCTGCAGGGGCAGTTGGGCGCCCTGCTCGGCATCCCGGGCTCGGGGAGCATCGCCACCGGCCCCTTCGTCAATCGCAACAGCTACGCCACCTATCTCACCTTTGGCCTCGCCATCGGCGTGGCGCTGGCCATCGGCCAGCTCGAACAGGGCGAGAGCCGGCGCAAGCGCCATCGCCGTGTCGCAACCCTGGCGTTGATCGGCGCAGGGCTGTTCGTTATCGGCGCGGCGCTCGTCGCCACTCAATCGCGCATGGGCTTTGTCGCCGGGCTGGTCGGCGCCCTCTCGGTGACGCTGCTGGCGCTGGCCGGCCGTCGCCTCGGCACCGGCATCTGGCTGGGCATCCTCGCCGTATTGCTGCTCGGGACCATCGGCATGCTGGCCCTGAATGGGGGCGGCCTGCTGGAGCGCGTCGGTTCGCTCGAAACCGCCGGCGACGTCCGCGTCGATCTCTACCGGCAGGTTTGGCAGATGATCGTCTCGAGCCCGCTTGTCGGCTATGGTGGCGGCACTTTCGAGGGCACCTTCCCGCTGTTCCACCAGCTCCCGGTCAGCCCCGACGTGGTGTGGAACAAGGCGCATTCCACCTACTTTGCGCTCTGGGCGGAGTTTGGATTGATCTTCGGCACCCTGCCGCTGATCATCGTCGTGGCGGCGGCCATCCGGCTGCTCGCCGCACGCCCCAGCGGCCCACGCCTCGCGGCGATCGGGGTGATTGTGGTGGCAGCGGTTCACTCGAGCGTCGATTTCAGCCTCGAGATCGAGGCGGTGGCGTTCGTCTTCGTGGCCATCGTGTTTCTTGCCATCGGCGCAGGCATCGGCGCGGCGGAGCAGCGGCGAGACCATGCGTAACTACCTGCAGCGCCTGCTCGCACGGCTGCCACTGTCGCGCCCCCCGCAGGCGACAGCGGAATTCGAGGCCCTCAGCGCGGCGGAGGAGCCAGGCACCATCTACGCCATTGGCGACATCCATGGCTGTCTCGATCTGCTGCGCCAGCTGGAGGCGCTGCTGTTCGAGGACGCGGCCGGACGAGAGGGTCCCAAATGGCTGGTCATGCTGGGCGACTATATCGACCGCGGTCCGCAATCGGCCGGCGTGCTCGATCACCTCCTCACGCCATTGCCGCCGGACTTCCAGCGGATCTCGATTGCCGGCAACCACGAGGTTGCCATGCTGAAGTTCCTCGAGCAGCCATCGCGCAACTCGTCCTGGCTGGGTTTTGGCGGCATCGAGACGCTGCAATCGTACGGGATTTCTGAAACGGCGGTGGCCAGCGCCTCCCGCTCGGCCCTGCGCGACCTGATCCACAGCCACATTCCTGCCGAACACGGCGACTTTTTGAGGCAGCTGCCGCTGCTTTTTTCGACGCCCAACTATCTTTTCGTGCATGCCGGCCTGCGGTTGGGCACCCCTTTAGAACAACAGCATCCCGATGACTTGCTGTGGATTCGTAACGAGCCTGCAACGGGTTACGCTGAGTTTCAAAAGCTGGTGCTGCACGGCCACACGCCCACCCCCGACGTAGTCTTCGGCGATCACCGCATTTCGGTCGATACTGGGGCGTATCTTACCGGGCGACTGTCAGCAGTTCGCCTGAGCCGAGAGAATCAGCCACAGTCCTTTTCGGTGCAGGCGCGCATTCCAGGTGCACGTTAAGCGCATACCGGCGGCCTCAATAGTTCACTATCCGCCATAGTCCACCGGCCGGGCCCACAGGGGGTGGCAGCAATTGGTGCTTGAGTATTTATGACTGACCAAGGTTTCGATCTCCGCAGCATCCTGGGGTTGCTGCGCCGGCAAGCGCGATTGATTGCGATTACCGTGCTGGCGGTGCTGGTGGTTGCTACGGCCGCCGTGTTTACCATGAAGCCCATCTACACCGCGAGCACGCTGGTACTGGTCGACCCCTCGCGGAAAGACCTGCTCGACCCCAATGCCCAGATGGGCGGCGGCTCGGGTGAAAGCGCCAGGGTCGACAGCGAGGTGGAGCTGGCGAAGTCCGAAGCGACGCTGCTGCAGACCATCGAGGACGAGAACCTCATCGACGATCCCGAGTTCGGCGTACGGCTGGGGTTCCGCGACACGGTGCTGAGCTTCTTCCGCATCACCGAGGCGACGTTGCCCACCGGCGACGAGGCGCTGCAGAGCGTCATGGCGAAGCTGCGCGAAAGTATCACCGTGCAGCGCCGCGGCCTCACCTTCATGCTGGCCATCCAGGCCCGTTCGCCCAACCCGGCGACGGCGGCGCGGATCGCCAACGCGGTTGCCGCCGCCTACATCAAGGTGCAGCTCGCCGCCAAGATCGGCTCCACCCTCGCCTCGCGCGACATCATCCAGGGCCGCATCGCCGGCGCCAGCGCTGCCGTGTCGCAATCGGAAGGCGCCTTCGACAAGTTCATCGAGGACAATATCGACAGCATCACGGCGGAGACCGGTCGCACCGATCTCACCGCCTTGCGTGCGCAACTGAAGGAAGTCGGGGGCAACCGGGCCCGCGACGCGGCGGTGGCCGAACTGGTGCAGCGCAGCCTCGAGCAGCGCGACTGGGCGGCGGTCTCGGCCAATCTCGGCTCGCAGGCGATCGCGGCCCTCGCCGAGCAGCGCCAGCAGCTGGTCAACAGCCTCGCCGACACCGTCGACGCCTCGCAGCAATCGATCGACCTCAGGGCCGAGGTCGCCAAGCTCGACACCGAACTCGAGAACTCGACGACCGCCGAGCTCACCACCATGCGCCAGCGCGTCGCCACCTATCAGTCGCAGGCTTCCGACATCCGCAACCAGCTGCGCACCAGCATCCTCTCGACCGACCTGCCGCCCGACGTGCTGACCAATATCTACGAGCTGCAGCAGAACGCCGAGATTGCCCGCACCCAGTACCAGACGCTGCTGTCGCGCCTGCGCGAGCTCGAGGCCCAGGCTTATCTGCAGGTGGCCGACAGTCGCGTGGTGTCGCAGACCCTGCCCCCATCCGAGCCCTCGTTTCCCAACCCGCGCCAGATCCTGACGCTGGCCGGTCTCGCCGCCCTCGGCCTCGGCATCGGCCTTGCCTTCCTCAGGGAGAACTTCGTCGGCGGCTTCACCAGCGAAGCGCAGCTGCACTCCTTCCTCCGCGGTCCGGTGATTTCGGCAGTGCCCCGGCAGAAGGAGGCCCGAGCCGGCGCCGGCGATGGCGGGATCGGCGAATACATGGTGTCGAGCCCGCTCTCGATCTTTGCGGAATCGGTGCGTCGCATCCGCGTCGGCATAGATCAGTCGCTGCAACGCAGCGAGGCGCACCGGCCAGCGGGTGGCATCGTCATAATGGTATCGTCGGCTTCGCCGAGTGAAGGCAAATCCACGCTGGCCCTCTCAATAACTCGGGCCTATGCGCTGGCTGGCCACAAGACCCTGCTGATCGATTGCGACCTCAGAAAACCCAGTATTCACCGTCAACTCGGGCTAGAACCGTCGACCGGCCTGCTCGAATATCTCAATCATGCGGTCAAGGAAGATGCGCTGCCGTCGATCATGACTGTCGATGATGAAAGCGGCGCCCAAGTTGTGCTCGGCGCCCGTCGAAGTGACATTGCCACAGATTCGCTGCTTTCCAGTACCACGTTCGCCCGACTGATTAGTGCGGCGCGTTCCACGTTCGATATTATTGTTCTTGATACTCCGCCCGTCGGACCAGTGGTTGACGGACTGTATCTTGTGAAGCACGCCGATTCTATTGTGTTTGTAGTGCGTTGGGCCAGCACTTCGCAGCACGATGTTCGTCATGCGGTGACGCTGCTCCAGGGCGCCAAGAAGCCGGAGACCGAAATTCTGGCCGTGCTCAACCAGCAGGAGATTTCCAAGTCCGCCTATTCCGGCAAGTACGCCGGATACTACACCGCCACATGAGTTCGACGGCCACTCTCTCATGCGGTCGATTTTCCAGTCTGCTTACCGCCAACCATAGCAAAGACAAATTTGACCGCGACGACACTAACGTCTTTGGCAGCAACGGCGGACACTTGAGCGAACGTAGCTACTTTTAGACTCTCTTAGACCAAGCGCAGCGTTAATTTACATAAGAAGCATTGAACTGCTTCACTGAGGGGATACTGATGAATGACGCAGGATGCGGCAAAATCTGCGGAAATTCAGGAGGAAGGCCTGGGAGGTCTATGGCCTCCGCACTGGCTGCTGAGCCGGCTGGGTCGCACGCGCGTGCAGATAGCCGGCGCCCTGCTGTTCGGCGTCCTCGTGCCGGTGGCGTTCCGCTGGGGCACCGACATTGACGGCTGGCTGCTGCCCGAGCAGATCTCCACCATCGTTGCCACCGCCTCCGCCATCACCCTGGGCCTGATCGGGCTGCGCCAGTTGGCGCGGCTGCCCGGCGTCGAAGAGAGCATCTATTGCGTGCCGGCCCTGTTGGTGAGTTTCCTGTTGGCGCTGGCAGCCCTGCTGATGCTGCGCCTCGAGTACAATCGCTACCTGTTCCCCATCAGCTTCGCCCTGACCATCGTCTGGGTGTTTGTCGCCCACGCCCTCAACCGCCGCTACCGCACGGTGCGCCTCGCCATCGTGCCGGGCGGCGAGGTCGATACGCTCGGCGCAATCCGCGAGGTGGAGTGGCTGCCGCTCGACACCCCCACCCTGCCACGGGGCCGCCTCAACGGCCTGATCGTCGATCTCAGGCAGGATCTCGAGCCGCACTGGGAACGCTTCATCGCCGATTGCGCTCTCGCCGGCATCCGCATCTTCCACGTCAAGCAGATCAGGGAATCGCTGACCGGCCGGCTGGAGATCACCCACCTCTCCGAGAACACCCTCGGCTCGCTCAACCCCGACGCGCTCTATCTCAAGGTGAAGCAGGGGCTGGACTGGATCTTTGCACTCGTGGCGCTGATCGTGCTGTCCCCGGCCCTGCTGCTCGTCGGCCTCGTCATTCGCCTGGAGTCGCCCGGGCCGGCGATTTTCCGCCAGACGCGGATTGGGTTCCGAGGGCGCCCCTTCAAGGTCCTGAAGTTTCGCACCATGCATCACGACGGCCGGCCCGGCGACACGCTCGCGTCTGCGGTAACCACGGACACGGATCCGCGCATAACGCGCCTGGGCAAGTTCCTCCGCCGCACCCGGATTGACGAGCTGCCGCAGCTATTCAACGTGCTCAAGGGAGAAATGAGCTGGATCGGCCCCAGGCCGGAGACCGCGCCCTTATCGAAATTCTACGACAAGCAACTGTCGTTCTATGGCTATCGCAACATTGTCCGCCCAGGCATATCCGGCTGGGCCCAGGTCAACCAAGGCCACGTCACGGGGGCCGACCAAACCCTCGAAAAGCTTCACTACGACTTCTATTACATCAAGAACTTTTCCCCTTGGCTGGACCTGCTGATCGCGTTCAGAACGGTTGCGATCGTGGTGTCAGGGTTCGGGTCGAAGTGAAAGTGAAGCGCTTTCACCCACTAACCGCAGGGCTTGTCGACGCGACATGCCTTAGGGCAAGCAAACAGTTCACATGAGCATTCCAAACACGGCTCGGCCGTACCAAATCTGCAGAAACTGCGTAATGGACACCTCCGACGCAGCTATCAGCTTCGACGATACGGGGCTGTGCGATCACTGCCGTACCTTCCACACTGAAATCCTCCCTAACTGGGATACCGGCGAGCAAGGCCAAGCAAGGCTCTCGACGCTGGTTGAGAAGATCAAAGCTGCGGGAGAGGGCCGGGATTTCGATTGTATCCTCGGAGTCAGCGGTGGGATCGACAGCTCCTACCTGGCCTATGTTGCCAAGATTCAGCTGAAACTTCGTCCGCTGATCTTTCACGTTGATGCCGGCTGGAACTCGCAAGAGGCCGTCAACAACATCGAGAAGCTGATCGACCATCTGGATCTGGACCTCTACACCCACGTCATCGACTGGGAGGAGATGCGCGACCTGCAGCTCGCCTTCTTCAAGGCCGGCGTGCCTCACATCGACACGCCGCAAGACCACGCCTTCTTTGCCACCATGTACCAGTTCGCACTCCAGCATGACGTGAAGTACATTCTGACGGGCGCAAACTACTCCACCGAATGCATCCGGAATCCGCTGGAGTGGATGTACTACCAGTCCGACGAGACGCAGCTGCGGGATATTCATCGCAGGTTCGGATCAAGGCCGCTCAAGACCTTTCCGACCACCTCGATTCTCCGCCACAAGATCTACCTGCCCTACGTCAAAGGCATCAAGGTTGTCAGGCCCCTGAATCACCTGCCTTATCTCAAGGCTGATGCGATCAAACTGTTGACCGAACAGATCGGTTGGCAGCCCTACCCGCAGAAACACTTCGAGTCCCGGTTCACCCGGTTCTACGAAGGTTATTGGCTCCCCACCAAGTTCGGCTATGACACCCGACGCGTGCAATATTCGAGCCTCATTCTGACCGGTCAGATGACGAGGGACGAGGCCTTGGCAGCGCTCGCCATGCCCGCGCACGATCCTGAAACCCTGACTCGCGACTTTGAGTATGTCGCCACCAAGCTCGGTATCTCGCCGAAAGAACTGACCAGTTATCTGGAAGCTCCCAACAAGAGCTACCGGGACTACAAGTCACAACAGCCGCTCTATGCCCTTGGGGCGGCGGCTATGCGCAGCTTCGGTCTGGAACTGGGCGGCAAGCGATGATCGCCATTGTCGACTATGGACTGGGGAACATCCAGGCCATTGCGAACATCTATGACCGCCTTGGCATCGTGGCCGCTCCTGCAGCGACCGCGGAGGCGATCGAGCAGGCGGAGCGCATCATACTTCCCGGCGTCGGTTCATTCGACTGGGCCATGCAGTCCCTCGACAATGCTGGACTGCGTTCCCCACTCGACCATGCCGTGCGAGTTGCGCGTAAACCCGTGCTCGGCATCTGCGTGGGCATGCAGATGATGACGCACCGGAGTGAAGAGGGACAACTGGCTGGCCTGGGTTGGATTGATGCTGATGTCCAACGCTTCCGTATCGGCCCTGCCGAGCGCCGGCAGGTGTTGCCGCACATGGGCTGGAACGATGTAATCCCGGGTCAACCGTCGCCGCTGATGCGCGGGCTCGAGGCGGACGCCCGATTTTACTTCCTCCATAGCTATTGTGTCGTACCGCGCCGTAATGAGCTGACCTTCGCCGTCGCCGAGTATGGAAGCGACTTCGCCTGCGGCGTGCAGCAGGAAAACTGCTACGGAGTGCAGTTCCACCCGGAGAAGAGTCACGCCTGGGGAGTGCAGTTGCTTCGCAACTTCGCGGAGTTGACGTGCTGAGACCTCGCCTCATCCCCTGCTTGCTGCTCCGTAACGGCGGCCTCGTGAAAACCCGGCAGTTTCGTGACGCGACCTATGTCGGCGATCCGATCAACGCGGTGCGAATATTCAACGAGAAGGAAGTCGACGAGCTGCTGACTATCGACATCGATGCCACAGTCCGCGGACAGGAACCCAATTACGACCTGATCTCCCAGTTGGCCGCCGAGTGTCGCATGCCGCTCACCTATGGCGGAGGTGTTGCCACGCCCGAGCAGGTGCAGCGGATTATCAAGCTCGGCGTCGAAAAGGTCGCGTTGAGCAGCGCGGTGATCGCCAATCCGGCGCTGATCCAAGACGCCGCGCGGATCGTCGGCAGCCAGAGCATTGCGGTGGTGGCCGACGTTCGGCGCCGAGCTGACGGCAGCTTTGAGGCTTTCACCCATAGCGGCACAAGGGCGACAGGCAAGTCGCCCGAAGCGATAGCTCGCCTCGCCACCGAAGCAGGAGCTGGCGAGTTCATCGTCAACGATATCGATCGCGACGGCATGCTAGCCGGCTACGATCTCGCCTTGGTTGCCCGCTGCCGCGCCGAAACCAGCCTGCCCATGACCATCCTCGGTGGCGCCGCCAGCCTCGACGACATGGCCGGCCTCTTTGCCCAGCACCCGATCATCGGCGCCGCCGCCGGAAGCCTGTTCGTGTTCAAGGGGAAGTATCGGGCGGTACTGATCAACTATCCCGACCGGAGGCGAAAAGAGGCACTGCTCAGTAGGCACCACGAGCTCGTTCAATCGTGAATACAAACACCATGGACCGATGACAGTGAGGTCACTCACGTGACGTCCGGCGGCAACAGACTTCGATCATCGTTAGAGTTGCTGTCATCAAACATGGCAGCAAATGCCATTTTGTTCCTCGGTATTTACCTACTCAGTCGACTGATTAGTCCGGCCGAGTTCGGCCGATACTCAGCGTTTCAAGCCATGGTTTTGGCAGTCTACCCGCTGCTCACATTGCGATACGAGTACGCAATTCCTGTGGCGCGTTCAGATGGTAGCGCGCGTGCGTTGCTCACACTGAGCCTTCTGCTAAGCGTATCGGCGACCGCTGTCCTGTCCGTAGGCGTGCTTGTACTTCGCGGGTGCTGCCTGCCTGTCGAATGGATTAGCCCCGCCGTTGCCGAACTTATCCCCTTGATGGGATTCGCCGCGGTCTCGGCGTCGCTTGCCTCAATCTTCCAATTGGCTGCAGTGCGCACTGGCGCTCTGCGCGCCATGGGCGTCGGTCGCGTATTGCGAGCTGTCTGTATGACGGTGGGACAGGTGGCGCTAGCCCTGATTGTGGCTCGAGGCGCATCCTCGCTGATCGTGGGCGAACTTGTGGCAAATCTAGTTTTGGCCGCGATACTGGCTTGGGCTTCTGCACGTTACCTGCCGAAATTGTCAGTCGCCCTTCAAGGTCGAAACATTGGGAAACTATGGGCAGCCGCGAAGCGCTTTCGTGCTTTTGCCCTAGTGTCTGTGCCGCATGCGGTGAGCCACCAAGCGCTTGTGGCGATTCAAGGAGTAGCGATCGGCGTCCTCTATGGTCCGACTGCGATGGGCCACTACTTCTTGATGCGAAAAGTACTGTTCAGCACCATCGGGCTGGTCAGCACCGCCCTCTACCAAGTCTGCTTTTCCGAAGCGTCGAAGACGAAGGGGAATCACGCACGGCTGCGCGAACTCTGGACCTACTCAGCAAGCTTGTTGGCGATTGTTACCATTCCGATTGCGGTCATGTTGCTTTTTCTCGGAGAACAGATCTTCGCCCTATTGTTCGGTACTGAATGGGCGTCAGCGGGTTCCCTCGCAGCGGCGGCATTTCCGATAATTATTATGGAGCCCATCGCCGCTGCGATGGCGTTCATGCCAGCGTTCCTCAAACGACAACCCGCAGCATTTGGCTGGTCGTTGACACAGAATATCGTCGGAATTGGATCAGTTTGGGTGATCTTTCTGGCGGGAGGGCGCATCGAGCAAGCGATCTTGGGATCAAGCCTTGCCGTTGCGGCAGTAATGCTCGCATACGTGGTTTGGCTGCGTGCAGCATCCGCCCCCTCGGCAACTCAGATGGCTGCCACCCAATGAAGCTCCTTGTCTTGACAATGCGCTATCCCTATGGCTCCCAGCACGAGGTGTTCTTCGAGCCAGAGCTGCGAGCGCTAGCGCAAGCCTTTGAAGATGTCACGATACTCCCGATGAAGGCTGCCGCCGGCCGCCGGGCGCTTCCCAGCAACGTAAAATGCTGGCGCCCCTTGGCGTCGCACGGTCGATGGCTGTACGTTCTGGGTCTTCTAAATCCAACTGCATGGAAGACGCTAGCTCGGCTTCTTTCAGACTGCTTCAAGGGAGGCAGGCTCGGTTGGCCACAACTGCGCAGCAGTATCGTTGCAGCATGTTTTGACCTGGCGATGAGGCGTCACCGCGGTCTTAACGAGTTGCTCAAATCGCCAGACCTCGTTGTCTATTCCTACTGGGGAGCAATCCCGGCGCTCTGCCTTCCTCTTGCCAAGGCTAAGGGCGCCGCCACCTGCTCCCGATACCACGGTGTGGACCTTTACCTCGAGCGACAGGAAAATGCCGGATACATACCATTCCGGCGCGAAGTCCAGGCCGCCACTGACTTGAACGTTTTTGTGTCGGAACAGGGGAAGGACTACTTCGCCTATCACGCAGACGCAAAGGCTAGCGGCGAACAAGTCGTAGCCAGGCTCGGTTCGCCTGACTTTGGACCGCCTCTAGCGCGGCCCTCAACCCGCTCTCCAGATGAACCCATAGTCATAGTGAGCGTTAGCCAGATCGTTCCCGTCAAACGAGTTCACCTAATCGCGCGCTTGGCGAAAAGTATGGCGCAAGAGCGCCGAGTTGAATGGCATCACTTCGGCAGCGGCCACTCTCAATTACTGGAAAATGAACTTGCCAACATACCATCCGGCCTCGCCGTCAAAATGCACGGCGCCACCGAGAATTCAGATATCCAGAGCTTCTACCGCCGTACCTCGGTCGCCCTGTTTGCAAATCTCAGCGAATCGGAAGGGCTTCCGGTCTCCGTCATGGAGGCACTGAACGCGGACATACCGGCAGTGGCCGCCAACGTCGGCGGAACATCCGAAGTGGTCATCGATGGTAGGTCCGGAATGTTAGTGCCGCCCGATCAGTGCGAAGCATCAGAGGCACTCGCCGCCCGCGTACTAAATGCGCTTGGTGAGGGAGGACTCCTCTTGCGCTGCTCCCCGCGCGAAATTTGGAACCGATACTGCGATGCGGCACAGAATAGCGCTTCCTTTGCTAGCCTGCTCAGAGGTCTGACTGCTCGATGACTAGTCGAAGCTCCAGTTCCGAGATCGCAACCAAGAGGCACTCTTTGGAAGCGCCGAACTCGATGAAGCGGCTGCTGATGCACGCTCGGAGCCCCTGGTTTTGGGTCGAAAGCATCTGCTTTTTCATTGTGGCTACACATTTTGAGATCGGCGAGGCAGGTAGTGGTCTGGCCTATGTAATAAAGCTGGCATGCCTCGGAATTATTCTTCTGCCTCGATTTGCTATCGGCGGCGCAACAATTGGAAACGGTGTGGCGTGGGTTTTCATTCTCGCCTGCGTCTTTTTGTCGGTGAACTTGATCGAAACCACGGACCGAGCTGTCATCGCTTTTGCGCTAATCGCCGTTGGTAGTGCAGTTGGGCAGCTCCGCGACCCAAATTGGGACGACCGCCTGATCGCCCTACTAACAGTCTATCTCGTAATCCACTTAGGCGGCTTCATATTCCAAGTGGGGCAATTTCTCTTACAAGGCCAGATACTGGAACTGCACGGACTGATCTTTCCTAGCGCTTCAAGAGCTTACCAGATCGGTACAGCGGCGCGCCTTTCAGGGTTTCAGATCGAGCCGGGGACTTATGCCCAGTGGATGTTAATGGCGACATTTCTTCGGTGCTTACTCCTTAGGCGGATTATTTCACCGTTGACAGTCGCAATTGTTGCCTCGACTTTAGTCACCCTGTCCCTTTGGGCGGTAATCGGCGCCGCGCTGTTCTCAGCTGGAGCAATAATTGAGGCAGTATTTCAGTCAACCGTTCGAAATAAATTCCGAGCAACCTACCTAGTTCTCATATTCGGCGTTGCATTCTTGATCTTCTTCTACAGTCTCCCGGATGCAACAATCCGCGACTCCTTGACTTATCTAGACGTAAAAGCAGACCTTACAAGCACCTCCGGTACGGACAAGGTCGCCGCGGTTGGAGCGATCTTTGAGCGGGTGTTCGACGTATTGATTTTTGGTGCGCCGATGGGCTCGCGCTTTTGCGAAGCGTGCCTATCTCCGCAGGATGTCGGTATCTGGGCGAATCTGATTTACTATTTTGGTTTGCTCCCCACATTAGCGGTTGTGGGGCTGACTGCTTGGTCCATAGCAAGTCGGTGGGGACCATCGTATCTCCCTCTGTTAGTCGCTCTCCTCTCGTGGAAAGCGCAATTCTACGATCCTTTCCTTTGGATAATCCTCGGCTACGCGCTTCACCCAGTAGCCAGAACTGCACCAACCGAACGCGTGGCGACCGGCGAAGGTTTCGAGCCAAGGCCCACCGGCACGGGGAACCTACGCCCGTGAACCAGCGAAATATTCGAGTATTGTCGTTGCTACCGGTGATTGGCCATCCGCGGGACTCGAAGCGCATCGCAATGCTCCGTTCGGAGGGGTTTGACGTGCGGGCCGCTGCATTTACGCGACCGTATCACCAAGGAAGAATGCCTGACTGTGACGTCACCTTCCTGGGTCACATAGAACATGGCCGGTACGTTTCCCGCCTCGTCAAGATGATGTTTGCGATACCTGAGTTGCGCCGACTCATCCGTAACGCGGACCTGATCTATGCCTCGGGACCGGATCTGGGAGCGTTCGCGCAAATCGCCGCACTTTTCCTTGGGAAACCTGTCGTTATCGAGGTTGGCGATATTAGAAAGATCCAGGTAAGCCGTGGTCTAGTGGGCTCGGCGCTACGCGCACTTGAGACAATCGTCGCTAACCGTGCGTCTCTACTCGTGTCGACCACCGGCGCCTTCATGACCGAGTATTATCGAAATACCCTGCATGTAGGCACACCCTATCTGGTGATCGAGAACAAATTAGAGCCAGGCATCGACGGCCCTGAGCCACGAAAGACCGGTGATTTCACGATCGGTTATTTTGGAATGTTGAGATGCGTTACGTCCTGGCGCATCTTGGAAGCTTTGGCAGCTTCGATGCCTACGTGGAATATTCTCGTAGCCGGGATGGCGTTTCAGCCGCCCGACATTGAGAAACGCATCGAACGCTTGCCCAACGTCAAATGGCTCGGTGAATACAAGTCACCGCAGGACCTTCCGCAGCTGTACGGCCAGGTCGATATGATCTGGGCCTCACCGTTCCCAGGGCCGGACGAGAGCAATTGGCGATGGGCCAGATCCAATCGCTTCTATGAAGCGTGTCATTTTCGCAAGCCATTGATTGTGTACAGGGGCAGCGGCGACGGCAATGCAGTCCGCACCTACGACATTGGAATCGAGATCGGAGGAGATTCAATCGAGACAAATGTTCGCGAGATAAACGCAGTTTCCAAAGACGACATTGAGAGATGGTCACGAAACATGAGTGAAATTGAGCCGTCGGTTTACACTTTGACCGACGAATCCACGTTGTTGGGTGAATCTCTCGCTATGATTGTCGGTCGCGCATATCCCGCGGGCAAACGGCGCCCCGCGTTAATGGACACCGAATGAAGCAAGTCCTGCAGTCCCTGCGAACTGGTGTTACTGAGCTTGCCGAGGTTCCATCCCCGGGCGCGGGGCATGGACATTTGCTAGTGCGAACGAAGACATCCCTTGTCTCAGCCGGTACTGAGCGGATGCTGGTTGAGTTTGGCAAGGCCGGGTTCATCGGCAAAGCCATGCAGCAGCCTGAGCGAGTGAAGGCCGTACTGGAGAAGGCCCGGACTGATGGCCTCGCCGAAACCTTCGATGCCGTCAGCCGCAAGCTCGATCAGCCTTTGGCCTTAGGCTACTGCAATGTCGGTCGCGTCATCGAGCTCGGCACTGACGTGCAGGGGTTTGCGGTGGGCGACCGTGTCGCCTCAAACGGCAAACACGCCGAGATAGTGAGTGTGCCAACCAACCTCACGGCGCGCATTCCCGACAATGTGGACGACGAGGAGGCCGCCTTCACAGTGCTCGGCGCCATCGCGCTGCACGGCATCCGGCTGGCTGCACCGACGCTGGGTGAGGTCTTTGCCGTCTCCGGCCTCGGGCTGGTTGGTCTCCTCACCGTGCAGCTGTTGCGCGCCCATGGCTGCCGAGTGCTCGGGCTGGATTTCGACCCGGCGCGGCTGGAACTGGCGCGGCAGTTCGGGGCCGAGACGGTCGATCTCTCCGCCGGCAACGATCCCGTGCGGCGCGCCGACGCGATGAGTGGCGGCCACGGCATCGATGGGGTCATAGTCACCGCCTCTACGAAAAGCAGCGAGCCGATCCACCAGGCGGCGCAGATGTGCCGTAAACGAGGGCGCATCGTGCTGGTCGGCGTGACGGGGCTCGAACTCTCGCGTGCTGATTTCTACGAGAAGGAGCTGACCTTCCAGGTGTCGTGCTCCTATGGTCCGGGACGGTACGACTCGGCCTACGAAATCAAGGGGCTGGACTATCCAATCGGCTATGTCCGATGGACCGAGCAACGCAATTTCGAAGCCGTGCTGCAAATGCTGGCGGAGGGAAAGCTCGACGTCAGGCCGCTGATCTCCCACCGCTTCGCCATCGACGCTGCGGAAGCGGCGTATCGCATAGTGGGCGGAAGCGAGCCTTCGCTGGGCGTGTTGCTGAACTATCCAACGACCGAGGCGGTGGACCTTCAGCGCAGCCCAAGCGTCAGGGTGCCGGCCGCCGTCGCGACACGAGAGCGGCAGTCACGGTCGGGATCGGGGCGAAACCCCACGATCGGCCTGATCGGTTCGGGCAACTACGCGACCGGCATCCTGTTGCCGGCGCTGCAGGCGACCGGCGCCCGGCTGAAGGCAGTTGCCTCCAGCGCCGGCGTGAGCGGCATGCACGCTGCGCGCAAGTTCGGCATCGAGACGGCGACCACTGACGTTGCCGCCGTGCTGGCCGACGAGACGATTGACGCAGTGGTCATCGCCACGCGCCACGATAGCCATGCCAATCTGGTGATCCGGACGCTGCAGGCCGGCAAGCATGTCTTTGTCGAAAAGCCGCTCGCTATCACTGCTGCCGAACTCGAGGCTGTTGTTGCCGCCTACGCGGCAGCCGGCGCCAGCCCGCTGACCCTGATGGTCGGGTTCAATCGCCGCTTCGCGCCACATGTCGTGCAGTTGCGGAAGCTCCTTGGCAGCGAGCCCAAGGCCATGGTGATGACCGTCAATGCCGGAGCCATCCCCTCCAGCCATTGGACGCAGGATCGCCAGCAAGGCGGTGGTCGGCTGATCGGCGAGGCCTGCCACTTCATCGACCTGCTCCGGCACGTGGCGGGATCCTCGATCAGCAGCGCGCGCCTCAACCGCATGGTCTCCACCACAGGCGATACCGCCAGCATCGACCTCGGTTTCGCTGACGGCTCGATCGGCACGATCCACTACTTCGCTAATGGCACCAAAGCCTTTCCCAAGGAGCGCCTAGAGGTCTTCTCGGCTGGCAGGATCGTGCAGCTGGACAATTTCCGCACCCTCACCGGCTTCGGCTGGCCCGGCCTTAAGCGGCAGCGTTTGTGGCGACAGGACAAGGGCCAGGCCGCCTGCATCAGCGCCTTCATCGACGCCCTTGCCAACGGCGGGCCGTCACCCATCGTTTTTGAGGAACTGATCGAAGTCAGCCGCGCGACAATTGCGCTGGAAGCCGGAGGGACGGTCTGAAATGGCGCGCCGTCGAAGATGGCCCCGCAACTCCGCGACGCCCCCCGTGATGGCGCCTCGACAATGACAATGTCCGGCGCTCACGCCCTGCGGCTGTTTCATACGGTTCGTCGCCTGCGGCCGGTGCAGGTGTATGGTAGGGCCTGGCGACGGCTTGAGCTGGGCAGGATCGATGCTCGGCCGTCCCCTCCCGTTCGGACGGTGATCGGCCCCTGGGCGGCCCCTGCCCCGCGCGAGCGCTCGCTTTACGCAGCCTGGCGGATGCGCTTCCTCAACCACGACGGCGAGATCGCCCAGGCGGCGCAGTGGGAAGATCCGTCGCAAACCAGGCTCTGGCTCTACAACCTGCACTATTTCGACGACCTCGCCTCGGCAAGCGACGAGCAGCACCGAACACTGCAGCGCCAGCTGATCAGCCGCTGGATCGCCGAGAATCCGCCGGCGAACGGCACCGGCTGGGAGCCCTACCCCATCTCGCTACGGGCTGCGAACTGGATCAAATTCTGGCTGGCCGGCAACCAGCCCGAGGCCGGCGGGCGGGACAGCCTGGCCATCCAGTTGCGCTGGCTGATGACGCACCTTGAGTGGCATCTGCTCGGCAATCACCTGCTCGCTAATGCCAAGGCTTTGGTGCTGGCGGGGCTCTGTTTCGAGGGCGACGAGCCCGAAGGCTGGCTGCGCAAGGGCCTCGAAATCTATGCGCGCCAGTTGTCCGAGCAGATCCTCGGTGATGGCGGCCATTTCGAGCTTTCGCCGATGTACCACGCCATCATCCTCGAGGACCTGCTGGACCTCAGTAATGCCGGCCGCGCCTATGGTCGGACGGAACCGTTCTTTGCCGCACTGCCGGCGATCATCGGCCGGATGCGGGCCTGGCTCGCGGCAATGACCCATCCTGATGGAGAGATCGCCCTGTTCAACGATGCCGCCTTCGGCATTGCAGCGCCGCCGAGCGACCTCGAGGCCTATGCCCGACGGCTTGGGCTACCAGAACTGCCTCCGGGGACCGGCCGGCTTCGCCACCTCGCCGCCTCGGGCTATGTGCGCCTCGACCGCGGCGAGGCGGCTGCGATCCTCGACCTGGCCGCCGTCGGGCCGGACTACCTCCCCGGCCATGCCCACGCCGATACCCTGTCCTTCGAGCTCTCAGTCGGCGACGAGCGTGTCATCGTCAATGGCGGCACCTCCACCTACGAACGCGGACCACTGCGGGAGGCGCAGCGCGCAACACGCGCCCACAGCACCGTCGAGGTCGCAAGCCAGGACTCATCGGAGATGTGGGCAAGCTTTCGGGTGGCCCGGCGCGCCTATGTCGAGGCCGCTGTAGTGGCCGATACGGCCCGGGAGACATCCGTCTTAGCCGCCCATAATGGCTATCGCCGCCTGCCCGGCAAGCCGCTGCACCGACGCAGCTGGGTGATGACCGACAACGCGTTCGAGATTCGCGACCAGGTCACCGGCAGCCAGCCCGTGCCGGCGATCGCGCGCTTCCATCTGGCGCCTAGCGTAGCGGCCACTGGCGACCAATTGATCACCGCCTCCGGACGTGCCATCCGGTGGCGCTCCACGGCGCCGGCAACTATTGAACAGCGCGATTGGCATCCCCGCTTCGGACAGAACTTGCGTTCCAGCACCCTAGTCGTTCCGATGCCGGCCGGGGAGTTGATCACCGTTTTCGAGTGGGGCTGATGCGGGTCCTGTCCCCTACCGGCGACATACCGCGCAGAACGCCTATTCCCGCGACGCGCTGCTGCAATGGGGCCTCCTTGTTGCTTAAGCCGCCGTTGCCATCGGCCGCATATTCCAAGCAAGGGAGGCGGTAGTTCAGTGCGTATCTTGATCGTGTCGCAGTTTTACCCCCCCGACATTACTGCTGCGGCCTTTCGCATTGGCGAGACGGCGGAGATACTTCGCAGCCTAGGGCACG
This sequence comes from Devosia insulae DS-56, assembly GCF_000970465.2. Classification (GTDB taxonomy): domain Bacteria; phylum Pseudomonadota; class Alphaproteobacteria; order Rhizobiales; family Devosiaceae; genus Devosia_A; species Devosia_A insulae. The sequence continues at coordinate 122,632 of NZ_LAJE02000363.1, forward strand.
ACGTCAGGGTGATCACCACTGAACCCCACAAGTCAGATGCGAAGGTCGATGAAGACAGTGATCGATCGCGTGGTGTGTTGCGTGTGCGCGTCAGCTCTACCGAAGGGGGTGGCGCCTGGCGCTACGTGGCGCACTACCTCTCGTTCATGCGTCGAAGCGCTTGGATAGGGTTTTCTCGGCTGTTCGGGCGCTGGCGGCCACAAGTCGTCTGGGCGACCTCGCCGCCTCTGTTTGCAGGCCTGACCGGATGGTTCCTGGCCCGGATCAATCGCTGCCCGCTGGTCTTTGATGTGCGTGACATCTGGCCGGAATCCGCGGTAGCCGCTGGGCAGCTATCCAGCACAGGACTTGGGTTCAGGGTCGGCAAGCTGCTTGAAAAATGGCTCTACGACCGCGCCGACCACATCACCTGCGTCTCAAGCAGGATGGCCGCGTACATCGGATCCCGTACGTCGACCGGCACATCGGTTATCTACAACGGCGTGTCGGCCAACCATGCACGCACGGCCCCTGCGGCGGTAGATCGCAAGCGGATACTTTATGCCGGCAATCTTGGGCGTGCCCAAGCGCTGGATGCCACGGTCAGAGGCTTCGCGCGTATCGCCAACGAAACCACCGCTAACGGCTGGACTCTGGAGTTCCTGGGAAACGGCGCTCTCAGGAGCGAGCTCCAGGCAGTTGCCGCCAAGTCCGGTGTAGAAGACCGTGTGGCCTTTCACGCCGCGGTCACCAAAGACAAGGCCATGGACGAGCTGGCGCGTTCCGCGGTGCTGCTGATCAGTCTGAAATCCGATGCGGTGTTCGATTTGACCATTCCGTCAAAAGTCTTCGACTACTTGGCCGTTGGGCGACCTATCCTCTTCGGCATAAATGGCGAGGGCCGCGATATCCTTCAGTCAACGGGGGCAAATGTCGGGTTCACGCCCGACGATGAAGATACCCTTGCCGTGGCCATTCGCCACATGATGATGGGTTACGATCAGTTCGACGCTCGCGCGGAGCGAAACCCGGCCGCCGTGACCGACGCCTACTCCCGCGAGGCAAACACTACTCAACTGGCTGCAATATTCGAGGGATCTCTGCGGCCATGAACAGCACCAGGATCCTCCTCGTCTTCGGCACGCGCCCCGAAGCCATCAAGATGCTGCCGCTGGTCAAGGTGCTGGCGGCTGAGCCGGCGCTCGAAGTTCGGGTCTGCGTCACGGCGCAGCACCGGCAGATGCTGGACCAGGCGCTGGAGCTATTCGGGGTGCGGCCCGACTACGATCTCGACCTCATGACGGCGGCGCAGGGGCTCGAGCAGATCACCACCGCAGTGCTCACCGGCCTCTCCACCATTCTCGACGCCTGGCGGCCGGATCGCGTTCTGGTGCATGGCGACACCGCAACGGCGATGGCCGCTTCCCTGGCTGCGTTCTACAAAAAGATCCCGGTGGGGCACGTCGAGGCCGGATTGCGATCGGGCGACCCGCTGCAGCCATGGCCCGAGGAAGTCAACCGACGGCTGATCGACGTCATAGCCGACCAATTCTATACCCCCACGGCCGAGACGCGCGACAACCTGCTGCGCGAAGGAGCTCGGCGCGACGCGGTCTACCTCACTGGCAACACTGTCATCGATGCACTGCTGATGATGGCAGATCGGGTGGAGGGCGAGCCGGGGCTCGCCGAGAGACTTGCAGACAGCTTCTCCTATCTCGAGCCCGACCTGCCGCTGCTATTGGTGACCGGGCATCGGCGCGAGAATTTCGGGCAGCCGTTGCTCGACATCTGCGCGGCGATTGCCGAGCTGGCCCGCACCCATCGGCTGCAGGTGGTCTACCCGATCCACCCCAACCCGAATGTGCAGGGCCCGGTGCGCCAGGTCCTCGCGGGGGTGCCGCATGTCCACCTGGTCGAGCCGCTCGACTACCTGCCATTCGTCTACCTGATGAAGCGCAGCCACGCGATCCTCACCGACAGCGGCGGCATCCAGGAAGAAGCGCCTGCATTGGGCAAGCCGGTGTTCGTGACCCGCAATGTAACGGAACGCCCCGAAGCGGTTGCGGCTGGTACGGTGGAACTGGTCGGGACGGACCAGCGAACCATCGTAGAGCGCGTGGGCCGGGTGTTCACCCCGGCCGGCGCGCATGAGCGCATGGCGCGCCGCATCAATCCCTATGGCGATGGCCGAGCTTCGCGCCGCATCGCCGACATACTGGTTGGACGCAAGATGAAGGAATTTGAGCCATGACCACCACATCGACCGCTCTTACTTGTGTCGTCGTTGGCCTGGGCTATATCGGCCTGCCAACTGCTGTAGTGATTGCCCAAAGCGGGATACGGGTCGTCGGCGTCGACGTCAACGCAACGCTGGTGGCAAGCATCAATGCAGGTCTTTGCGCGATCGTCGAACCCGGCCTTCCCGAAGCCCTCGCGGCCCTCGTCGCCGATGGCAGCATTGTCGCCACGACTACCCCGCAGAGCGGCGATGTCTACATTATCGCCGTGCCGACGCCGTTCGCCGGCGGCTACAAGCCCGATCTCACCTATGTGAACGCCGCAGTGCACGCCATCGCTCCCGTGCTCAAGCAGGGCCAATTGGTAATCCTTGAATCCACTGTGCCCGTGGGCACCACCGAGCTGGTGGCGCGCTGGATCGAAACGCTGCGGCCAGACCTCACCTGCTCGCGCCAGGGCGGTGACAGCGGCGATATTCTTGTGGCGCACTGCCCTGAGCGCGTGTTGCCCGGGCAGATCCTGCGCGAGCTGACCGAGAATGACCGGGTGATCGGAGGGCTAAGCGAGCGTGCCGGCGAGGCCTGCCGCGCTTTCTACAGCTCGTTCGTTACCGGCAACTGCGTCGTGTCCGACGCCCGCACCGCCGAGCTCTGCAAACTCACCGAGAACTCGTTCCGCGATGTGAACATCGCCTTCGCCAACGAGCTGGCCGAAATCTGCGCCCAGTTGCAGATCGATGTGTGGGAGCTGATCTCGCTGGCGAACCTACACCCGCGCGTCAACATCCTGAAGCCCGGTCCGGGCGTCGGCGGCCATTGCATCGCGGTCGATCCGTGGTTCATCGTTTCGGAGGTGGGAGAGAAAGCGCGGTTGATCCGAGAGGCGCGCTGGATCAACAGCGAACGACCGCGCCAGATCGTCAGGAAAGTGCTGGAGAGCGTGGCCGCGGGGGGCATTCGTACGATCGGCTGCTTCGGTCTGAGTTACAAGGCGGATGTCGACGATTTCCGCGAGAGCCCCGCGGTGGAAATTGTCAGCCTGCTCGCCAAGGAGTTGCAACTGATCGGCTCCAATGTCGAGCTGCGAGTGATCGAGCCGCACATCACTGGCCTGCCAGAGGAGCTCTCACACTCCGGACTGACGACCCTGGTCGACGCGGACGCAGGGCTAGCGAGCGACATGATCCTCATGTTGGTGGATCACCGTGAGTTCCGCGCCATCCCGCGGTCGGTTGTCGCGGACAAGGTGGTCATCGACACCCGCGGGCTTTGGGCGAAGGCCAACCAGCGGGGACCAGCCGAGATCGTCACGCAGGTACGGGCTGCCGCCGGGTGACTCTTCCCGCTCCTACGACCGGACTACTTACAACCGCACCACCTGCAGCGCCACGATCCAGAACACCAACCCCGTCAGCACCAGGAGCGGGACGCCCCAGCGGGAGGGGATGTGGTCGAGTTGGTCGGCAAGCCTGTTCCACACGCTTTTCATTGGCGTAGCAGGTAGGGTTTGTGGTTGTAGAACACGGTGCCCGGGGCGACTTCGACGCGGCCAGGCGAGCCTTTGGCGTCGAACTTCACCGCCTCGAGATAGGCGAGGTAACAGGCGCTCTGGCACTTGCCCTTGAAGAGCAGCGTCTTGCCTTCCATCAGCATGGCGCGGGCATAGCCCTGCCACACCCAGACTTCGCCGCCCGGGCCAGTGAAGGTGCAGACGCGGCGATCGGCACACGATTGCGGGTAATATCCCTTATGGGCCAACAGGTCGGCGCGCGACATCTGGTCGGCAGCCAGCGTATCCGGCAGCTGACGAACGGCGACGCCCGCGGCAAGCGCGGGTGCGGCCAATAAAGATGCGAGAAGTACGGCAGAAAACTGCGTCCGAAGGTCTACCATTCCCAAGCCCCAATCTTGGTTATGGTCCACCGCAGTAGAAAGATTAACAGATACTTAACCGCCTACCAAGAGCGGCGTGAGGTCAGCGACATCACAAATAGGTTTGGTGGTTAATGCGACCTGGGCGCCACGTTGGGGATACTGGCGGTTAGGTCGGAATGCGCCCTCTGATGAGGCGCTTCATCGCTACTGCCTTACCTGAGCCGGACTTGAAGTAGTTCTCAAGCTCGCGCGCATGGTCCTCAGTTTCGACTGCAACATAGGATTTCAGCACCGCAGGTATGTAGGCCTTTGTCGAAAGGACCTCTCCGGCTTGATGTGATGCAAAACGGCGCTTCAGATCGTTCGTGGACCCGACGTAGATGTCGCCATTTCTCAGCAGAAGAAAATAAACAGACCACATTGAGTGCCTGTCTCCGCACACCGGTTGGGCTCGGCCTCAGCCGAAGTACATAAGCTATCAGACGGGCCATGTCTCCCTGCGCTGCTGCGCAGCTTCGGGAGATCACCCTGCGCCCTGCGTTCTCCGGGTGGCCTGCCACCCGAAGCCCACAGGGCGCAGGGTGGCGGGTAGGGAGGGATTCGAACCCCCGGAACGCTTTCACGTTCGCCGGTTTTCAAGACCGGAGCAATCAACCGCTCTGCCACCTACCCGTCGGCCACGCGTTTAGCCGCAGCCGCGCCTTACGGCAAGAGCAGCGTCGAGCCGGTGGTGGCGCGGGCCTCGAGCGCCTGCTGCGCTGCTACCGCTTCGGCCAGCGGGCGGGTCTGGTCGATCGCCACCTTGATCCTGCCGAGCTCGATCATGTTGAACAGCGCGTCGGCGGCGGTGCGAATGTCCTCGGCGGTGCGGAAGTACCCTGCCCCGGTCGGTCGCGTCACGTAGAGCGAGCCCTTGTCGGCGAGGATACCGAGCCGCGGCATCGAGACCGGGCCGGAGGCATTGCCAAAACTGACCATCAGGCCGCGCGGCCTGAGGCAATCGAGCGAAGGTTCGAACGTCGCCTGCCCGACGCCGTCATAGACCACGTCGACGCCCTTGCCGCCGGTGAACTCCTTCACCCCGGCAACGAAGTCTCCGGTTTTGTAGTTGATGGCGAGGTCGGCGCCGCACTGGCGCACGATCTCACATTTCTCGTCCGAGCCGGCGGTGCCGATCACCCTGGCGCCGATCGCCTTGGCCCATTGCACGAGAATCTGCCCGGTACCGCCGGCGGCGGCATGCACCAGGATGGTCTCGCCGGCCTTCAGCTCGTGCGTCCAGTGCAGCAGGTAAAAGGCGGTAGCACCTTTCAGCAGCGCCGCCGCCGCGACTTCGTAGCTGATGCCCTCAGGCAGGTGCACGGCCTTGTCGGCGGGCAGCAGGCGCTCGTCGGCATAGGCGCCGACCGGTCCCTGATAGGCGACGCGGTCGCCGACCTGGAAGCCAGTGACATCAGGACCAACAGCGATCACCTCGCCGGCGCCTTCGTTGCCTGCGGTAAACGGCAGCGGCGTCTTGTAAAGGCCGGTGCGCTGGTAGACGTCGACGAAGTTGAGCCCGATCGCCTTGTTGCGAAGCTTCAGCTGCCCCGGGCCGGGTGCGCCCACCTCGACGTTCTCCAGCTTCAGCTGTTCGGGGCCACCATACTCACGGACAACAAAGGCACGGCTCATCGGTTACCTCATGTAGTTCACCAGCGACAGCTGGCTGAGCAGCGCCGTGGTCTGATAGCTCGCTTCGAGGCGCGTCTTCAGCGCCAGGATTTCCATGGCGATCGTCTCGGTGGGAGCCGCCTCGATCTGCTCTAGCATGTTTCCGAGCTGGGCGGAGTGCGCGGTATGCCGCTCGGCGATCGCGCCGGTGGTGCTCTGGGCGAGGCCGAGTTCGACGGTGATGGCAGCGAGCGAACCGGGCTGGTTGTCCTTGGTATCGGCAAGGCGCGAGGCATTGCGCGACATCATCGAGGTGTAGCGCTTCTCGGAGGTGGGATCGCTGTCGGGGAAATCCTGCACCGCGACCGCAGCGAGCGTCTGGATCAGGTTGATGAAGCCGCTCTCGTTGGCCTGGACGCCGTAACCGACGGTAGTGCCCTCGCCCACCCGCGCCGTGACGGTGCTGCGTGGATCGGCGCTGTCCTCGCCGGTGTACCAGAGCATGGTGTTGGCCGAAGTCCCGGCGATGAGGCCAGTGGCACTGTCGAAGGGCGGGCCATCGACGCGCATCACCTGCTCGCCCTGGCCGTTGAAGAAGTTCTCGGCCGCGGCATAGGCGGAGGCCGAGACCAGGGTGGTCTCGGCGAGGTGCTTGACCGAGCCGGTCAGCGCCGTCTCGAAGCTGGCGGCGGTCGCATCGGCATCGGCACCGATCTGGAACTCACCGTCGCCCGGCGTACCCGTCGTGGCGACGAGGACGAGCTGCTCCTCGGTGCCGTCAGGCATGGTGAAACTGACCTGCACCTTGTCGCCGGCACCGGGCAGTGGCGTGCCGAACTGCACCGTCAGCGCCGGTGGCGGGCCGCCGCCCGGTGCGGTCACCGCGATGTTGGCCGAGGTGGTGGTGACACCGGAGAGCTTCATGCCGAAGACGGTGGTCTCTTCGGCCAGCGTCACCGTGTCGGTCACCCGGCTGATATCGAGGCGGCCGAGATGGTCGGCGCCGAGATCGGCCAGTTTACGCTCCCCCGCCACCTGCTTGAAGCCGGCGCGGGCGCCGACGCCGTTCATCACTTCGGACGACGTCGCTACCGGCTGACCGTCGGTGCGGTTGCCGCCGAACATGTAGCGCCCGGCGACATCGGTGTTGAGCAAGGTCAGCACTTCGTCGAAGCGCGAGCCGGCCAGCGTCGGGGCGGTCTGGAAATTGATGCCGGAGGTGCCGCCGCCGCCGGAGATCGCCGCGGCGCGCGCATCGGATTCGATGGTATCGAGCCGGCTCATCACCGTGTCGAGCACTTCGAGCCTGAGGTTCACCGTCGAGATGGACTGCTGGTAGCCCTCCATCCGCGCCATGCGCTGGCGCAGCGCCAGGTCGAAATAGCGGTCCGACCCCATCTCGGCGAGGGTCGAGGCCTTCTCTCCACTGGCCAGCTGCGTCTGCAGCTGGTCATAGCGGGCCTTCATATTGGTGATGTTCTTGATGCCGTTGGCGAGCGGGAACATCGTCTTGCCGACTGAGGTCATGGTGTCGACTCCTTAGAGCTGCATCAGGGAGTCCATCAGTTCCTGCACCACGCTCATCACCCGCGCATTGGCGGCGAAGGCGTTCTGCAGTTCCATCAGGCGCGCCATTTCTTCATCGACGTCGACGCCGTACTCGCTGTCGAGCCGCTGCGTCAGGGCGGAGAGCGTCTGCTGCTGCGTCTCGTTGTTCGAGATCGCGGCTTCGGCGACGTTGCCCTGGTAGTTGAGGGTCTGCGAAATCAGGTCGGCGACCGTGCCACCGAGGCGCGAGCTGGCGTCGCTCAGCCCGCTCCCCTGCCCGCCGGAAAAGCGCATGTCGTCGAGGTTGGAGATTACCTGGTTGAGCCGGTCCTGATCGCCCAACGGCGTGGTGCCGGTGTACTGCACCAACAGCTTATTGTCGGCGACGATCGAGGCGTTGACGCTGATGCGGCTGGCAAAGCCGAGCTTCTGGCCGACGCCGTCGAGGCTATTGGTGAAGTCGGCGTTGTTGGTGTCGACGAACAGCGAAAAGCCGAGCGTGCCGTTCTGCAGCCCTGACGAGGTGGTGCGCGTCGATAGCGACAGCATGTCGGTGGTGCCGGCGACGCCATCATCCATGATCCTGAGCGTATTGCCCGAAGGGTTGGAGACACTGAGCCCCCCACCCAGCTTGTTCTGCAGCTGCGAGGCAACGCCGGCAGCTCCGCCGGAGAAATCGAGCCCGATGACCCGCGCGCCATTGGCATCGACATAGTCGAGCGGAAGCTTGGTGGTATCGTCGACGCGCAGCACGCGGACGGTCTTTTCGGCACCGCCCTGGGTGTATTTGAAGGTGAACTCGTTGCCGTTGCGGACGTTGGCGAGGTCGACCTCGTAGCCGTTCGACGGGCCCGAGGTGACCTGCGTGCCCTGGGTGACGTTGGTCGACATGGCCTGCGCCACCGAGGCGGCGATCTCGTCGAGCTGATCCTGGGCCTGCACCAGTTGTTGGTCGCGCAGTTGGATGAGGCCGGCAAGCTCGCCCGATTGCAGCACGTTCTGCTTGACCAGGTCGATCTCGAGCCCAGCCGGTGTCATGATCGAAAGCTTGCCGACGCCGCTCACTGCATCGTTCGGGCTGAAGCGCGAGGCGGCCGACAGCGCGCCGGCGCTCTCGTAGCTGAACACCGAGGCCTTGACGTCGAGGATGCCGACGCCCGAGCGGGTCATCAGCGAAACCGTGCCGTCGCCGCGATAATTGACGCGCAGATCCATCTGCTGCGACAGGTCCTCGACCAGCCGGTCGCGCTGGTCCATCAACGTGGCGCGCGAGGTGGTGTCGATGCCCTGGTCGGCGAGCCGCAGGTTCACCTTTTCCAGCGATTGCAGCTGGTTGTTGATCGAGTCGACGCTGTTGGAGAGCTTGGCCTCGATCTCTTGGCGCAGCGACTGGATGTCGGAGCTCAGCCGGTTGAGCGTCGAGGCCACGGTCTGGGCCTTCTGCACCAGATCGGCCCGGTTGGCGTAGCTATCAGGGCTGGTGGCGACGGCGGCGAGCGAACTCTCGAAGGCGTTGTAGGCGCTGTCGATCGAGCCGACGGTGCCAGGCTTGCCAAACAGCGTCTGCACCCGATCAAGAAAGCTCGCCTGCACACTGGTGAAGCCGGATTCGGCGGTCGAGCGCGTGTAGTGGGCCTGCAGGGATTGGTTGAAGGCGCGGCTGAGCTGGCCTTCGCGGGCATAGGTCGAGTTGACGCCCAGCGAGTCGATGACGCTGACCGAACGCCGGTGATAGCCGGGGGTGCCGGCATTGGCGACGTTGTTGGACAGCGTATCGAGCGCGTTCTGGCCGACACGCATGCCCGAGAGCGCATTGCTGAGGGTAACCGAGAGCCCCATACCACCCTGCTCCAGTTGAGAAAGCTCCGGCGCGGGACGGACCCGCGCCGGAGGGGTTCAGGTCCGCCTCAGCGGATCATGTTCAGCGATTCCTGCAGCATCTGGTCGGCCGCGGAGACGATGCGCGTCCCGGCCGCGTAGGCCTGCTGCGTGACGATCAGCTTGGTGAACTCTTCGGAGATGTCGGTGTTGGAGGCCTCGACGGCCGAACCGATCACCCCGTCGGTGTCGAGCAGCGGCTCACCCGATTCCGAGGTCGCGGCGAACACCCCGCCATCCATGCGTTTCAGCGCATTGACCGCGTTGAAGTTCGCCGTGACCACCTGAGCCACTTCGAGCTGCTGGCCGTTGGTGTAGGAGACCACGACGCGGCCGTTGTCGTTCACCCCCACCGAAACGAACTCGCCGGCAGCATAGCCGTTCTGGTTGAGCGTCGTCACTTCGGCGTTGCCGTTCGGATCGGCGAACTGGGTCAGGCCCGAGGCGCCGTGCTGCAGGCGGATATCGCCGATGGTGACGCCGTTGACCATGAGGCCGGGCAGTTCGGTGGCCTCGACCGGCGGGTTGGGCGAGCCATCGGGCCCGAAGGTGTAGTCGTCACCGACCCGAGTCCAGGCGGTGCCGGTGCCGGTGGCCTGCGAGTTGGTGAGGATGAACAGGTTCCACTTCTCTGCGCCACCATTGGCGGTCGAGTTCACCTTGGCCCAGCGCATCTGCACGTTGGCCGGCGCGCCATTGCCGGCATAGACCGTTACCGCGCCGCCGGAGATCGACTGCGAGACAAAGGCGTCGGCCTTGTCGGCGCTGACGGTATTGACGCGCTGCTGCAGGGCGAGCGCCGACGAAACGGTCGGGTTGTAGGTGCCGTCGGCCAGACCGAACCCCAGCGACGAGGTGCCGGTGGTGTTGTCGGCGACCTGCACCACGTCGGTGGCGTCGGCGCCGATCACGGTGATGGCGCCGCTCGAGTTGAGAGCGACGGTGGGCCGATCGCCGGCCGGCAGCGCGCCGTCGATGGCGGCCTGGATGGCGGTCAACAGGCCACCGACGGTGCCCGCCGCGGTCACGTCGACGTTGGTACCGCTGGTGCCGCCGCCTTCGTTGAAAGTGATGGTGACCGGTGTGCCGCCGTTGACGGTAAGGGTCAGCGTGTTGCCGGCCACCGCAATGGTGTTGGCGGCAGCGCCGGACGTGGTGGTCGCACCAGAAGTGGTTGCGGCCGTGTCGGGCGTGATGGTCAGGAAGTCCTGCGCCCGCAGCAGTTCACTGCCCGGCACCTTGGAAGCCTGGTAGGCCGCCGTCTTGGGTAGCTGCGGCAGGTTCAGCTCGTAATTGACCGAAGTGGTCTGCTGCGCCGGCAGGAAGGCGCTCGACACCTGCAGCACCTGCGGCACCGAGCTCGAAATGTTCTGCGTCGCCGGATCGATCGGCAGGCCCTTGAGGTAGTAGCCCGAGCCGTTGACCAGGTAGCCGTTCTTGTCGAGCTCGAAGTCGCCGCGGCGGGTATAGTAGTTGGCGCCGGCGAACAGCGTGTCGCCATCCGACATGCCGATCGGCGGCTCGACGACGAAGAAGCCGTTGCCGTTGATCGCCATGTTGGTTTCGGTCGACGTGCCCTTGATGTCGCCCTGGATGTTGTTGGTCGAGCGCGAGTAGGCGAGCACCGAGCCGGCCGTCTGCCGCTTCTGGGCGGCATCGGGGATCATGTCGACGAAGTCGGTGTCGATGCGCTTGAAGCCGGTGGTCTGGCTGTTGGCGATGTTGCCCGAGATGTTCTCGAGCGCGAAGGATTGGGCGCGTAGCCCGGTGACTGCGGTCGAAAGAGCGCCGTAGATGCCCATAGTTTGCTCCATACCCCCATTTGGCGTGCGGACACGCGGGTTCGGATTATGCAATGCAAGGGCGATGCCAGTTCGACTGCGCGTTGAAATTGCTTGGTTTTTCGCCGCACTGGTAACGGGTGTGGCGATAAAGGGGCAAAAGAGTCCGGGTCGGGCGGCAACAATTGCCGGGAGGCGTTCGGGCAATCGCCCGCAAGGGACAGGCCAATGCCGGCACACGGTAGGACGAGGACCCGGGATCGCGGCGGCTGAGATATGCCTTTGATCCACTATTGAGGCGGATTTGCTGTGACCTCTTTACGGTCGCTGCGCACGGGCAGTGCAAGATGGTGCCACGAGTTCCTCACGCTCGCCATCAATCGAGAATGTGAGGAGACTTGTTATGCCCAATACTAAGCCGAACATCCTGGTGATGTGGGGTGACGATATCGGCCAAGCCAATCTCAGCTGCTACACCAAGGGGCTGATGGGCTACCGGACACCGAACATCGATCGGGTCGCCAATGAAGGCATGATCTTCACCGATTCCTACGCCGAGCAGAGCTGCACGGCTGGGCGGGCGTCCTTCATCACCGGCCAGTGCGGCCTTCGGACCGGCTTGACCAAGGTGGGCCTTCCCGGCGCCTCCCTTGGGCTGCAGGCCGGAGACATCACCATCGCCGAGGCGCTGAAGCCACTTGGCTACCGCACGGGCCAGTTCGGGAAGAACCACCTGGGCGATCGCGACGAACATCTGCCGACGATGCATGGGTTCGACGAGTTCTTCGGCAACCTCTACCACCTCAACGCCGAGGAAGAGCCCGAAGAAGTCGACTATCCAAGCGAGAAGGACTTCCCGAACTTCCGGAAGAAGTATGGGCCGCGCGGTGTGCTGCACTGCTGGGCCGACGGGAAAGGCGGGCAGAAGATCGAGAACACCGGCCCGCTGACCAAGAAGCGGATGGAAACGATCGACCTCGATTTCCTCGCGGCGGCCAAGGCGTTCATCCAGAAGGCTCACGATGCTGGCGAGCCGTTCTTCGTGTGGTTCAACACCACCCACATGCATGCCTGGACGCACGTCGACCCGAAGAGCCGCGGGCAATCGGGTCGCTGGCAGTCCGAGTATCACGACGTGATGATCGACCACGACAAGGCGATCGGCGAGATGCTCGATTTCATCGACAAGCTGGGCATCGCCGACAACACGTTCGTGCAGTACTCAACCGACAACGGCCCGCACATGAACACCTGGCCGGACGGTGGCATGACCCCGTTCCGCTCCGAGAAGAACACCAGCTGGGAAGGTGCCTATCGCGTGCCTTGCATGGTGCGCTACCCGGGCAAGATCAAACCGGGCTCCGTGTCGAACGGCATTATCAGCCATCTCGACTGGTTCCCCACGATCCTGGCGATCGCCGGAGACACCGACATCAAGGAGAAGTTGAAGAAGGGGCTGAAGGTCGGCGACAAGACCTTCAAGGTTCATCTGGATGGCTTCAACCTGCTGCCGCACCTGACAGGCCAGGAGGCCGAGAGTCCCCGCAAGGCCTTCATCTACTTCACCGATGATGGCGACGTGGCGGCGCTACGGTATGACAACTGGAAGATGATGTTCATGGAGCAGCGGGTCGAGACGACGCTCAAGATCTGGCTCGAGCCGTTTGTCGTGCTCCGCACCCCCTATATCTTCAACCTGCGCATGGATCCGTTCGAGCCGGCTATTCAGACCTCGAATACCTTCTACGACTGGATGTTCAGGCACATCTACATGCTGGTGCCGGCGCAGGCTGGCGTGGCGGAGTTCCTGCAGACATTCGAGGAATTCCCGCCGCGGCAGAAGGCGGCGAGCTTCAGCCTCGACCAGGTGATTGACAAGATGGAGGCGGCGTCGGCCTCACACGGGCACTGACGCCACAGAAGGCGGCATCACCACAGCCACTTAGTCATCAACGGTCGACTGGCCGGTCGCACGAGCGATGATCATCGGCTCTCGCAGTCAGGTCTGGCCCCATTGGGCCCGGCCTCCCGGGAGGAGGACGAAGATGCGCTCAGTCCTTGTGGAGGCATATCGGCCCATTTGGCGGCCACCGGATCCAAGTCCGGCGCCATCGCAAACCCCACCGCCCGGAACCCAAGTTCACGGTCAGCAGACTTGCCATCTTCCAGCTTGGCAACTTCCGTAAAGTGTTCACTTTCCTCGCCAAGGGGGGTATCGAACTCGTACCCCCTGCCCTTGTCCCGTCCCCGCGCATCGTCTAAATCGATCACGCCGAACCGGACCCGCCCCCTATGCTGTTCAACTCCGCCGAGGATTTCCTGAGCGCGCCGCGTCACGCCGTGACGGTGTTCGGCATGGCCGGGGTCGGCAAGACCTGGCTGGCGGCGCTGTTGCGCAAGCACCAGTGGTTCCACTATTCGGCCGATTACCGCATCGGCACGCGCTACATGGGCGAGTTCATCGTCGACAACTTCAAGGCCGAGGCCATGAAGGTGCCGTTCCTGCGCGAGCTGCTGCGGACCGACTCGATCAAGATCGACAGCAATATCACCTTTTCCAACCTCGACCCGCTCTCGACCTATCTCGGGCGCCCCGGCGATGCGCGCCGCGGCGGCCTGCCGCTCAGCGAGTACCAGCGCCGGCAGGAACAACACCGGGTGGCCGAGGTCGCGGCGCTGGAGGATGTGCCCTACTTCATCGAGCGCGCCGACCAGCTCTATGGCTACTCGAACTTCATCGCCGATACCGGCGGCTCGCTGATCGAGGTGGTGGATCCTGCCAATGCCGAGGATCCGGTGATCAAGGCGCTGACGGCGAGCACGCTGCTGCTCTACATCCGCGGCACCGAGGATGATGCGCACAAGCTGGTCGAGCGCTTCAAGCACAGCCCCAAGCCGATGTATTACCAGCCGCATTTCCTCGTCGAGAAATGGGCCGAGTTCAAAACCCTCAACAAGCTCAAGGACGACGCCGACGTCGATCCGGACGCGTTCGGCGCCTGGGGTTTCGAGGCCCTGCTCAAGGACCGGCTGCCGCGCTACCAGCAGCTCGCCGACAATTTCGGCTACACTATCGAAGCCAGCGACCTCGCCACGGTGCGCGACGGCGACGAATTCCTCGACCTCGTGGCAGGGGCGATCCGTCAGCGAATGCGATAGCGCCGAAATATCGGCGCCGCTTCCGCTCACCCAATCGCTATCCTATCTAGAGGCACATCATGCCAATTCGCATTCCTGACCACTTGCCAGCGGCCAAGACCCTTCAATCGGAGGGTGTCATGGTCATGGACTCCTCCCGCGCCGCGCGCCAGGACATCCGCCCGCTGCAGATCGGCCTGCTCAACCTGATGCCCAACAAGGAGCGGACAGAAACGCAGTTCGCCCGGCTGATCGGGGCTACGCCGCTGCAGGTCGATCTGACGCTGGTGCGCGTCAGCGACCACAAATCCAAGAACACCTCGGAAGAATACCTCAAGAGCTTCTATTCCACCTGGGAAGAGGTGCGGGAGCGGAAGTTCGACGGCTTCGTAGTGACCGGCGCCCCGGTAGCAAACATGCCGTTCGAGGAGGTCAAGTACTGGTCCGAGATGCTCGAGATCATGGACTGGACAGAGACCAACGTGCACCACACGATGTTCATCTGCTGGGGCGCGCAGGCGGCGCTGCATCACTTCCATGGCGCCAGGCGCTACCGCATGCCGTCAAAGGCCTTCGGGGTGTTCCGCCACAAGCTGGTCGGCCCGCAGACACCGTGGCTGCATGGCTTCTCGGACAGCCCGATGATTCCGGTGAGCCGCTACAACGACATCGACCGGACGAGCCTTGGCGAGAACCTCGAGGTGCTGATCGACAACGACGACATCGGCGTCTGCATGCTCGAGGACAAGGTACGCCCTGCCCTCTACATGCTGAACCACCTCGAGTACGACAACCGCTCGCTGGCGGATGAGTACGAGCGCGATGTCAAAGCCGGGCTCGACACGCCGCCGCCGGTGAACCTGTTCCCCCATGGCGACACCACGGTGGAGCCGGAGAACCGCTGGCGCAGCCATGCGCACCTGTTGTTCCAGAACTGGATCAACGAGATCTACCAGACGACGCCGTACGAGCTGGAAAGGATCGGGTTGCGTGACTAAGGCGATCTGAGGAACTGAGAGACGGCCCCGTCCGGGGCCGTCTGCTTCAGTCAGTGCATCCCCTCGGCCGACTTCTTCAGCCCCTCCAGCATCATGGTCCAGTTCCTCTCGAACTCGGCCTGGGTCTTGGCGTCCACCTCAGTGTCCTCGCCCTCGTTGAACTGGCTGAGCGTCACCTTGGTCCGCGCGCCTGATGGGGAGAGCTCGTATTTGACCACGTGATAACTGGGCGGGCGCTGGCTGGAGCCGTCCTTGTCGCTCCAGTGGGTGAAGCTCAACTCTTTGGCCTCCGCCAGCGTCTGGATCTCGCCGCGATCGGTAAAGCTCCTGCCCTGCCATTCGCCCTTGAAGGTAATGGGGTGGCCGATCTTCCAGTCCGTCTCGATCCTGGTGCCGGGAAACATGGCGCCGCCTTTCATAGCCTTCCATACGGTAGCGCTCGGGGCGGCGATAAAGGTGTCGATTTCAACGACAGGTTTGTGCATCTGCACCTCCTCTGGTTGGAGGTCAAACGCCCGGCCGCAGCATGAGGTTGCCGACATCATTGCGGCGCCAAGTTGAGCAGCGCCAACGCGCTAGCCTTGCATTCCCAAGGGGACCGCCTACCTTCCGGGCAATCCGAGGAACCCCTGTGCCGCAATCGCCGACGACCATTACAGATGAGATCGGCATCGCGCTGGGCAACCTCGCAGATGCGGCGGCGGCGCCGTTCACGCCCACGCTGCGCCTGGGGGTGACCGGGCTCAGCCGCGCCGGCAAAACCATCTTCATTACGGCGCTGATCCATAACCTTTTGACCGGCGGGCGCCTGCCCGGCTTTGCAGCGCTGACCGAGGGACGGTTCATCGGCGCGCGGCTGGCCGAGCACCCGGATGCCGGCATCCCGCGCTTTGCCTATGAGCAGCATCTGGCGGCGCTGACCGGCAAAGACCCGCACTGGCCGGACTCGACGCGCAAGATCAGCCAGTTGCGGCTGACGCTGAAGTTCCAATCGAAACGCTGGGTGTCGGGGATGTTCGGTCCGACCGTGCTCAACCTCGATATCGTCGACTATCCCGGCGAATGGCTGCTCGACCTGCCGTTGCTGTCGCTGAGCTTCGCTGAATGGAGCGAACAGGCGCTCAAGCGGGCAGCACTGCCGCACTCGCAAGCCGAAGCCGCGGCTTTCCTGAGCGAGATCGCGCAGACGGACAGCTCGAAAGAGGCGACCGATGTGGATGCCGAGCGACTGGCGACGGCATTCACCGATTACCTCAGGCGCAGCCGCGAGGACGGACGGGCGCTCAGCACCCTGCCCCCAGGCCGGTTCCTGCTACCCGGCGACCTCGAGGGCAGCCCGGCGCTGACCTTCGCGCCGCTGCCGCCGTCGGTGGGCCCGGTGCGGTCGTCGAGCCTCTACGCCATGCTGGAGCGGCGCTACGAGGCCTATAAGGCGATCGTGGTGCGGCCGTTCTTCCGCGATCACTTCGCGCGGCTCGACCGTCAGGTGGTGCTGGTCGATACGCTCAGGGCGCTGAACGCCGGCCCGGCGGCAGTCGCCGATCTCGAAACGGCGCTGACCGATATCCTGTCGTGCTTCCGGCAGGGCGACAACAACCCGATCACCCGGCTGGTGGCGCGGCGGATCGACCGCATCCTGTTCGCGGCCACCAAGGCCGACCACATCCACTCCTCGAGCCACGACCGGCTGGAAGCGGTGATGAACCGACTGGTTGCCGATGCGGCGCGGAAGGCCCGGTTCGCCGGCGCCGAGACCCGCTCGATGGCAATTGCAGCGATCCGTGCAACGCGCGAGAGCGTCATCGAGGAGGCTGGCGAGAAACACGAGGTGATCGTTGGGACGCCACAGGCGGGCGAGGTGCTGGACGGCAGGACCTACGATGGCAAGACCGAAATCGCACTGTTTCCCGGTGACTTGCCTGAGCATCCTGATTCGTTGTTCGAGGATGGCCGTCCAGTTGCGCTGAATTTCCTGCGCTTTCAGCCGCCACAGCGCCTGGAGAAGAACGCCGAGGGCAACGTCGTGCTGCCGCATATCCGTTTCGACCGGGCGCTCGACTATCTGATCGGAGACTGGCTGCGATGAAACCTCCTTTCGCCCGCCCCGTCTCGTCCAGCGGCGGCGCCGCCGAGGAGCCGCGCCGCCCACGGGTGTTCGAACCGGCGCAGGCCGTCGCCCTGCCCGAGAGCATCGAGCCGATCACCGATATCGAAGTCCCCCTGGATGACGCCGTGCGGCCGCCCCGGCTGCTCGGCTGGGTCGGACGAGTCGCCTGGATCGCCGGCGGCATATTGGTGTCACTGGCGCTGGGGCTGGCGGCTGAGCGGTTGATCGCCGAGCTGTTCGCGGCGCAACCCTGGCTCGGCTGGGTCGGCCTCGGCGTGCTGGCAGTGCTGGTGATCGCGCTGCTGGTGATCATCGTGCGCGAGGTGGCGTCGCTGCTGCGGCTCCGCGCCCTCGACCAGCTACGCCACGCGGCGATCGCGGCCTTGGCCAGCGACCGCAACAAGGACGGCGCGGCGATCACCCGCGAACTGCTGGAAATTTACGCCCGCCGGCCGGACCTGGCGCGGCCACGCGACGAGCTGGAGAGCAATGCGCGCCACGTCTTCGACGGCGCCGAGCATGTTCGGCTGGGTGAACGGCTGCTGATGGCGCCGCTCGATATGCGGGCCCGGGCGCTGACGGCGGCCTCGGCGCGGCGCGTGGCGCTGGTGACGGCGGTCTCGCCGCGGGCACTGATCGACATCGCCTTCGTCATCTTCGAGAGCGTGCGGCTCGGCGGTGACATCGCCCGGCTCTATGGCGCGCGCCCCGGCTTCATTGGGACCTGGCGGCTGATCGGCGCCATCCTCGCGCACCTCGCGGTCACCGGCGGGTTGGTGCTGACCGATGGCGTGGTCGAGCAGCTGGTCGGCCAGGGGCTGGCGGCAAAACTCTCGGCCCGGCTCGGCGAGGGTGTGGTCAACGGCCTGATGACGGTGCGGGTCGGCATCGCCGCGATGCGCGTTGTCCGCCCACTGCCGTTCGAGGTGGTGAAGCAGCCGATGGTCAAGGATTTCATCCCCGAGCTGGCCAACGTGCTGAATGCGGAGAAGAAGTAGGCGACCCACATTGTCGGATTTCTCCAATCTCGTTCCGGGTCCCGTGGCTAGAACTGTGGACATCAACCAGGGCCTCGGGCCAACAACGGAGAGAAGCAATGTCGATCCTCAGCACCAGCACCAAGACCGTCGCCACCCTCACTTTCGCGCTGCTGGCCAGCGTTTCACTCGCGGCCGAGACAGTCGTCGACCTGCCGAGCGGCGTGAAGGCTACCCTCTCCACTCCCGATAGCGGCGCGACCGGGCAGGCCGTGGTGATGCTGCACGGCTTCGGCAGCTCCCGCGATGAAGTGGGCGGGCTGTTCGCCCAGCAGGCCGCGGCGCTCGCCGCCGAAGGCATCGCGTCGCTCCGCATCGATTTCCGCGGCTACGGCGAGAGCACCGGCGACATGGCGGACACCACGCTCGAAGGCTTGGTGGCAGATGCCGCCGAGGCCCGCACCTATCTCAGCGGCGCCGAGGGCGTCGACGCGGCCCGGGTCGGCGTCATCGGCTACAGCTTCGGCGCTGCGGTCGCCATGCTCGAACCCGACGACTTCAAGTCGGTGGTGGTGTGGGGCCAGATGGGCGATCTGCAGAAGGAGTTCCACGAGTTCCTCGGCCAGGACTTCTACGACAAGGCGAAGGCCGAGGGCTCGGCCAGTGTCGATCTCGGCTGGCGCGTGGTGACGCTGAAGCAGAGCTTCTTCGATAGCCTCACTCAGAACGATCTCGCCGCGCGGTTCTCTGGCTATGCCGGCCCGTTCCTCACCGTTGCCGGCGAGGCCGACCCGGCGACCGGCTACTTCGAGCAGTACCTGGGTCTCGCCAAGGGCAAGACCGAGTCGCTCAGCATCCCCGGCGCCGATCACATGCTGGGCGTGTTCAGCGAGCAGCCCGAAATCGGCAAGCAGGTGATCGACAAGACCACCGCCTGGCTGAAGGACACGCTGTAACACCTGTTCCGATCCAAGACAGGGGCCGGGTTCACACCCGGCCCTTTCTGCGCGCGGTGAACAATGCGTTCGCCAGTCACATGAATGTGCCGTCTTGCGCGCTTCTGACCATAGGCACATATCCACCCCCAGTCACATCTAGTAACCAGGGGGCACCAATGTACCGGGTCGCCGTATTCGTCGGGAGCACGCGCCCGACCTCTTCGAACCTCAAGCTCGCCAAGGCGCTGGAAAAGCTGGCCGCCGGCAAGCTGCAGTTCCAGTACATCAAGATCGACAACCTGCCGTTCTACGACGACGCGCTGTGGAACGATCCGCCGGCCGAAGTGATGCGGCTGAAGCGCGAAATCGCCGCGGCGGATGCGGTGCTGTTCGTGACGCCCGAATACAACCGCTCGATCCCCGGCATCCTCAAGAATGCCATCGACTGGCCGTCGCGGCCTTTCGGCGAGAGCGTGTGGACCGACAAGCCGGGCGCCATTGCCGGCGCCACCGGCGGGGTCAGCGGCACTGCCGCGGCACAGGCGCATCTCCGCTCGATCCTGCCGGTGGTGGGCGTGGCGCTGATGGGCCGGCCGGAGATCTATTTCCAGTCGCGGCCCGGCGCGATCGACGATGACCACCACATCACCGATGAGCGGCTCAGCACCAACCTCAATATCTGGGTGGAGCGCTTCACTGACTGGATCGGCATGTTCACCAAGCCGCAGCAGGCGGTGGAAGAGATCGAGCGCAAAACCGCCTAGACTTCTCCTGAAAGCGCTCGGGTCGCCTTCACACAAGAGTCGCATCGACGGGCTACCCGTTCTCATATCCGGCACGTCGCCGGCGATATGGAGATGCGCGATGCCCAACTATCTCTTGGCCTACCATGGCGGTGGCGAACCCGAGAGCGAAGAGGCACAGGCGGCCGTGATGCTGGCCTGGAACGAATGGCTCGAGGCGACCGGCGAAGCCATGCTGGACCTCGGCAGCCCGGTCGGCGCGACGATGACCGTCGGCTCGACGGCACTGTGGGCCCCGCCCCGGCCGACCCGGTC
>NZ_LAJE02000364.1 GCF_000970465.2 Devosia insulae DS-56
CCCCTCCACCAGCTTCGCTGGTCCCCCTCCCCCGCCACGCGGGGGAGGATTACTGAGAGGCCGGTGCTTGCCCCGCCCGCTCCCGCACAAAATGCGCACCCGTGGTGCACAGCAGTGCCCAGGCCGCGCCGAGCGACCAGCCGGCCAGCACGTCGGTGGGGTAGTGCACCCCGAGATAAATCCGGCTCACCCCGATCAGCAGGGTGAGCACAATCGCCACCCCGACGAAGAAGCGCTTCAGCTGCCGCTCGGATGAGGACTCCGCCAGCATGGCGCCGATGGTGAGGAACACCACCGCCGAGACCGTCGCATGCCCGCTCGGAAAGCTGGCGGTGAACACTTCAGCGACGCCGGTGAGGTCGGGCCGCGGCCGGTCGAACAGCATCTTCAGCACCGTGCTGATGATGGTGCCGCCCACCACGGCAAACCCCATGAACCACGCGGTCCGTTGCTTACCCACCAGCAGCAGATAGACGAACACCAGGATCACGATGATGCCCAGCACCGAGAAGCTGCCGAGCGCCGTGATGTCGCGCACCGCCTCCACGAACCAGCTCGGCCCGATCGGGTCGGCCGGGTCGCCGGGGGTGCGGAGCGCCATCAGCACTGCGTTATCGAGATTGAGCGTGTCGCCATCGGTCACCGCATCGGCAATCAGCCCGAAGCCGCCAAGCAGCGCCGCAGCAGCGAGCGCCCCAACGTAGACGCGGCGAGGTGTGGGCATGGCGATGATCCTCCGAGGTCGCGTTCGCTGCGGCCGATATGCCCACGCTGCGGACCGGCAGCAAGCCTTTCCGTGCATTGAGGCGGCGGTCGGACGCCCTACTCTCCCGTCATCGCCGAATACATCTCCGCCGCCGTTCGCGCCCGCCTGAGCCGTTCCGTCACCCCGGCCGACCGCAATTGCCGCGACACCACCGACAACGCCTTGAGGTGCGAGGTTCGATCGGCTGGCGACAGCAGCAGGAACACCAGGTCGACCGGTCGATCGTCGACTGCGTCGAACTCCACCGGCTTGGTCGTTCGCGCCAGCAGCGCAAACGGCTTGGCCAACCCGGCCGGCGCGCTGTGCGGAATGGCGATGCCCTGCCCGATGCCGGTCGAGCCGAGTGTCTCGCGATGGCTGAGCCCGTTGAACACCGCCGCCTGGTCGAGGCCGGTAGCTCGAGCGGCACGCTCCGCCAGCTGCTGCAGCAATTGCGGCTTGGAGGGAGCGTCGAGGTCAACGAGCACGTTTTCCTCTCGAAGCAGTTCGGCGATATTCATCTGGTCACTCTAGTTATGGTCGGCCGGCGCCGGCTCGATCGGATCGGCCTCATGCAGGCGATAGCCCACGCCGGTTTCGGTGGTGATGTAACGCGGCTGGTCGGGCGTCTGTTCGATCTTTTGTCGCAACTGCCGGACATAAACGCGCAGGTACTGCACATCGGTAGTGCCATCCCACACCTGCTCGAGCAGAAAGTGGTGGGTCAGCACCTTGCCGGCATGCTGCACCAGGAGGCGCAGGATGTCGTACTCCTTGGGTGAGAGTTTCACCTCCTTGCCGTCGACCTTGACGAGGCGCTTGACCAGATCGACCGACAGCCCGCCGGTGACGAACACCGGCCGCTCGCCCTGCTGCTGCAGCCGGTGCCGGAGCGCCACGCGGATGCGGGCGGCGAGCTCGTTCATGCCGAAGGGCTTGGTCACATAGTCGTCGGCGCCGCGTTCCAGCGCCTTGACGATCCCCGCTTCGTCGGTACGGCTCGATAGCACCACCACTGGCAGGTCGAGCCCCTCGTCGCGCCAGCGGGCAAGCAGATCGTGCCCCGAGATATCGGGCAGTCCGAGATCGAGCAGGATCAGGTCCGGCCGCTCCACCTTGAGCGCTTCGAGCGCGAACTTGGCATTGCCCGCCTCGGTGATGGCATAGCCCTGTGCACCGAGCCCCATGCGCAACAGCTTGCGGATTGGCGGCTCATCGTCGACGACGAGAATCTTGACGCCCGAATTGGTCATTTCAGCTCACCCAGATCTGGCGTTTGCTTGGGAGTTGGCATTCTGATGGTGAAGACGGCGCCCGTCCGCTCCTGCCGGTTAGCGGCCATTATGGTGCCGCCCATCGCCTCGACGAAACCGCGGCAGATCGACAGGCCAAGCCCGGTTCCGGCCCGCACCTGGTCGACTTTCCGCACCCGGTAGAAGCTGTCGAACACCCGCTCGAGATCCCCGGCCGGAATGCCCGGCTCCTCGTCGATCACCTGCAGCACCACCGAGCTGCTGTCGGCCCAGCCCTTGAGCCCGATCGTCGTGCCCTCGGGCGCATACTTCGCCGCGTTGTCGATCAGGTTGAACAGCACCTGCTCGAACAGCACCGGATCGACAGTGATCATCGGCAGATCGGCCGGGATATCGACGGCGACCCTGTGCCCGGCGGTGATCTTCAGCGTCCGCTGCAGCGCCGTGCCGACGATATCGCCGACGAAGTGCAGCCCGGCATTGGGCGCCGTCGCGCCGGATTCGATCCGCGTCATGTCGAGGAGGTTGGCGATGAAGCGGTTGAGCCGCTCGGATTCGTCGACCACCGTGCCGAGCAGTTCGGTTTCGTCGTCCTTGGCGAGCCCCTCGGGTGGCTCGCGCAACATGCCGGCAGCACCGAGGATGGCGGCGAGTGGGGTCTTCAGGTCGTGCGAGATCGAGGTCAACAGCGCCGAGCGCAGCCGATCGGCTTCCGCCGCGAGCTTCGCCCGTTCGACATCATCGACCAGCTGGATGCGTTCGATCGCCACCGCCGCCTGGTCGGTCAGCGCATCGAGCAGCCGCCGTTGGTCCGGGGTGAGCAGCGGCCCCGGCTTGTCGTTGTCGAGCCCCACCACGCCAACCGGCGTCCGGCCGGTCTTCAGCGGCAGATAGAGCCGCTTGGCCCCGGGCAGCGTATCGGCGCCGCGGCCGGCAGCGCGGTCGTTCTCCCAGGCCCAGCGGGCCGCAGCGACATCGGCCTCATCGAGCGTATCCTCGGGCGGATAGCCGGCCTTCACCGCTATACCGCCATTCTCCGGCAGCAGCAGCACCACGCGCAGCTTCAGCATCGAAGCGATCTGGTAGGCGGTGGCCCACAGCACGTCGTCGAGTGTGCTCGTGCCGGCGAGCTTCTTCGAAAACAGATAGAGGTCCTCGGTGGTGCGCGCCCGCTGCCGCGCCGCCGCCGCCTGCCGCTGCACCCGCGCGGTCAGGTTGGAGGCAATGAACGCCACGCCGAGGAAGAAGCCGAGCGCGATGACGCTTTCGGGGTCGCTGATGTTGAGCGTGTAGAGCGGCGAGAGAAAGAAGAAATTCAGCATCAAGGCGCTGAGCAGCGAAGCGAACAGGGCCGCGCCGAGCCCGAAGCTCAGCGCCGCCGCCAGCACCGCCATCAGGAACACCAGCGCAATATTGGTGACATCGAGCACCCGATCGAGCAGCAGGCCGGCGCCGAGCGCCACCGCGACCAGGCCCGTGCTCCACACATAGGGCAGCAGTTCCAAGCGCGGCGGCGTCATCTGGATCAGCCCGGTCACCGGCTTCACCGCCTTCTCCACGGCGCCGGCGATGACGTGCACGCTGATATCGCCGGCATGGCGGATCAGGTCGTGCGACACCGAGCCCTGCAGCCACTCGCGCCATTGCGGCTTCTGCGGCTTGCCGATGACGATGTGGGTGACGTTGTTGGCGGCTGCATAGCGGACGATTTCGGTGGCGATGTGCTGGCCGGGCAGCACCACCGCTTCGCCGCCCAGTTGCTCGGCGAGGCGGAGGCTGGCCGCCAGCTGGTCCTTGCTGGTATCCGATACCGCCGCCGTCCGCGCCGTCTCGATGTTGAGGGCAACGAATGGCCCGCGCAGCCGGTCGGCCAGCCGCCGCGCATAGCGCACCAGCGACGGCCCGCGCGCCTGTTCGTCGACGCAGACCAGCACCCGCTCGCCTGCCGCCCATGGGCCATTGATGGCGTGGCTCTGCATGTGGCTGAGCAACTGGTCGTCGACCCGCTGCGCCGTACGGCGCAGCGCCAGCTCGCGCAGTGCCGTGAGATTGCCGGGCGAGAAATAGTTCTCGACGGCGCGCCGTGCCGTGGTCGGCACATAGACCTTGCCGTCGTGCAGCCGCTTCAGCAGGTCGTCGGGCGTGATGTCGATGATCTCGATGTCGTCGGCCCGATCGATGATCGAATCCGGCACCGTCTCGCGCACCCGGATCCGGGTGATCTGCGCCACCACGTCGTTGAGGCTCTCGACATGCTGGACGTTGACGGTGGTGTAGACGTCGATGCCGCGCGACAACAGCTCCTCGACATCGAGGTAGCGCTTTGGGTGGCGGCTGCCCGCTGCGTTGGTGTGCGCCAGCTCATCGACCAGCACCAGTTGCGGGCGGCGATTGAGGATGGCGTCGAGATCCATCTCCTCGAGCGCTCGCCCCTTATAGTCGATCTCTACCCGCGGGATGAGCTCGAAGCCGGTGACCAGCGCCCCGGTCTCCTTGCGGCCATGCGTCTCGACCACGCCGATCACCACGTCGACGCCCTCGGCGAGCTTGGCCCGCCCCGACATCAGCATCTCGTAGGTCTTGCCTACCCCCGGCGCCGCGCCGAGAAAAATCTTCAGCCGACCGTGGTTTTCGCGTTCGGCTTCGGCGAGCAGCGCATCGGGGGACGGTCGGGCCTTGTTCATCCACTATCTCCGCCTGCCGCGGGGAACGGCAAGACGCGGGGTGAGACCCGCGCCCCACCTATATCGTGTCAGGATGCGCTGGCGCCATCGAGCGCCAGGTTGAGTTTCAGCACGTTCACCACCGGCTCGCCCATGAAGCCGAGCTGCGGCGCCTCGACATGCTGGCGCACCAGCTCGGTGACCGCGGCTTCGTCCATGCCGCGGGCGGCAGCGACGCGCGGCACCTGGAAGTAGGCCGCCTCGGGGGTGATATGCGGGTCGAGCCCGCTGCCGGAGGTGGTGACGAGATCCATCGGCACCGGCGCGATCGGGTTCTCGGCCCTGAGCGTCTCGGCTTCGGTCTTGATCCGCTCGATCAGCGCCGGATTGGTCGGCCCGAGGTTGGAGCCCGACGAGGCGGCCGCGTTGTAGCCGTCGCCGGCAGCCGAGGGCCGGCCATGGAAGTAGCGCGGTGTCGTGAACGCCTGCCCGATCAGTTCCGAGCCGACCACCTGCCCGTCTTTCTCAATCAGGCTGCCATGCGCCTCATGCGGGAACAGCGCCTGCGCCAGCCCGGTCATGGCGACCGGATAGAGCAGCCCGGTGATGATGGTCAGGGCGACGATCATGATGAGAGCGGGTCTCAGTTGCTTCAGCATTTCGAATGTCCTTACGCGAGGCCAATGGCGGTGATCGCCATATCGATGACCTTGATGCCGGCGAACGGCACGATGATGCCGCCCAGCCCATAGACCAGGAGGTTGCGGCTCAAGAGCGCCCCGGCGCCTACCGCCCGGTACTTCACGCCGCGCAGGCTAAGCGGGATCAACGCCACGATGATCAGGGCGTTGAAGATGATGGCCGAGAGGATGGCGCTTTCCGGCGTCGCCAGCCCCATGACGTTGAGGGCGCTGAGCTGCGGGTAGAACGCCAGGAACATCGCCGGGATGATGGCGAAATACTTGGCGATGTCGTTGGCGATCGAGAAGGTCGTCAGCGCCCCGCGGGTCATCAGCAATTGCTTGCCGATCTCGACGATCTCGATCAGCTTGGTCGGATCGCTGTCGAGGTCGACCATGTTGCCGGCTTCGCGCGCCGCCACCGTGCCGGTGTTCATGGCAACGCCGACATCGGCCTGCGCCAGCGCCGGCGCGTCATTGGTACCGTCGCCGCACATCGCGACCAGCTTGCCCTTGGCCTGCTCCTCGCGGATCAGACTGAGCTTGTTCTCCGGCGTCGCCTGGGCGAGGAAATCATCGACGCCGGCTTCCGCCGCGATTGCCGCCGCGGTCATCGGGTTGTCGCCGGTGATCATCACCGTGCGGATACCCATGCGGCGGAGTTCGGCGAAACGCTCGCGGATGCCGCCCTTGACGATGTCCTTGAGCTGCACGATGCCGAGCAGCTTGCCGTCGCGAGCCACCGCCAGAGGCGTGGCGCCGGATTTGGCGATCTCGTCGGAGATCGAGCGGATCTCGCGGATGGTGTCGGCGCTGTTGGCCGCGCCTTCCCCCACATGCTTCAGCACCGCATCGACCGCGCCCTTGCGGATCGACGAGCCGCCGACATCGACGCCGCTCATCCGGCTCTGCGCCGTGAACGGCACGAAGCTGGCGTTGAGGCTTTGCATGTCGCGGCCGCGGATGCCGTATTTGTCCTTGGCGAGGACGACGATCGAGCGCCCTTCCGGCGTCTCGTCGGCGAGCGAAGCCAGCTGCGCCGCGTCGGCGAGATCGGCCTCGGTGACCCCGGCGACCGGACGGAACGCGGTGGCCTGCCGGTTGCCGAGCGTGATGGTGCCGGTCTTGTCGAGCAGCAGCGTATCGACGTCACCAGCCGCTTCCACGGCGCGGCCCGACATGGCGAGGACATTGAAGCGCACCAGCCGGTCCATGCCGGCAATGCCGATGGCCGAGAGCAGCGCCCCGATGGTGGTGGGGATCAGCGTCACGAACAGCGCCACCAGCACCACCATCGGCACATTGCCGCCGGCATAGGCGACAAAACCCGGAATGGTGGCGACGGCCAGCACGAAGATCAGCGTCATGCCGGCGAGCAGGATATTGAGCGCGATCTCGTTCGGCGTCTTCTGCCGCTCCGCGCCCTCGACCAGCGAAATCATGCGATCGAGAAAGGTCGAGCCCGGCGCTGCGGTGATGCGTACCCGGATCCAGTCGCTCAGCACCTGGGTGCCACCGGTCACCGCCGAGCGGTCGCCGCCGGACTCGCGGATGACCGGAGCCGATTCACCGGTGATGGCGGCTTCGTTGACCGAGGCGATGCCTTCGATCACCTCGCCGTCCGACGGGATGATGTCGCCTGCTTCGACCATGACGGTATCGCCGACCTTCAGGCTGGTGCCCGGCACCATCCGGAAGCTGCCGCGGCCCTCGGGCGGCAGCAGCTTGGCCTGGGTTTCGGTGCGCGCCCGGCGCAGCGAATCCGCCTGCGCCTTGCCGCGGCCCTCGGCCACCGCTTCGGCGAAGTTGGCGAACAGCACGGTGAACCACAGCCAGAGGTTGATCTGGAACGAAAAGCCCAGATTGCCCGAACCGGTCACCAGGTCCTTGACGAACAGCACCGTGGTGAAGGCGGAGACGACGGCGACGACTGATATCACCGGGTTCTTGATCAGGCTTTTCGGGTTCAGTTTCCTGAACGCGCCGCCAATGGCGGGAACGAGAATGCGAGTGTCGAACAGGCTCGCCGATTTCAACTGGCTCATCAGAGCCTCCAGCAGGTTGAGAGAGGCGCGGCGGGCTCATGCGAGCGCCGCGCCGGATCTGTGTGGGTGCGCATCAGAAGGTCTGGCCCGCGAGCATCGCCAGGTGCTCGGCGATCGGCCCGAGCGCCAATGCCGGGATGAAGGTCAGCCCGCCGACCACCAGGATGACGCCCAGCAGCAGTCCGATGAACAGCGCGCCATGGGTGGGGAGCGTCCCAGCCGAGGCCGGCACGGTTTTCTTCGCGACCAGCGAGCCGGCCAGCGCCAGCGCCGGAATGATCACCAGGAACCGCCCCATCAGCATGCCGATGCCGAGCGTGATGTTGTACCAAGGCGTGTTGGCCGAGATGCCGGCAAAGGCCGAGCCATTGTTCGCCGCCGCCGAGGTGTAGGCGTAGAGCACCTCGGTGAAGCCACGCGGGCCTGGGTTCCAGATCGACGACACGCCGAACGGCAGCACGACGCTGATGGCGGTGAAGCCGAGCATGGCGAGTGGCAGGCAGAGGATGGCGAGCATCGCCATCTTCACTTCCTTGGCTTCGATCTTCTTGCCCAGATATTCGGGCGTACGGCCGACCATCAGCCCGGCAACGAAGATGGCGACGACGACGAACAGCACGATGCCGTAAAAGCCGGCGCCGACGCCGCCGATGATGATCTCGCCCAGCATCATGTTGATCAGCGGGATCATGCCGCCGAGCGCCATGAAGCTGTCATGCATGGCATTGACCGCGCCACACGAGGCCGCCGTGGTAATCACCGCAAACAGCGCCGAGAGCGGGATGCCGAAGCGGACTTCCTTGCCCTCCATGTTGCCGCCATCGATGCCGAGCGCATGCACCAGCGGGTTGCCCGCGGCTTCCGCCCAGTAACAGACGACGACACCCACGACGAACAGGATGCCCATGGTGATGAAGATCGCCCAGCCCTGCTTCTGGTTGCCGACCATGCGGCCGAACACATTGGTCAGCGCGGCGCCGATGGCGAAGATCGAGACCATCGAGATGAGGTTGGTCAGCGCCGTCGGGTTCTCGAACGGGTGCGCGGCATTGACGTTGAAGAAGCCGCCGCCATTGGTGCCGAGGTACTTGATCATCATCTGCGAGGCCACCGGCCCCTGCGCGATGCTTTGCTGGGCGCCCTCGAGCGTCACCGCACTGGTGTAAGCGTCGAGGTTCTGCGGCACGCCCTGCCAGACGAGGACGAGCGTTCCGACGACGCAGATCGGCAGCAGCACGTAGAAGGTCGAGCGCACCAGATCGACCCAGAAATTGCCCAGCGTATTGACCGATTTGCGGGCGAATCCGCGGATCACCGCCATGGCAACGGCGATACCGGTCGCGGCGGAAACGAAGTTCTGCACCGCCAGACCCAGCATCTGGGTCAGGTAGCTCATCGTGGCTTCGCCGGCGTAGTTCTGCCAGTTGGTGTTGGTGACAAAGCTCGCTGCGGTATTGAACGCGAGCTCGGGGCCAACCTCGGCCATCCCCGCCGGGTTCAGCGGCAACATGGCCTGGAACCGCTGCAGGAAGTACAAAATGATGAAGCCGGCGAGGTTGAACAGCAGCAAGGCCACCGCGTAGGTGACCCAGTTCTGCTCTTCGTCCTCGCGGGTGCCGGCGACGCGGTAGAGCCCGCGCTCGAGGGGGCGGAGCACCGGCTGCAGCCAGGTGCTGTCGCCGTTGAAAACGCGCGTCATATAGGCCCCGAGGGGTTTGACGAGCAAAATGATGATCCCGCAGAAAACCAGGATCTGGAGCCAGCCGAGTAAGGTCATGGGAAGAGCTTTCCGGGTCCGGCGCTAGAAGCGCTCGGGACGAACGAGGGCGAAAACCAGGTAGACGAGGAGGAACAGCGTCACCGCGCCTCCGAGGATGAAATCGAGCAGCATGGCGATGGCCTCTCAGAGCTTTTCGCAGACGGCGACGTAGGCAAAGGCGAGGGCGAAAAAGACTGCACCGATCGCGAGGACAGCGATGTCCATGGTTTGGTTCTCCTATCGAGAAGCGTGCACGACCGCCGCCGTCGGAGGGCGGCAGCGGCCAGGTGGTCGAAAATGCTGGGTGAGATATGCGCCCGCCCCGCATAGGGTTTCGAGAACGGACCGATCGGAAAGAAATAGGAATCCCATAGGGTTTTGGGCTCAACGCCTACGGC
>NZ_LAJE02000365.1 GCF_000970465.2 Devosia insulae DS-56
TCCTAGGGGAGCGCGAAGCGCCCCCGGGGGGAGAGGGCTAGGGTGAGGGGCGCCAAGCGAGCAGATGATGACGGTTTCAACGACCTGAATTTGGAGAAGAAGTAAATGGGTATCAGAGCGGCGGTGGGGCAGTTTCACGACCTGACCGAGGAGCGGCTGCGCTTCGCCAAACAGATCGGCGTCACCGGCCTGCAGATGAACAATCCCGCGCTGCCGGGGGGCGACGGCAAGTGGGCCGAACAGGATGTCCGTGAGCTGGCCGACAAGGTCCGCGAGGCCGGGCTGACCTTCGAGGCGATCGAGAATGTGCCGTCACAGTTCTACATGAAGGCGATGCTGGGGCTCGAGGGCCGCGACGAGCAAATCGAGAACTACCACGCGACCATCCGCGCCGTCGCCCGCGCCGGCATCCCGGTGCTGGGGCTCCACTTCATGCCCAACTCGGTGTGGACCACCGACTATGTCGGGGTGACCCGCGGCGGCGCCACGGCGCGGAAGTTCGATATGGCGGTGGTCGAAGCCAACAGCGAGAACCTGGAACTGCTGCGCAGCTTCATGCCGACCGGCCTCGGCAGCCTCTCGGGCATGCCCTTGTTCGGCAAGGATGGGCCGTTCGTCTCCGAAGCGCAGATGTGGAGCAACTACAGCTACTTCATGAGCGCCGTGCTGCCGGTGGCGGAGGAAGAGGGCTTGCGGCTGGCGCTTCACCCCGATGATCCGCCGGTGCCGATGCTGGGTGGCGTGGCGCGGCTGTTCTACAAGCCGGACAACTTCAAGAAGGCCTTTGAGCTGTTCGGCAAGTCGCCGAGCTGGGCGCTCGATCTCTGCCTCGGCTGCTGCTCGGAAATGATCGGCGGCAAGCAGAACGTCACCGAGATGATCGAGTTCTTCGCCCCCAAGGGCCGCATCGCCTATATCCACTTCCGCGATGTGCAGGGGACCGTGCCGAACTTTACCGAGTGCTTCATCGGCGACGGCAACTACGACCCGGCCGAGGTGATCGCGCTGCTGGCCGAGAACGGCTTTGACGGCTTCCTGCTCGACGACCATGTGCCCAAGATGGATGGTGACAGCGACTGGAACCACCGCGGCCGCGCCCATGCCATCGGCTACATGCAGGGCCTGATCCGCATGCTCGAGTTCAGCCGCCGCTAGCTGGCGCGGATGACAACACGGCGCGTGGCGGAGACGCGGGCGACAGCACCTCAACCGATCGATACACCTCTTGCGATCGGTTGCGGCCGACCGTCACCGCGACGACCGCGTCGCCACGCCGCAGCAGCACGCTGTAGAAGATCACCAGGGCCTCGGAGAACGAGGTCGAGAACCCCGCAATGGTCCAGCCCGCTTCGAGATAGTCGGCAATTTCGGCTGAAGCGGGCGCCATCTTTGGGAGCCTTCAGAAGTCGGTCGAAAGGCTGGTTCCGAGCCACGCTTCGGCCAGCTGCGCCCGATCGGCTTCGGCCTTCGCGACGCGCGCCACGGCATCGCTGCCGAGGATGAGGTGCTCGGGCACGTCGTCCCGCCGCGACAGCTCGAACAGCACGCGGGCGACCTTCTCCGGGTCGCCCGGCTCGTTGCCGGCGAGGTTTTCGGTCAGCGCCATGATCGTGCCGATGGTCGGCTCGTACTCGGCAAGAAGCTTCGGCACGTGCCCGCGGGCGACGCGGGTCCAGTTGGTGCGAATGCTGCCGGGCTCGATCGAGACCGCCTTTACGCCGAACGGCCGGATCTCTTTGGCGAGCGATTCGGTAAAGCCGCTCACCGCCCATTTGGCTGCGCTGTAGGCGCTCGAACCGGGTCCGCCAAAGCGGCCCGAGCTCGAGGAGATGTTGATGATATGGCCAGAGCGCTGCTGTCGCATCACCGGCAACGCGGCGCGAATGAGGTTCACCACGCCGTGGAAATTGGTGTCGATCTCGGCGCGGAAATCCGCCTCCGACGTCTGCTCGAACGGCGCCAGATGCGCAAAGCCGGCATTGTTGAGCAGCACGTCGAGCCGACCGAACGCCCGGGACGCCGCCTCGACCGCAGCGGCGGCGGCACCGGGATCGGTGACATCGAGCTCGCAAAGCAGCACCCGGTCGCCATAGCGGGTTTCGAACTCCGACAGCCGCTCGACCCGCCGCGCCGTGGCGACCAGCCGGTCGCCACGTTCGAGCACCAGCTCGGCGGTGCTGCGCCCGATGCCGTTGGCCGCCCCGGTGATCAGCCAGACTTTGCTCATTTCAGTGCCTTCTTGGTTTTGCCCCATTGCGTCGCCGTAACGATCGCCGCGGCGAACGCCTCGGGCGCTTCCTGTGGGAGGTTGTGACCGATGCCGCCGCTCAGCGTCCGGTGCTCGTACGGGCCGACGAACCGGCCGGCATAGGCGGTCGGGTCGGGGTGCGGCGCGCCGTTGGCGTCGCCCTCGAGGCTGATCGCCGGGACGGTGATCGGCGGCGTTGCCGCGAGGCGCGCCTCGAGGTCGTCGAGCCGCGGGTCGCCTTCGGCGAGACCCAGCCGCCAGCGATAATTGTGCACCACGATGGCGGCGTGGTCCTGGTTGTCGAGGGCCGATGCCGAGCGCGCGAAGACCGCTTCATCGAACGGCCAGCGCGGCGACGCCGTCTGCCAGATCAGTTGCGCGAAGGCGCGACGATGCTGGGCATAACCGCGGCGGCCGCGCTCGGTGGCGAAGTAATACTGGTACCACCAGGTCTGCTCCGCCCCGGGCGACAGGGGAACGGCGCCGGCGGCCTGGCTGGAGATCAGGTAGCCGCTGACCGGCACCACTGCCGTGCAGCGCTCCGGCCACAGCGCCGCGACGCAGCAAGCGGCGCGCGCTCCCCAATCGGCGCCGCCAAGCGTCGCCGTCTCGATGCCGAGCGCATCCATCAGCGCCGCCACGTCGAGCGCCAGCACTGCCTGCTGCCCGTTTCGGAGCGTCGTGCTGTCGCGAAAGCGCGTGCTGCCGAAGCCCCGCTGGTAGGGAACGATCACCCGATGGCCGCCCGCTGCGAGGAGCGGCGCGACCTCGGCGTAAGTGTGGATGTCGTAGGGCCAGCCGTGCAGGAGGAGCACGGCTGGCCCGTCGGCGGGGCCCAGTTCGGCATAGCCGATGCTGAGCGTTGGGGTTTCGGCCCGCCGGAGGTGGTCACTCAGCAGCATCGGTCGGCACCGGTCCATTGGAGACAAGCGGTGTCCGCGTCGCTTCCAGCCGCTCGAGTGCTTCCCCGACCCGGCGGGCAACGGCGAAGCTGAAATGGCGGTCGGGCTGTGTGTGCTCGTAATCGTGCAGTTGCTCGACCGTGATGCCGGCCGCATCCGCCAGGTCTTCGCGGCTGGCGCCGAGCGACAGCCGGCGGTTCTTGTCGCCGCGTGGCAGCCGGTCATGCGGATCGTGGGGGAAGGTCATGGGGGGTTCCTTCAACGGTAGCCGTTGCCGGCGATGTAGTTGACCAGCTGGTCTTCTTGCTGCTCTTCCGCCTTGAGGATCGCTTCGAGTGCGTCGCGGATATCGAGTGTGCCGACCGGCCTGCGTGACGCGTCGACCAGCGGCAGGTTCTGCAGGTGCCGGCGTACCATCACCTGCCAGGTGGCGTGCAGGTCGTCGCCCGGCGAGGCAAAGACCACGCGACGGGTCATCACGGCGGTGATCGGTTCGCTGATCTGGCCCGCTCGCGCCAAATGGCGGACCAGATCCGATTTGCTGACCACGCCATGCGCCACCTCGCCTGCGCCGCAGACGACGCTCAGCCCGAGTTGGGCGTTGGTGAACGCCTCGGCGGCGGCTTGTACCGAGGCCAGTTCATCGAGAACCTTGAACCTCTTGCGAGTCACCTCGGCGAGAGCGGAGATCAGCATGGCGAGCGCTCCTACGCTGCCTGCACACGGGTGCGGGCCAGCCAGTCGTCGAGGCTGACCGAGCCGATGAACGGCGGCTGGCTGCCCGGCACCAGGGCGCGCTCGCTGATCGTCACGCCAAAATACCGGGCGGCCGGATCGGAGATGACGAGGCGCTCGTCGTGGTTCACCGCCAGCACGCGGCCAACCACATCGCTCAGCCGGTAGGGCTGGGGGCCGGCGAGCTCGACCGTGCCGTTGACCGGCGAGCGCAGCGAAAGCTGGGCGAGCGTCTCGGCGACGTCGTCGGCGGCCACCGGCTGCAGCAGGGCAGGCGGCAGGCGGACCACCTGGTCAACCGTGCTGAAGCCGGCGATGCCGCTGAGGAACTCGAAGAACTGCGTCGCCCGGAGGATGGTGTAGGGAACGCTCGATTCCTGCACCAACTGCTCCTGCAACTGCTTGGCGCGGAAATAGCCGCTGTCGAGCAGCTGCTCGGTGCCGACCACCGACAGCGCCACGTGGTGTTTGACGCGCGCCGCTTTCTCCGCTGCAAACAGGTTGTTGCCCGAGTTGAAGAAGAAGTCCCAGGCCGCTGCTCCTTCGAACGAGGGCGAGTTGGCGACATCCACCACCACGTCGGTGGCTTCCATTGCTTCGGGCAAGCCGTCGCCGGTGACGGTGTTGACGCCGGTGGACGGCGACGCGGCGATCACCTCGTGCCCGCCTTGCCGCAGCCGGTTGACCACCTTGGAACCGATAAGGCCGCTTCCGCCGATAACCACGATCTTCATGACATGCTCCTGTTGCTGGGGTGTTAGCGCTCCGACTGTCGCCTCACCGGGGTCAGCCGGGCCATCGTGCGGCGGGTGGGCGGCGCCCATCCTTTGGTTTAGGCCACCTCGACGGCTGCTTATGCGGCGGGCAGGCGGAGCGTCACGGTGGTGCCGACCTGTTCGGCGCTGGCGATGTAGACGCGGCCGCCCAGTTGCTCGATGAAGCGGCGTACGCCGCTCAGGCCCATGCCGTGTCCGGCGCCGCTGGGCTTGGTGCTGAAATGCGGCTCGAACGCCCGCTCGAGGATGACTTGCGGCATGCCGTGGCCGGTATCGGCGACGACGAGCTCCACTTCGGGCGTCTCGGGACCGTTGGCGAGTGTCGCGCTGATCGACAGGGTGCCGCCCATCGGCATGGCGTCGCGGGCGTTGAGCGCCAGGTTGAGCAGCGCATTCTGCAGCCCGAGGCGGCCGCAGCGGATGCGCGGCACCAGCCCGACCAGCAGCTTGATGCGGATATCGGGCCCGCAGGCATAGCGCAGCAGCGGCGCCATTTCGGCGAGACTGTCCGAAAGCCCCAGGTCGTCGGCGATGGCCCGGTCGGGATCGTCGGAATGCCGCACCAGCTCGCCCGCCCGCTGCAGCGAGTCGGCCGCATGCGCGACGATGCTGCCGAGGCTGTCGGAGGCCGCGACATCGGCATGGCGCGACATGATGTTGATGGCCGAAGTGGCGATCTGGATATAGTTGCGCAGGTCGTGGACCAGGCCCGCCAGGGCCTCGTCGGAGGGGGCGCGCGCCGCCTCGATCTCAGTGTGGGTCGATATCATCTGGGCTTCCCCCGGTCGGTGATTTCGAC
Organism: Devosia insulae DS-56; assembly: GCF_000970465.2. Taxonomy (GTDB): domain Bacteria; phylum Pseudomonadota; class Alphaproteobacteria; order Rhizobiales; family Devosiaceae; genus Devosia_A; species Devosia_A insulae. The sequence continues at coordinate 5,461 of NZ_LAJE02000365.1, forward strand.
ACAGAGGCTAGGGGGCAAGCGGCCAGGGGATCGATTGCACGAGGGGCCGGGTCAGCTCATACGCGAGGTGAGGTTCCCCTCACGCTCGGGAGGAGGCAATGAGCCGCTCGATGGTGTCGAGCAGGGCACGGCCGTCGAACGGCTTGCGGAAGAACGGCTCAGGTGGCGTGCGCGCCCGGATCTGCTCGGCGATCTCGTGACGGCCGGACATCAGGATCACCGGCAACCCCGGCCGCGCCGCAATCACACGGTCGCGCAGCTCGAAGCCGTCGATCCCGGGCATGCTGATATCGGTGATGACGCAGTCGACCGATTGCAGTCGGCCGGGCTCGAACAGCAGCTCGGGGCGCGACAGGGTGATGGCCCGGTAGCCGGCGGACTCGAGCAGGTTCTCGAGTGATTCTAGCAGACGCTGGTCGTCGTCGACGACGGCGATCAGCGGTGACAGGTCAGTCATTGGAGGTCACGAAACGATAGGCAGGGTAAACACGAGGCTGGTTCCTTCAGGGCCGGTGGCTTTCGTCCATAGCTTGCCGCCATGGGCTTCGATGATCGAACGGCAGATCGCGAGGCCCATGCCCATGCCGTCGCTCTTGGTCGAGTAGAACGGGTCGAAGATGCGCTCGGGTGCGTCGACGCCGCTGCCGGTGTCGCGGATTTCGACCTCGACGGCGCCGGCCACCTGCCGGGTGGAGATGCCGATCGCGCGCCGGCCGCGTGGGGTCTTTTCCATCGCCTCAATGCCGTTGCGCAACAGGTTGACCAGCACCTGCTGGATCTGCACCCGGTCGACCGTCACCGCGGGGAGCGCCCGCCCGAGGTCAAGCTCCACCGCGATGTCCCAGCGCTGCAGGTCTTCCTGCAGCAGCCCGGCGACTTCGCCGACGATGCTGTTGAGATCGTGCTGTTGCCGCGCCGCGGCGGTGCCCTTGAACAAGGCGCGGATGCGGGCGACCACTTCGGCGGCGGCGCTGGCATCGCGCATGATGCTACGCGCCGATTGCAGCGCCCGCTCCGGGTTGCCCGCCATCAGCCAGCGCTCGAGCGCGTTGGCGCTGGCGAGGATGGCGGCCAGCGGCTGGTTGACCTCGTGTGCGATGGAGGCGGCGAGTTCGGCGAGCCCCGCCGCCTGGGACGACAGCGCCAGCTTGTCATGGGCCCGGCGCAGCGCTTCGGCCGAGCGAACCTCGTCGTCGATATCGAAGCTGACCCCGTACCACTGCACGATCTCGCCACTAGCGTCGCGTAGCGGCTCGGCCCGGCCGTCAGTCCAGCGGTAGACCCCGTCGGCCCGGCGCTGCCGGTACTTCATAGCAAAAGGCGCGCCGGTGGCGAACGAATGCCCGAGCGCCTGGCCGACTGCGGCGGCATCGTCGGGGTGGACCGAGCTGGTGATCGCCATCTGCAGGCGGCTGCGGTCGGGGGCATCGAGGTCATTGAGGACGATGCCGACATAGTCGATGAGCCGCTTGTTGAGGTAGGAGGGCTCCCCCGTGGGCTCCGCCGCCCAGACCATGGTGGGCAACGTATCGACCAGCAGTTGCAGGTGCTGTTCGCGCTGGCGCAGCACCGCCTCGCTGACCTCGACGTCATGAGCCGGGGCGCGGTACCAGCGGCTCGCCTCTGCCATCTGAGAGGTGGCTTCGGCTTCGGCATTGTCCACGACGTGTCTCCCCGCGGCAACTAAAGTCCCACACCTAGCGTGCCGATGCGCGGGCAGACTACCTGAGCCTGAGTATAGGTGCGGCGGACGGGCCCGCCGCACCCGTTGCGTCAGCTCGCCGAGAAGACGTAGCGTAGATACCCCTGCGCCTGGCCGATGGCGCCGCGCACCGCCGGGGTGGCGGTCAGCGCGTTGAGCATGACGAAGTCGTGGATAGTGCCGTTATAGCGCACCGAGGTGACGCGCACGCCGGCCTCGGCGAGCTTGCGGCCATACTCTTCGCCTTCGTCGCGCAGCACGTCGTTTTCGTCGACGATCAGCAGGGTCTGCGGCAGGCCGGCGAGCTCTTCGCTGGTGGCGTTCACCGGCGAGGCATGGGTCTGCAGGCGCTGGGCGGCATCGGGAATGTACTGCTCCCAGTACCAGGCCATCGCCGCCTTGGTGAGCCACGGGCCCTCGGCAAATTCCTCGTAGGATTTGGTCGAAAGCGATGCGTCGGTCACCGGGTAGAACAGCAGCTGGGCCTTGAATGCCGGCCCCTGGCGCTCCTTGGCGAGCAGCGCGATCACCGCTGCCATATTGCCGCCCACGCTGTCGCCGGCAATGACCATGCGGTTGGCATCGACCGAGAGCATATCGGCATTGGCGGCGATGTGCTTGGCCACGGCATAGCCCTGCTCGATGGCGACCGGGTGGCGAGCCTCGGGCGAGCGCTCGTAATCGACGAACACCAATGCGGCATTGGCGCCGATCGAGAGTTCGCGGATCAGCCGGTCATGCGTCTCGCGGTCGCCAAGCACCCAGCCGCCGCCATGCATGTAGACGATCACCGGCAGCACGCCGGTAGCGCCCTCGGGGCGGATGACGCGGATATTGGTCTGGCCGGTGGGGCCGATCGGCAGCGTCACATCCTTGATCTGGACATTGGGGAGGGTGACGTTGGCCGCCTGCTGCACGCTCGACAGCACCGCACGGGCCTCGAGAGGGGTCAGCGTCTGGATCGGCTTGCCGCCGGCGAGGCCATCGACGAAGGCCTGGGTGCTCCGCTCAAGCTCGGCGGGGTGGGGGATACCTTTGTGCATTTTCTGCTCCGGCAGGGGTTGGTGATGAGCGTCGTGCGCTCTGCCTCTATCTGCCGGCTTGCGGGGCCGGCGGACCATCGACCGCATGGCGTGGTCGCCTACACCAAACGGCTGGCCCGGCTAGTCGGCCGGGCAGGGCGGCCAAGCTCCCGGTCGGCCCCGGCCCACCTCCTCCTCATAGCGAAGCATGCCCCTTGCATAGTGGCGGCGCCGGCCGGCCCGGCCATGCTCCAGCCACGGCCGATCCCGGCCGCTTGGAGACAGACAAATGCACAAAGTGTTCGGAGCCGTGGCGTTCGCCGCTGCCGCCCTCGGAGTTGGTGGCGCCGGCGCCGCGGAGCCCGCCAAGCCGACCGTCGTCCTGGTCCACGGCGCTTTCGCCGATGCCTCGGGCTGGAACGGCGTCATCACCCAGCTCAACAAGCATGGCTACCAGACCATCGCGGCGGCCAATCCGCTGCGCAGCCTCATGGGAGATGCGGCGGCGGTCTCGGCCCTGCTTAAGTCGATCAAGGGCGACGTGGTGCTGGTCGGCCATTCCTATGGCGGGCTGGTGATCACCGACGCCGCTTATGGCAACAACAACGTCAAGGCGCTGGTCTATGTGGCCGGCTTCATTCCCGATGCCGGGGAGTCGGCCTTCGCGCTCTCGACCAAGTTCCCCGGCTCGACCCTGGGCGACGCACTGCAGCCGGTGCCGCTGCCGGAAGGCGGCGTCGATCTCTACATCCAGCCGGCGAAGTTCCACGACCAGTTCGCCGCCGACCTGCCGGTCGATGTCACCGCCCTGATGGCGGCGACGCAGCGGCCGGTGACGCAGAGCGCACTCGAGGGCAAGACCATCGTCGCCACCTGGAAGGCCCTGCCGTCCTACACCATCTACGGCTCGGCCGACCTCAACATCCCGGCCGCCGTGCAGGTGTTCATGGCCGACCGCGCCGGGGTCAAAAGATCCGTCGCCATCGAGGGTGGCTCGCATGCGTTGATGGTCTCGCATCCCGACGAGGTCGCGGCGATCATCGGGGAAGCGGCGAACAACCTCGCCGACTGAACTCAGGAGGGTCGGCACAGGAGTCGGCCCTCCCTTTTTGTCGGAACAGGCCGGCACGCGAGATGTCCGCCACAACCACAGGTCGCGCAGCGGCCCGGTCGCTGAAGGCCAGGCATGACTTCACCTCGCTCGCCAGGCGCGCGACCCAGCAGCATCACGAACACACGGAAGTTGGCGACGGTCCCTGAGGCGGCCGCCGTTCAGCCATCACCGGGGTCTGCGCGTCGGGTCGAGTTGCGAGGCGGGACGTTCGCCTCGCGGCGAGACTTTCTAGTCCCCAGGGTGTAGCCACCTCGGCGGCAGGGCAGGGGACAACGTCCCCCTGGCGTGGTCCGGCCATACCTCAGCAGCAACCACCCTCGGCCTCTGCACAAATGGCGCGGCGGCACGCAGCGACCATCCTCTGTGCACGGCCAAACCCGGCCGACATGGAGACACCAAATGCAGAAGACTCTTGGAGCTATCGCATTCGCCGCCGCAGCAATGCTGGGCGGCTCGGCCGGCGCACTGGCCGAAGACGCGCCGAAGCCGACCATCGTGCTGGTGCACGGCGCCTTCGCCGATTCATCGGGTTGGAACGGCGTCATCACCCAGCTCAACAAGGACGGCTACCGCACCGTCGCGACGCCCAACCCGCTGCGCGGCGTGGCGAACGACGCGGCCAGCGTCACCGCGGTGTTGAAGACCATCCAGGGCGATGTCGTCCTGGTCGGCCATTCCTACGGCGGCATGGTCATCACCCAGGCCGCCGCCGACCAGGCAAACGTCAAGGCGCTGGTCTATGTCGACGGCTTCATGCCGGCCGCCGGCGAGAATGGCTTCGATCTCGCGGGCAAGTTCCCGGGCAGCAAGGTGGCGGAGTCGCTTGCGGTTGTCCCGCTCACCGAGCAGGTGCAGGACGCCTACATCCAGACGGAAGTCTTCCGCGCCGTGTTCGCGGCCGACGTTGCCGAGGATCTCGCGGCGCTGATGGCCGCAACGCAGCGGCCGCTGACGATCCAGGGTGGCTATGAACCGGCAACTGCCGAGACCTGGAAGACCATCCCGACTTTCTCGATCTGGGGTTCCGACGATCTGATTATCCCGGCGGCGCTGCACGCGTTCCAGGCCGAGCGCGCCGGCGTTGCCAAGGCTGTCGAGATCAAGGGCGGCTCGCATGCCCTCATGGTCTCGCGTCCGGCGGAGGTCGCTGCCTTGATCGAGGAAGCGGCGCAGAGCGTCGAATGATCGGTCGAACAATCTGAAGGGCCGGCGTCAGGCGTCGGCCCTTTGCATTTCGAGCAGGCCTTCCTGCGCCATTGCAAGCCGCGCCGCTGGGCGGTCGGCGATCCGGTCGCACAGGCGATCGAGCGCAGCCGGCACTGGCACGCCGAAGCGGCGAGCCCATAGCAGCATCACGAACAGGTAGAAGTCGACCACACTCGGCCGGGTGCCGAACAGGTATTTGCCCTGCATGCGCTCGGCGAAATAACTGAAGTGTCGGGCGATCGTATTTGACGACCGGGTCTTTTCGGCCTGCCCAGCCTGGTGCCAGAACGGTTTGAACGCGCCGTGGATCTCGGTCGAGACGAAGGTCAGCGCCTCGATCAGCCGGGTCCGGCCGAGCGGCCCGTCGAGCCCGAGCTGGGGATGGCCGGCGGCGATCCAATCCAGGACCGCGATGTTCTCGGTCAGCACCTGCCCGTCGTCGAGCACGAGCGTCGGAACGTAGCCTTTGCCCGAGATGTCGGCGAGGTGCTGCCCCGACGCGGTCAGCTTGGTCTTGAGGTCGACCCGCTCGCGTGCGAACGGGATGCCCGCTTCGAGAAGGGCGATGTGGTCGGCGAGACTGCAGGCGAGGGGAGCATAGTAGAGCTTCATGGTCGGTTCCTCCGTTGGGACATCGGTTGTCCCCCGTCGGATCGACGGGCGGTATTATGCGGGCAGCTCGCGGGGCCCGCCTTCGGGCTAGTTTGCGTCAGACAAAAAGCCAGTCGGAACAATCCATTGGCACAATCACCGGGCGCCCGGACAGCGGGCATGATGGGCACGGAGCCGTGTCAACCGGACGTGACAGGGATGGCGAACGCGGGGGTTTTTCCGGTTTCTCCCCGCGGCCGACGAATTGGCAGGCGAGCGCTTTACCTGTCCGGCTCGAAACCAACCACGCCCTTAGCATAGGGTGCGCCGCCACGTCGGCTGCGCTACCTCTGGAGCCATTGGCAGTTGCGAGTAACGCAGATGATTTCGAAGGCTTTTTCCCGGTTGGGTGGCGCGCTCGCCGTGCTCACCCTGGTGCTCACGCCGGCCATGGCCGAGGAAGTGCTGCGGGTGCCGCTCAGCGTCGATATCGGCACGTTCGACCCGGACAATGGCTTTGAGATCGGCGCCATGAGCGCCATCGACAATGTCTATGAGGGGCTGGTCGAGTATGCACCGGGCTCCACCGAGATCGTCGGCCAGCTGGCCGAGCGCTGGGAGGTCGGGGCGGACGAGCTCAGCTACACCTTCCACCTGCGCGACGGCGTCAGCTTCCATGACGGCACGCCGCTCGATGCGGCGGCGGTGGTGCAGTCGTTCGAGCGCCGGCGCACCGGTGAGCTCGCGCTGAGCTACTTTCTCGGCAATGTCACCGATATCGCGGCCAGCGACCCGGCGACGGTGGTGATCACGCTGGGGCACAAGCAGCCATCCTTCATCCATGTGCTGGCCAGCGCCTGGGGCCCCAAGGTGATCAGCCCGAAGGTGTTCGCCGAGCATGCCGGAAGCGACCTTGCGGCGAGCTGGCTCAACGAGCATGCGGTGGGTACAGGACCGTTCACGCTGACCGAATTCAAGCGCGGCGAAGGCTATGCGCTGAAACGCAACGATGCCTATTGGGGGGCGAAGCCCTTTTTCGAGGAGATCCGGCTGCCGGTGGTGCCCGATCTCAGCCAGCAGATCCTGCAGTTGCAGGCCGGCGAACTCGACGCCGTGCCCGATGGCTACCCGGTGGCGCAGCTGGCGGGCCTGCCGGCGACGCTGGAGGTGAGCGCCGCGCCGAACATGACGCAGTTCCAGATCTATACCAAGCCGGGCACGGCGATGGACGACGCAGCGGTGCGGAGCGCCGTGCTGACCGCCATCAACCCGGCGCTGTGGATGAAGGACATTTTCGGCGATTACGCCGAGCTGTCGAAATCGCTCTACCAGAATGCCATGCTCGACCCGGCCGTGCCGGTGAGCTTTCCCACCGACCTCGAGGCGGCCAAGGCGGCGATCGCCGCGCACGGGCCGGTGCAACTCAGGATCGGCGTCCAGAGCGAGGTGGTGAGCTATGCCCGCATTGCCGAGCTGATGGTGGCGCAACTGGCGACCATCGGGGTCAAGGCAAGCGTCGAAGTGCTGCCGCTCGGCGCCGCCTATGTCATGAAGGGCGATGCCAAGGCGCCTGACATGCTGCTGACCATAGCCAACCCGGATGCGGCGCATCCCGAGAGCCAGGCCAAGACCTATTTCACCACCGATGCGGTGCTGAACTTTTATGGCCGCTCGCTGCCCGAGGCCGATGCGCTGGTCAATGAGGCGGGGCTCATGACCGACGTCGCGGCGCGCGACGCGCTCTACGAGCAGGCCGGGCACATGTATTTCGATGCCGGCTACGCCATTCCGCTGGTCGATGCCGACGATGTGGTGGTGCATGCCAAGGGGCTGGTCGATCTCGGCCTCCGCCCAGCCTTCCCGCAGGGCAACATCGACTATGGCACGGCGCGGTGGGCGCCGTGACCAGCGGCTGACCATGGCGGCCGCACCGGTTCTCGCCGTCCGCGACCTCAGCGTGGCGCTCAGCCGCAACGGCCGCTCCAGCCGCGTGCTCGAGGCGGTCAGTTTCGCGGTCGCGCCGCACGAGATCGTGGCGCTGGTCGGGGCCAGCGGGTCGGGGAAATCGACGCTGGGCCTGGCCATCCAGGGGCTGCTGCCGCGCGATGCGAGGCCCGAGATCTCAGGCTCGATCTGCGTGGCGGAAGCCGAGCTGGTCGGGGCTGCCGAACCGGCGCTCAGGCAGATCCGGCGCTCGCTGGTCCGCGTGGTGCCGCAGGATCCGCTGAGCGGGCTCGACCCGACCATGACGATCGGCCGGCAGATGGCGGGCAAGGCCCGTGAACGCGAAGCGATCGCGTGGCTGCGGCGCACCGGCATTGCCGACCCCGAGCGGGTGGCGCGGTCCTACCCGCACCGGCTCTCGGGCGGCCAGCGGCAGCGGGTGCTGATCGCCATGGCGATGCTGGCCCGGCCGCGCCTGCTGATCGCCGATGAGCCGACGACGGCGCTCGACGTGCTGACGCAGGCCCAGGTGCTCGAGACGCTGCGCGGGCTGACGCGCGCCGAGGGGTCGGCGCTGCTGTTCATCACCCATGACCTCGCCGTCGCCACCTCGCTCGCTGACCGGGTGGTGGTGCTCGAGGCCGGGCAGGTCGTGGAAATCGGGCCGGTCGGCGCCATGCTGGCGGCGCCGCAGGCCGCAGCGACGCGGCGGTTGCTGGCGGCCCGCTACGACCTCGGTTCGGACCGCAACCGTCCCCTGCCGGCGGAGGGTGCGAGCGTTGCGTGGCCGGCGGCGCGCCGCGACGCCAGCAAGGTGCTGGAGCTGGTCGGGGTGTCGAAGACCCTGGGGCGCCGGCAGGTTGTCCACCAGGTCGACCTCAGTATCGAGGCAGGCGAGAGCGTGGCAGTGGTGGGCGAAAGCGGCGCCGGCAAATCGACGCTGTTGCGCATCGCGGCGGGGCTCACCAAACCCGACGCGGGCACGGTTACGCGGCTCGGCGAGACGCGGCCGCAGATCGTCTTCCAGGATCCGGTGGCGGCGTTGACGCCGTGGCTGAGCGTCGGCGAGCAGGTCGCCGATCGTCTGCGCGGCCTGGGGCTGAACACCGCCGAGCGGCGGCGGCGGCTCGGCGAGGCCTTTGCCATGGTCGGGCTGCCGGAGAGCCTGATGGCGGCCCTGCCGGGTGAACTGTCGGTGGGCCAATGCCAGCGCGCCGTGCTCGCCCGGGCCATCGTCGTGCCGCCGCGCCTGTTGCTCTGCGACGAGCCGGCCAGCGCCATCGATATGCCGCTGGCCGCCGCGATGCTGAACCTCATCGGCGCGTTGCGCCGCCGGCTCGGCATGGCGCTGCTGTTCGTGACGCACGACATCGCCGCGGCCCGGCTGATCGGCGACCGTATCGCCGTGATGCAGGATGGGGCGGTGATCGAGGCGGGCGAGGCCGAGGCCCTGATCGCCCGCCCTGCAACGGCGCACACCCGTGCCCTGGTTGCGGCCATCCCGCGCTTCGAGACGGCGCGATGACCTGGCGCGAACTGCTGCGTCGCACCGGCTGGGTGGATGGCCTCGCGGTCGTTGCCGTGCTGCTGGTGACGCTCCTCGCCCTCGCTGCCCCCTGGCTGGCGCCGTTCGATCCGCAATTGCGGGTTGCGCCGGCCTTCCTGCCGCCATCGGCATCGCATTGGTTCGGCACCGACGAGATTGGGCGCGACATGTTCTCGCGGGTGCTGCTGGGGGTGCAGGGCACCTGGCTGCCGGCCCTCGCGGTGATCGGCGTCAGCATGGTCGTCGGCAGCTGTATCGGGCTCGTTTCCGGCTATTTCGGCGGCTGGGTGGATATGGTGCTGCAGCGCGCCACCGACCTGTTCCTCATCCTGCCCTCCGTGCTGGTTGCGCTGGCGGTCACCGCCACGCTCGGCCCGGGGCTGATCAACACCATGCTGGCGCTGATGCTGTTCTGGTGGTCGTGGTACGCGCGGATCACCCGCGACGAAGTAAGGCGTCTCGTTGCTCGACCGCATTTCGAAGCCGCCCGGGCCACCGGCATTCACCCGGCCCGGCTGATCCTCCGCCACCTGCTGCCCGGCGTGATGCCGGCGCTTGCCGTGGCGGCGACGCTCGACGTGGTCAATGTCGTGCTCATCATGTCGCTGCTGTCGTTCCTTGGCCTCGGGCAGCCGGCGCCCGCGGCGGAACTGGGCGCCATGACGGCGCGCTCGCTCGACAGCCTCGTCGCCTATTGGTGGCTGCCGGTGATCCCCGCCGCGGCGATCATGCTGATCTGCCTCGTGGCGAACCTCGCCGGCGATGCGCTCCGTTCCAGCCTGCGGGGGAGCTGAGCCATGCTGGCCTACCTGCTGCGCCGGCTCATCGGTCTCGTCGCGGTGCTGCTCGCCATGGCGTTCCTGATCTTTGCGCTGCAAGGCATCATCCCCGCCGATCCGGCCCGCGCCATTGCGGGCGTCGCCGCGCCAGTCGAGGTGCTCGAGGCAGTGCGCGACAAGCTGGGGTTGAGCGATCCGGTGCCGGTGCAGTACGGACGGTTTCTCGGCCGGGTGGTGCAGGGCGACCTCGGCACCTCGATCCGGACCCGGCAGCCGGTATTGGCCGATATCCAGAAATACCTGCCGGCAAGCCTCGAACTCGGCCTCGCCGCCCTGTTGATCGGCACCGCGCTGGCCGGCCTGTTCGCGCTGGTCCATCGGCGCTTTCCCGGCTCGGCCGTGGTGCGGCTGACGCTGATCACGGCCGGCTCGACGCCGATTTTCCTCACGGCGCTGCTGCTGGTCTATTTCGTCTGGTTTCGGCTCGGCTGGCTGCCCGGGGCCGGGCGGCTCAGCCACAGGGGCTTTTCCGGCCCGACCGGGCTTAACCTGATCGATGGCCTGTTGGCCGTCCGTCCCGACATTGCCCTCGATGCGCTGCAGCACCTGCTGCTGCCGGCCCTGGCGGTGGCGCTGCCGATCGCGGTGGCGGTGGGGCGGAGCCTCGGCGCGTCGCTGCATGAGGTGATGCGCCGGCCCTATATCCGCACTATGCGCGGCAAGGGGCTGAGCGAGGGCGAGGCGCTGTGGCGGCATGGCCTGCGCAATGCGGCGAGTGCGCCGCTCGCCATGCTCGGCCTGCAGATCGGGCTGATGTTCGGCAACCTGATGGTGGTCGAGCGCATCTTCGCCTGGCCCGGGCTCGGGCTCTACATGGTGCAGAGCTTTGCCAGCGCCGACCTGCCCGCGATCCTGGGCGTGTCGCTGGCGTTCGGCAGTATCTACATCGTCGCCAATATCGGCATCGAAATGGCGCAGTCGCTCGCCGACCCCAGGATCGGGCTCAGCCGTTCGCGAGCTGGAGCGGCAGACTGAACGCCACCGAGGTGCCCTCGCCGGGGGCCGAGCGCGCGCCGATCCGCCCCTCATGCGCCTCGACGATCGAGCGGCAGATCGAAAGGCCCATCCCCATGCCGTCGCGCTTGGTGGTGTAGAACGCATCGAAGATGCGCTCGGCATCGGCAATCCCCGGCCCCTGGTCCTCCACTTCGATCTCGGCCATGCCGCCGGTCCGGCGCGAGAGGATGCGCAGCCGCCGCGCCGACGCGGGCACGTCCGTCATGGCTTCGATGCCGTTGCGCACCAGGTTGAGGATCACCTGCTCGAGCTGCACCCGGTCGGCCGGCACCGCCGGCAGCGCCGCATCGAGCTCCAGCTCGAGCCGCACATTGCCCGAGGTCAGCTTGTCGCTGACCAGCTCGCAGACCTCGGTGATGACGAGGTTGAGATCGACCGGGTTGCGGTCCTGCCCGGTCTGGGCGAACAGCGCGCGGATGCGGGTGATCACCTCGGCCGCGGCATTGGCATCGCGGATGATCCGCTCGGCGGTGCGCCCGGCGCGCTCATAGTTGGGCGGCGTGGCGCCGAGCCAGCGCTGGAAGGCATTGGCATTGGCGACCACCGCCTGCAGCGGCGAGTTGAGCTCGTGCGCGATCGATACCGAAAGCTCGGAAAGGCTCGCGGCGCGCGAGGCGCGGGCCAGTCGTTCGTCGGCGAGGCGCAGTGCCTCCTGGGCGCGGACTTCGTCGTCGATGTCGATATTGACGCCATACCAGCGGATGATGGCGCCGCTGTCGTCGCGCAGCGGCTCGACGCGCGAGTCGAGCCAGCGATATTGGCCATCGCGGCGCTTCAGCCGGCCCTTGTAGAACAGCGGTTCGCCCGAGCCGAACGAGCGCGCGAACGCCGCGGCCACGTCGTTCCGGTCGTCGGGGTGGATCAGTTCCGCATGGGTGTTGAGGTCGGCGGCATTGCCCTGGGTCTCGTCGCCCGGGTCGATCCCGGCCCAGTCGACGAAGCGCTTGTTGAAGTAATAGGGCAGGCCCTGCGGCGTCATCAGAAAGATCATGGTCGGCACCGTATCGACCATCAGCCTGAGCTCGCGTTCGCGGTGGTGCAGGGCCTCCTCGGCTCTTTTCTGGTCGTCGATATCGACGGTGGTGCCGAACCAGCCGGTAATGCGGCCGGTCTCGTCGCGGGCCGGCACCGCGATGTCGCGGAACCAGCGATAGGTGCCGTCATGGTGGCGGACCCGCGCCTCGTCATGCATCGGCTCGCCGGTCCGGATGCTGTGGCGGAAGCGTTCGGCGCTGCGTTCGGCGTCTTCGGGGTGGATGGTGTGGCGCCAGGCATAGTCATCCTCCTCCATCTGCTTCTGCATTTCTTCGGCCGTCATGCCGACGCGTTCGAGCCCGGCCGGGTTGAAGAAGCGGATGTGGCCGTTCGGATCGGCCGACCAGCCGAGCCCCGGCAGGTCCTCGATGATCTGGCGGGCGCTCTGGTGCACGCGCTCGTGGAAGCTCGCGGTGCGGAAAATCCAGACCAGCAGCCAGATGCCGAACGCGGCGACGACGAGCACGGTCAGCTCCATCGGTGCATCGGCCAGCCGGTCGCGCACCGCCAGCACGCCATAGCCCAGCGGCCCGGCGGCAAGGGTTGCGGCGAGGCCCGGCTTCCAGCCGAAACAGATGGCGATTGCGGCGACGCTGACCATAAGGCCCGAGGGTTCGGCGGTCAGCAGCGCCAGCACCATGCCCAGAAGCGCAATGGCAATGGCGAGGTTGCGGCGAACCAGCGACGATGTGATTTCCATCATGACGGGGTCCCCGAAGCCGCGACCCGCGCCCTCACGCCGACAGCCGGCAGATCAAGCGTCATCCATGCGGATCTCGGCCGGCAGCGACTGCCAGGCGCCGAACAGCCCTGCGGCGGAGCCGGCGTGCATCTTGCGCATCATCGATGAGCGGTGGAGTTTCACCGTGACTTCGCTGATCTCGAGCTCATAGGCGATCTGCTTGTTGAGCAGCCCCTTGACCACATAGCGCAGCACCTGCCGCTCGCGCGGGGTGAGGCTATCGTAGAGGTCGACGTTCTTCTGGGTTTCCCGCGCCGCATCGCGCTGCGTCACGTCGGCGGCGATGGCGCGGCTGACGGCATCGAGGAACGACTGGTCGCGCACCGGCTTGGTCAGGAAGTCGACTGCCCCGGATTTCATCGCCTGGACGCTCATCGCGATATCGCCATGCCCGGTGAGAAAGACGATCGGCGTGGTGATCCCTTGTTCGGCGAGGTGCCGCTGCAGGTCGAGCCCGCTGAGCCCCGGCATCCGGACGTCGAGCACCAGGCAACCGGGCCGGTCGGGTAGCTCGGCGGTGAGGAACTCGCTGGACGAGGCGAACGACACGGTATCGACGCCCACTGAGTTCAGGAGGTCACCTAAAGCTTCGCGTACCGCCCGATCGTCATCGACCAGTACGGCAACCGGATCCTCGCGTCGCTCCGCCAGTGCCACAGCCATGATCTACGCCCCTCATGCTCGATGCGCCCGATCTGCCGCTGTCGCGGGCAGAGCCGGCATTGAGACTCCATCTATACGCGCATCGGCTCGATTGTCAGACCTATACCGTAGGATAGGGCCCGGCAGCGGCGGGTGGAAGTGGCCGCCGCCGATCGGCGGCGGCCAGCGCTCGGTCAGTTCAGGCGGCGCTTGGAATCGGGGTCGTAATACTCGGTCCGGTATTTGCCATCGGTGCCGAGGTACTCGACCTTGTAGCAGCCGTTCCACACATTGACCGACGCGCCGATCCTGCCTTCGAGATGCAGGCGTTCGGCAAAGTCCCGCGTCGTATCGGCTTCACTGACGCCGTAGTCCCAATCGCATTGCAGTGGCCGCGCCATCGCCGATCCCGGGATCAGCGATGCCGCCAGCAGCAGCGCCAGAGTGGTAGTGAGTTTCATTGTGAGGTCTCCAAGGTTGAACGTGCTGGTTGGTCAGCAGCGTTGAAGTTGGAGAGCGGTTGGCTGGATCGACACCCGGGCCAAGGTATTGAAAGGGTACGCCGGACGTTGCCCCTGCTCCGGAGGCCGGGGCGAGGCAGGGGTGACCCTCGGGGCAGGGATCACCTCACCCGAAGCTTGCCAACTTCGAATCTTGAGCGCCTTGGAGGCTCCGCCGGACGTCATCTCCCTATCCACCAGGCGGATGCTCCTCGTCTTCAGGCGTAGCTCGCCACTTCCCGCGCACGATGGCGACCGGGTCGCGGCGGTCGCAGCATGGCGGGGCAATGTGTGCGGCCCGTTGTGGGCTCGAGCAAAGGAGCGAGTCATGTCCAGCACCATCCTGCTGATCAGCGGCGCCTGGCTGAATGCACATAGCTCGGAAGGCTTCAAAGCCCGCCACGAGATTGGGAGCATTAACATGACCAACAAACTCAACGCGTTCGCGCCATATGCCTTGGCCGCGCTGCGGATCATCGCCGGCTTGCTGTTCGTGCAGACCGGTATGCAGAAGCTGTTGGCTTCCCGCCGCCCCTGAGCGACGCGCCGCTCGATAGCCTCAGATATGCGGCGGGCGTGCTGGAACTGTCCGGTGGCGCGCTGGTGCTGGTGGGTTTTCTGACCCGTCCTGCCGCCTTCATTCTCTCGGGCCTGATGGCGTCCGCCTATTTCCTGGCCCACGCGCCGCTGGATTTCTTCCCGGCCAACAACATGGGCACGGCCGCCATCCTGTTCTGCTTCGTCTTTCTCTATCTGGTGTTCGCCGGACCAGGTGCATGGAGCATCGACCGCTGGCGCGCGCTTGCCTGGGCCTAGTCTGGTTCCACTCACCAAAGTCGATCGGGCCACCAGCAAGCCCGGTTGCAGCCCGTCATTTTGCCCGCTACCTCAGATGAGTGCCTCAGGAGGGAGCAGCGTAGTGGCCGGCCCGCTGATCTTGTTTCGAACGCCATATTTTCGGGGACCGGTGCCCCTGGCCGGCGTTCCGGACGAGCTGCGGCACCATTTCACCACCGACCAGGCGCGCTTGCGGGAAGCCGATGCGGTGGTCTTCCACATTCCGGACTGGCGCCCGACGCAACTCGACGACACGCCAAAATACCCCGGCCAGCTCTGGGTGCTCTGGTCGATGGAGAGCGCGGTGAACTATCCGCGGATGGCTGATCCAGACTTTCTTCGCCATTTCGACCTCAGCGTCACCTACGAGCGGACCGCCGATATCTGGTCGTCCTACCTGCCGGGCAGGGCGCAATGGCAGGCTGCCCTCGCCATGCCGCCGCCGCCCAAGACCGAGACGGCGCCGCTGGTGATGTTCCAGTCGGCGCTGATCGATGGCTGCGGCCGCAACGCCTTTTCCGGCGCCTTGATGCGGCAAATTCCGGTCGATTCCTACGGCCGCGTGTATCGCAACCGCACGCTCTCAGAGGATTTTGGGCGGCAGAGCAAGCTCGGCACCATCTCGCGCTATCACTTTTGCCTGTCGCTGGAAAACTCGCTGCTCGATGACTATGTCACCGAAAAGCTGTTCGACCCGCTGCTGGCCGGGACCGTGCCGGTCTATCGCGGCGCCCCCAACGCCCGGGAGTTCGCGCCCGAGCACTCCTTTATCGATGCCGAGGCCTATGGTGGGCCAAGGGGCCTCGCCGACTATCTGCGCCACCTGCTGGAGAGCCCCGGCGAGTACGCGGCATACTTCGCCTGGCGGCAGCAGCCGCTGCCCGATTGGCTTGAGGAAAAGCTGACGGCTTCGGCCACCTCGTTCTGGCTTCGCCTGCTCGAACGGGTCGATGCGGCCCGCGCCATCAGGCGAAGCGGCCGGCCGGCGCTGCCGTTCGGCATTAAGGCTGCCGCCACGGCCCGCGCCATGCGGCTGCTGCGCCAGCTCGGCGGCCGGCGCCCGCCCCCGGTGCAGTTGCAATGACCGCGCCCGGTCCGACCGCCGAGCTGCACGCGCTGCTCGTCGCTTGCCTGCGCTTCGATGCTGCGGGCAACGATGGTGTTCTGGCTGACCGCATCGCAGCCGCGGGCTGGGAGCAACTGCTCGCTCATGCCGACGAGCTGCGCCTTGGCTCGGTGCTGGTCCGAGCCGCGGCGCGTCGCCAGCTCGCCCCGGCGGTGCCGCCGCTCACCCTGCCGGATGGCCGCATGACCATCACCAAAGCATTGCAGCAACGCGACGCCGATCATCTAGCGCGTCGCGGCATCATGCGGCGGCGCCTCGATGAGATCGTCTCGGCCCTGCGGCAGGAGGCCATCGTGCCGCTGGCCCTGAAAGGCGGCCGCTCGATCGTTACTGGTGCGCCGGATTGGCGGCACCTGCGCGATCTCGACCTGCTGGTTGCCCCGCGTCAGGCGCAGCGCGCCCAGGAAATCGTCCTGGCGCTCGGCTATCGCCCGGCCGGTGAGCCCCGTCCCCGGCTGATCCACCATCATCTGCACGAACTGTACCGCGCCGACATGCCCGGCTGGATCGAAATTCACCGTCGCGGCGGCCCCTCGCGCGTCGAGCAGTTTCTCCCCTCAGCCGAGCTGCTGGCCTCGGCCGTTGATGCCGCGCCGGCCAGGGTCGGCGCCATGATCCTGCCGGACCATCTGCATGTCCTCCACGGCATCATCCATCACCATGTCGGCCACCGTGCCGTGAAACACGCCACCATCGAGATCAAGGCCCTCTACGAGCTCGCCGCCGCGGTCACCGACATGGACGAAGCCGAGCGGCGCCGACTGCTCGAGCGCGCCGCACGCCACCCGCGACTGCTGGCGATCCTCGAGCTCTGGACCGCGGCGGCGGCCGACCTGCTGGGCATGCCGGTATTGGCGCCGCTGCGGGCGCCGAAGGATGCAGCTGCGTGGTGGGCCGGGATGGCGCAGGCCGAACCGGGCACGCCATCGGCCGGGATCGGTCCGGAATTGCGGGCGGCGACGGCTCCTGAGCGGCTGCGTCGGGCGATCGGCGGCGGCAGCGCCCTGCGCCGGCTCTACTGGCGGCTGACCATGCCGCTGACCTTCGTCAAGCGGCCGATGCTCATGCCGACGCTGCCGCGCCGCCCAGCGCCGCCGCCTTGACGCGATACTCCAGCACGTCCGGGGCAGCCCGGGCGGCGCGCCCGAATGCCTCCGCCGCACGCGGGCGGTCCCCCATGCGCAGCAGCGCCACCCCCATCAAGTCGTGGGCATGGGCGCCGAAAATCCGTCGATCATAGGCCAGGATGTCGTCGACGACGGTGTCGGCATCCTGCGCCAGCAGCGGCAGCAGGTCGTCGATTGCTGCATCAAATGCTCCAGCGTTCACGCTGGCGCGGGCTCGGAGGAACAGCAGCGACCAGTTCTCGGGGTGAAACGCCAGTCCCACCGCGATCAGTTCGCGCATGTCTTCGCCGCGCTGCATGCGAAGGCGCGCGTGTGTGTGGATCAGCATGCTGCGCATGATGCGGCCCGGCCGGTCGGCAGGCTCAGGGCGGGCCAACCCTTGCCCCGAGATCGCAATCGCCTCGTCGAGTTCGCCCAGTCCGGCAAGCGTATTGGCAAGATCATGCCAGTAATAGCTGCGATCCGGTTCACGCTCGACCGAAGCGCGCAACAGCGGCAGGTTGCGGCGATACTTGGTCGTCATGTCGCCGTCATAACCCAGATGAACGACCTTCGCGGTTGTATCGATCACCCGCGCGCCAGCGTCGCGCTGCAGCAGCGACAGGTCGGGAACGATGGTCTCGTGCATGGCGCCTTTGAACCGGAGCCGGGTGTCGTTCCGGAACAGCCGAAACTCGCGGTAGAGCGTGCTGTTACTGGTCACCCGGAACAGCAGCCGCGCGGCGTAGACGTCGGGGGCGCCGAGCCCGGCGCGCAGGTCATCACGCGTGGTCTTGATCAGGCGTTCGTCCGCGTCAATGTAGAGAATCCACTCCGAACTGGCCGCGTCGAGGCCGAAATTGCGGGCGGCCGCGAAATCATCGTGCCACACATAGCCCAGTACGCGCGCCGTATGCGCTCGGGCGATGTCGATGGAGGCATCGGTGGAGCCGGTGTCGACGACAACGATCTCGTCCACCAGGCCCCGCAAAGAATTCAAGCAGCCGTCGAGGAACGGCTGCTCGTTTTTGACTATTA
Source organism: Devosia insulae DS-56 (assembly GCF_000970465.2). Taxonomy (GTDB): domain Bacteria; phylum Pseudomonadota; class Alphaproteobacteria; order Rhizobiales; family Devosiaceae; genus Devosia_A; species Devosia_A insulae. The sequence goes on from NZ_LAJE02000365.1 coordinate 23,468, forward strand.
GACACGCGCTGATCGTTGGACCACCGCGTGGTGGTTGACTCACGAATTCGTGCCGTTCGCAGCCAGGGCTGGACTCACCATCAAGCCGTCGACGGCAAATGACACGACCACTGGAACGGCAAACGCCGAAGTCGTCACCAGCTTGCGCAGCGCGTCGCGGCGGCCCTGGTCGACAGTCTCGAGCGCCTGTTCGAGCCGCTCGCTCTCATTCTTCTCAGACATCGCAACCCCTTGCTCATCAATCAGCAGCGAAATGTTGCTCTGCAACTTGCTTCACGTCAACTCCGCTGCGATCGAGCCGAGGTGCCATTCTGCTGTGGTGAGGTCTCCGAGTAACAGTTGGTAGGCCGGCACTTCCATCGCCACGCGGCGCAGTCGCCCGGCCGCCGTGGCTACACCGGTCCGCGGCAGCATCACCTCGCCCATCAGCCGTCCGAACGCATTCTTGCCCGGGATCGGCCGAGCCGCCGATCGTCCGCCGTGATTCGCGACGAGGAAGATCATCGCGTCGAGCTTGCCAGGCCGGATCACCCAGGGCCGCCCCCCTGCCGATGGGCTGATGGAGCGGATCATCGAACCGTCCCAGTTGTGAATGCTGGGCGCCTTCCACACCTCATCGGGAAGGTCGGGGACCAGCCGCAGGCTGCCCTCCTTAACGCGCAAGGTTCGAGGACGTGCCACGACCTCGCTGTCCCGGATGATCAGGTGTTCGTCGCCTTCGACGTCATAGCCGGCAAACACCAGATGCAGCGACAGTGTGCTTTTGCCTGAACCCTTGTGCCCAACCAGGAGGATGCGGCGACCGGCGATCATTACCGTAGCGCCATGCAGGAAGGGGGCGCCGGGTTCTCCCTCGACCAGATCGGCGAGGATGATCCGGTGCATCGCGCCGAGCAGGTGGTTCGGGGTGCCCTCGACCACTTCGCCCGAGGGCAGGGTGGCGACGACAAAGCCGTCGCGGCAGCGCACCGGGATGTCGGCGATCTCCAGCGGTGGGGCCGGCAGGTCGGGGGTCGCTTCGACGAAGCGCAGCAGCAGCGCGACCTCGTCCGAGGGCGGATGCAGGCGGTACTCGCGCCTCAGGGTGCGGCAGACGATGGGGCGCAAACCACCAGTCCTTCGTCGAGCAGCGAGGCGAGGCACTCCTTGACCGCTTCACTCGGCGCCACCTCGAGCCCGAAGGCATCGGCGATGAACGCTTCGATCTCGCCGGCGGTTTTGTCGAGGCTGCACAGCTCGAACACGATCAGCGCTGTCGGGTTGAGGAAATGCACGCGCTCGCGCTCGTTCTGGTACACCATGGCGCCATCAGGCACGCGATTGACCTCGATGCCCTCGACGGCACTGAACTTCATTTCGGGCGCGATCTCAGTCATCGCTTCGGTCTCCCTGTCGCCGGTGGGTCATGTAGCTGCAATATCGAAGAGGCGGCAAGCGAGCCGTTCGATGACGTCACCGCGCTCATATTGTGAGCGGACGATAGACAACGCGGCCTCCGCGCGGGCCGCACTCGCTTCGGCATTCGCCACGGCATCGAGCGCTGCATCGGCGAGCCCGGCGGCGCTGTCGGCCAGCAGCAGGTCCCTGCCGTTTTCGAACGCCAGCCCTCGGGCGCCGAGGCTGGTGCTGATCACCGGCACCCGATGCGCAGCAGCTTCGAGCAGCTTCAACCGGGTGCCAGCCCCAGCCCTGAGCGGCGCAACGAACACCGTGGCCTGGCCGTAGGCATCGGCGATGTCGTAGATATCTGGCTCGATCTCGACCCCCTCGTGCTGCCCGAGATGGGCAATCCGGTCGGCATCGCGGCCGCCGATCAACAGGCGAAGCGGGTGGCGCGCCCGGCTCCGGATCAGGGGCCAGATTTCCACGACCAGCCAGGTGGCCGCATCGATGTTCGGCGCGTAGCCGAACGAGCCGATAAACAGCAGTGTTGCGCCGTCATCCCGGCGGCGGATTTCGGGCGGCACCCCTACCGCGTTTTCGATGACCTCGGGCCTCGTCGCCGGCTGGCGCTCCGCGATCAAAGCCGCATCGAGCGGGCTCGAGATGAACTGGGCGGCGAAGTGCGAGGCCCACCGGCCGATAAGCGCGGCCATGGCGTCGGCCTCAGCGGCTGCCCAGGCGGAACCCTCCGGGTCGCTCAGCTCCAGGCTTGCCGCGATCTCTCGGTACGACGTCCACTCATCCTCATCGAGATCCATCGTCGCCCGGGCTGTCTGGACAACCGCAAGCGTGTCACCGAGGTACGAGCGTCCGACATGCACCAGGTCGTAGTGCTCGCCCCCTGCCTCCTCGCGCAACTGCGCAAGGACCGGCAAGGATAGATAGCTGGCGAGCGAACTGCGACCATAGGCACGGAAGGCCGCGAGCCGCGCCGCCGGATCGGCGAGGCGGGCAAGGAGGGCAAAGTGGGTATCCTGCCGCCCCGCCACCGGAATGACCGTAGTGGCGACCCCCAGCTCATCGGGCAGGGCCGCCGGCGCGTCGCGCCACCCGACCACCGGCAGGACGACGAGACGCGTCTCGAAGTTCCGGCTCAGCGCTTCGAGAAACATGCCCTGCCGCATGGCGAGGCCGTTGCCCGATCGGGCCGGCATGATGGGCGCGATGTGCAGCGCCCGCGGCCGCTGGCTCATTCCTTTATCTCGGCCCTGACATAGCCGATATCGAGGTTCAGCGTGCGGTTGACGGCGTTGAGTGGCGGCGGCGGCGTGATCCGCCGCGCCAGCTCCTGCAGCCGCTCCGCGACGACCGGATCGGCCTGCAATGCGGCAAGCGCCATGATCCGCTCCCTCACCCCGGGCAGTACGTTGGCAACGAGGCTGATGGCATCGACCAGCCGTTGCGGCACGCCAGCCGGGCCACCGAACGCTCCGCCGGCGCGCAACAACTCATCGATGAGGCCCGGCACGGCAGGCGGGGCGGCCGGCGCCCCTCCGCCAGCGCCATAGACGCTGACATCGACGATCGGCACGCGCTGGCGTTTTCCGCGCCAGATCCGATCTTCGCCACGTTCAAGCATGTAGCCGGGCCGATCGCTGCCAGCGAGGATCAGTCTGAGCCGCCCCTCGTCCTCTTCGACCCACCAGTGCCGGCGGTCGACGGCGCGGCCGGTGCTGACCTCGCCATGCGCTTCAAGCCGGATGGCGCAGGCCGGCTCGTCGGCACATTCGAGCACCAGCTCGCCCGCCGCGATCAGGTTCCGTTCCAGCTCGCGTGCCGCGAGGCTCCGGTCGGGGGCAGTAAAGGCGTGCCCGCTCCACTTCGTCTCCAACTCGGCCATTGCCGCGAGACAGGCGGCCTCATGCTGGAAGCCGAACAGCTTGCGCTGCTCACCGCCATACTGCCACTTCGCATTGGTGCGGTGCTGGAACAGGGCATTGCCGTCGAAATCGCGCTGCACCAGCATGAACTCGTCGACATAGGGCCGCTGTGGCACCAGAGCATAGGATGCACCAAGCATCTCCCAGGCGCAGAGGTAAGTGTCCTTGTCGCCATAGATGAGCCGATAGAGATCGTCGGCTGCTTCGTTGAGCCGAACCGCCGCCCAGAGCGCTGCGGCGTGCCGTCGACGATCGACCAGCAGCTGCCCGCTCTCGAGGGAAACGGCCCGTCGCGCTTCAAGCCCGAGCAGCGGCCAGATGGCGTTGTCGTTTCTGAGGTCAATGATGTCGGGCCAGAACACTGCGCCGGCCGCGCCATATTCCGGCCAGTCGAAACAGGCAGCCGGGTCGGAGACCGGCACCTGGTCGGCATCGAGCAGCAACGCCTCAGCGAAACTGCTATGCAGCAGGGCAAACGATTTGAGCTGCCAGCCGTCACGGATATTGGCCCCCGTCGCGGCAATGACCGGGGTGGCGTCGACCAGCCGCACCCCGAGGGGTTCGAGCAGCGCGGCCATGGCCGGAGAGATCTCTGCCTGGCCGAAATACCACAGCTCGACCGGCAGCTCGGATTTCAGCGCGTGGCGCAGCATGTGGACCAGCACATAGGCGTTGGTAAAAATCCGGGCCCCGCCGGCGACGATCACCAGGCCGCGCCCGTTGCCCTCGAGTAGGGCCGGCGACGCCGCCCGGATGTCGGCGGCCAGCTGGCGAATCCGCTCCGCGGCTGCTGCCTGGTCGGTCATGGCGTCCCCCTGCAACTGGCACGGACAAGCTGTCGATGCCCGCTTGCGCCTTGTGCCTTCATTAGATTTTATCGCGCCGCAAGGGGCAATAATGTCTGCACTGGAATCGATGCTTCCCAGAGTCCTCATCCTTACGCCGGTCAAAGGGGCCGCCCGGCACCTGCCGCGCTACACCGAGCTCATCGAGCAGCTGGATTGGCCGGCTGACCGGCTATCGGTCGCCTTGCTGGAAGGCGACAGCCAGGACGACAGCTTTGCCGTCGCCGAGGCGCTGCTGCCGCGACTGCGCCAGCGGGCCCGGCGAGCCGAACTGTTTCAGCGCAGTTTCGGCTTCAACATGCCGGCCGGCGTGCCGCGCTGGGCTCCGGCATTTCAGCAGATGCGTCGCGCCGTGCTGGCGCGGGCCCGCAACCACCTGCTGTTCCGCGCCCTCGACGACGAGGATTGGGTGCTGTGGATCGATGTCGACGTGATCGATTATCCCCCCGATGTGCTGCGCCAGTTGCTGGCCACCGGCTTCGAGATCGTGGTGCCCAACTGCGTGCAGCGGCGGGGCGGCAAGACTTTCGATGCGAACAACTGGGCCGCCGAGGGCACCGTGACCCTGTCGGATCGGCGGGGTGGCGGCGCCATGCGCCTCGACGCGGTGGGTGGCACCATGCTGCTGATCCGGGCCGACTTGCACCGCGATGGGCTGATCTTTCCGGCCTTCCGCTATGGTGTTGCGAACCCGCGCATCCGGCGCCGCCACCCGATCTGGGGCCAGGGTGAGATCGAAACCGAAGGGTTGGGCGCCATGGCCGCCGACATGGGAGTTCAGTGCTGGGGCTTGCCGGACCTCGAGATCATCCACGCCAATGAATGATCCGCTCGGTGACCGGGCGGCCCCCGTCATGATCGACCTGATCGGCCTGCCGCGCTTCCGGATGGAGACGCATGGCCGGGAGGATGTCTTCATTTCGAAAGCGATCGAGGATTGGGGCAACTGGGAAACCAGCAATACGGCGCTGCTCCTCAGGATGCTCGGTACCGCGGCCGACTTCGTCGACATCGGCGCCAATATCGGCTGGTTCACCCTGGTTGCGGCGCATGCCCTTGCCGGCCGCGGGCAGGTGCACAGCTTCGAGCCCGACCCCGCTCATCTCGCGAAACTCAGGGCCAACGTCGCGGCCAACCAACTCGAAAATGTCACGATCAATGGCTGCGCCCTGTCCGACCGCAGCGGTGACGCCCACCTCCACCTGAACGCGGTCAATCGCGGCGACAACAGTTTGCTGCCCAATGCCGAAAGGACGGCATCGACGCTGGTGCCGCTGCGGCGGCTCGATGACTATGATCAACTGGGTCGGGCGCGTCCGCTGCTCATCAAGCTCGACGTGCAGGGCAGCGAGATCGACGTGCTGAACGGCGCGCGGACCTTGCTGGCGAGCTACCCGCACGACCTGGTGCTGTTCTGCGAGGTGTCGCCGATCGCCTTGCGGGCCGGTGGGCGACGTGCCGCCGAGCTTGCAGCGCTCCTCGAAGAGCTCGGTTTTGCCGCCGCCGTCGTCGATCGCGTGCGCCCCCGCGTCGTCCCGACGAGTTGGCGGCAACTGGTCGAGCAAGTGGAAGACGACGATCGCCGTCACCCCGGCACCGATTGCGATATTGTCGCCTTCCGCCGGATCGATGGCCTGATGGCGCCGATCTTTCGGCCGCGAGGCGCATCGTGACGTGGCCAAAAGGCTCGCCGTGTGCTTGATCCGAGACTAACCCACGAGGAGAATGACGTGTCGCTGTCCGATGCCGATCGGCTGAAACTGTTGACCCCGCGCGCCGGCCGGCTGCGGGCGGTGCTCGATACCGACACCTATAACGAGATCGACGACCAGTATGCGCTGGTCCAGGCGGTGCTGTCGCCCGAGCGGCTCGACCTCCAGGCGATCTATGCGGCGCCGTTCCACAATTCACGCTCCGACGGTCCCGGCCACGGCATGGAACTGAGCTATGTCGAGATCCTGGAGCTGCTGCAGCGGCTCGATATCTCGCCCGATGGCTTCGTGTTCCGAGGCGTCAGCGACTATGTGGGACCGAGCAAAGTTGCCCGACCGGCAGCAGCGGTGGACGATCTGATTGCCCGCGCCCGCGCCGGCTCGATCGAGGATCCGCTCTACGTCATCGCCATCGGCACTATCAGCAACGTCGCCTCGGCCCTGCTCAAGGCTCCCGATATCATCGATCGCACCGTCGTCGTCTGGCTCGGCGGGCATGCCCTCGATTGGCCGCACCAGCGCGAGTTCAATCTGAAGCAGGATGTCGGCGGCGCGCAGGTGCTGTTCGACAGCGGTGCGCCGCTGGTACTGGTGCCCTGCATGGGCGTCACTTCGCACCTCCACAGCACGGTGGCCGAGATCGAGCGCTACGTCGAACCCTGCGGCGATATCGGCAAGTTCCTCGCCATGCGGTTCAAGGAGTATTCCGACGATCACCTCGGTTGGTCCAAGGAGATCTGGGACATGGCGGCGGTTGCCTGGCTGCTCGATGCAGACTGGACCCCGAGCGTCCTGGTGCCCACCCCGATCCTCACCACCGAGATCACTTACAGCACCGATCGGGCCCGCCACCCGATGCGCTATGTCACCCATGTCCGCCGCGACCCGATCCTCAGGGACTTTTTCCTGAAGCTGCAGGCCGCGACGGCATAAGAAGGCCTCGGGTTGCTCCCCTCAAGGGCCGGGCCATCGCATATGGGGCCCAAGGATAGCTCGGTTCGGGAAGATACCCCCCACCCTGTCC
>NZ_LAJE02000366.1 GCF_000970465.2 Devosia insulae DS-56
CCCCTCCACCGCCTTCGGCGGTCCCCCTCCCCCGCCACGCGGGGGAGGATCACCGTGAGGCCGGTGACTCACCCCCATACGACTAGAGGGCCTGCACGATGTTCGGCTACATCATCTCCCGCCTGCTCCAGGCGATCCCGATCCTTATCCTCGTCAGCCTGATCGCCTTCGGTATCATCTACCTGATCCCGGGCGATGCGGCGGTGGTGATCGGCGGGCCGTCGGCGACGCCGGAGGAACTGGCGCAGATCCGGCAGAACCTCGGGCTCGACCAGCCGCTGCACATCCAGATCCTCACTTTCTACGCTCACCTGTTTCAGGGCGATCTCGGCCGCTCGCTGACCCTCGGCATCCCAGTGGTCGATGCGCTGCTCGCCCGCTCGCCCATCACCATCGGCATCGCCATCTACTCGCTGGTGCTCACCATCCTGATCGGGCTCAGCACCGGCATGCTGGCGGCACTCAACCACAATCGCTGGATCGACCAGGCCGCGACGCTGTTCGCACTGCTCGGCGTGTCGCTGCCCAATTTCTGGCTGGCGCTGGTGATGATCGTGCTGTTCTCGGTGCACCTGGGCTGGTTGCCCACTGGCGGCTATGTGCCGTTCACCAAGGATCCCATCGGCTGGTTCCGAACGGCGACCCTCCCCGCCGTGGCGCTCGCCCTGATGCAGGCCGGGCTGCTGACCCGCATCACCCGCTCCACCATGCTCGAAGTCCTGAACCAGGATTATATCCGCACCGCCCGCGCCAAGGGCCTCTCCGAGTGGGTCGTCGTGGGCCGGCATGCGCTCGCCAATGTCATGATGCCCATCGTCACCATGATCGGCCTGGTGCTCTCGGTGCTGCTTTCCGGCTCGATCGTCATCGAAACCATCTTTGGGGTTCCAGGGATCGGTTCGCTGCTCGGCAGCGCCATCTCCAACCGCGACTATCCGATGATCCAGGGCGGCCTGCTGTTCGTCACCACGGCCCTGCTGCTGCTCAACATCGTGATCGACCTGCTCTACACCAGCCTCGATCCCCGCATCCGGGTCAGGGGGCGCTGAGATGACCGACCTCGTCAACGAGCCGTCGCGACTGTCGCTTGCGCTGGATTCGGCCCGTCACTGGCTGAGGCGCCTCAGCGCCAACCGGTCGTTCCTGCTCGGCGCCATCCTCTTTGGCGGCATCTGCATCTTCACCCTCGCGGCGCCGCTGATCACCAGCGTCGATCCCAACGCCCTGTCGGTGCGCAATCGCTTCAAGCCGCCCTCCGAGATCTATCTGTTCGGCACCGACAATCTCGGCCGGGACATGCTCAGCCGCGTGCTCAACGGCGCCCGGCTGAGCCTCGGCATCGGCTTTGCCGTGGTGATCCTCAACGCGGTATTCGGTGTGTTTCTCGGCGCTATCGCCGGCTATTACCGCCGCCTCGATGACCTCTTGATGCGCATCGCCGACGCGCTGATGGCGTTTCCCGCCGTGCTGCTCGCCATCGGCATCGCGGCGGCCCTCGGGCCCTCGGCGGCGACCGCCATCATTGCCCTCGCCGTCGTCTACATCCCGCGCACCGCCCGCGTCGTCCGCGCTTCGATCCTCGTCGCCCGCGAGCTCGATTACGTGCAGGCGGCGCGGGCGGCCGGCGCGCGTGACGGGCGCATCCTCTGGCACCACATCATGCCCAACTGCATGGCGCCGCTGATCGTGCAGCTGAGCTTCGTCTTCGCCTATGCGGTGCTGTCGGAAGCGGTGCTGAGCTTTCTCGGCCTCAGCGCGCCGCCCACCGTCCCCAGCTGGGGCGTCCTGATCGCCGAAGGCCGCACCTATCTGCGCGAGGCAGCCTGGCTGACCGTCATCCCCGGTCTCGCCATCGCCATCACCGTGCTTGGCCTTAACCTGCTGGGTGATGGCCTGCGCGACGTGCTGGACCCGCGGATGAAGGTAGAACAATGACCGCTGCCCCCCTGCTCAGCGTCCGTGACCTCACGGTGTCGTTCAACACCCGCTTCACCGCAGTGCGCGAGGCGAGCTTCGACGTCCATCCCGGCGAGCTGGTCGGCGTGGTCGGCGAAAGCGGCTCGGGCAAGAGCGTCAGCGCGCTCGCCGTCATGGGCCTGCTGCCGCCCACCGCCAAGGTCACCGGCTCGATAGACTTTGAAGGCCGGGACCTCCTGACCCTGTCGCGCCGTGAACTCAGAAAACTCCGCGGCCGCGATATCGGCATCATCTTCCAGGAGCCGATGACCTCGCTCAATCCGGTCTTCACCATCGGCGACCAGATCGCCGAAGCGGTCCAGGTGCATGACCCGATGAGCAGGAAGGCGGCGTGGGACCGCGCCACCGAGCTGCTCGAAAAAGTCGGCGTGCCGGCGCCGCGCCGCCGGTTGCTCGATTATCCGCATCAGCTCTCGGGCGGCCTCAGGCAGCGCGTGATGATCGCCATCGCCCTGTCGTCGTCGCCAAAACTGCTGATCGCCGACGAGCCGACCACCGCCCTCGACGTCACCATCCAGGCGCAGCTGCTCGACCTGCTCAACCAGCTGCGGCAGGATTTCGGCACCGCCATCTTGCTGATCACCCACAATATGGGCGTCATGGCCGAAGTCGCCGACCGCGTCGTGGTGATGTATGCGAGCCGCATCGTCGAGGAGGCTACGATCTTCGACCTCTTCGACCGGCCGCAGCACCCCTACACCAGCGGCCTGCTCGGCAGCACGCCCGAGCTCGATGGCGAGACCCATCGCCTCCGCACCATCGCCGGCACGATGCCGAACCCCGCCGAACTGCCGCCCGGGTGCCTGTTTGCGCCGCGCTGCCCCAAGGCGGTTGCCGCCTGCCTCGAGATGCAGCCGCCGCTGCTCCCAATCTCACCGGCCCAGAGTGCCGCCTGCATCCGGGCCCCGATGCTCGTTCAGGAGGGCGCCCGATGACCACTCCGCTGCTCTCGGTCGATGGCCTCTCCAAGGAGTTTCCGGTTGCCGGCGACAACTGGCTCGCCCCCAAACAAACCCTGCGGGCCGTGCAATCGGTGTCGTTCGAACTCGGCAGCCGCCAGACGCTCGGACTGGTGGGTGAGAGCGGCTGCGGCAAATCCACCACCGGCCGGCTGATCCTGCAGCTGATCGAGCCGACCGCGGGCACAGTGCGCTTCAACGGCCGCGACCTCGCCACCATGCCCAAGGAAGAACTGCGGCAGCTGCGCAGCTCCATGCAGATCATCTTCCAGGACCCGCAGGCATCGCTCAATCCGCGCCATCGCGTCGAGGAGCTGATCCTCGAGCCGCTCTATGCGCAGGGCGAAAAGCCCAGCGCGAAACTGACCAACTATGCCGGCGAGCTGCTCGACAAGGTCGGCCTGTCGCGCCGGCACCTGACCCGCTTCCCGCACGAGTTTTCCGGCGGCCAACGCCAGCGCATCGGTATCGCCCGCGCCATTGCCTCGAAGCCGCAACTGATCGTCTGCGACGAGGCCGTCTCCGCGCTCGACGTCTCGGTGCAGGCGCAGGTCATCAACCTCTTGCAGGATCTGCAGGACCAACTCGGTTTGAGCTACCTGTTCATCGGCCACGACCTCGCCGTGGTCCGCCACATCGCCGACACCATGGCCATCATGTATCTGGGCCGCATCGTCGAAATGGCGCCCAAGCGCGAGTTCTACGCGCGACCGATGCACCCCTATTCGCAGGCCCTGCTCGGCTCGGTGCCGGTCTCCCATCCGAGCAAGCGCCACACCCGCAAGCGTCTCGAAGGCGAGATCCCGAGCCCGTTGAATCCGCCGACCGGCTGCCACTTCCACCCGCGCTGCAGATTCGCCCGCGACGTCTGCAAGCAGCAGGTGCCCGAGCTGCGCAGCATCACCCCGACGCGGCAGGCGGCGTGCCATTTCGCGGAGGAGATCGCGGCTGGCGAGGGGCAGCGAGCGCCGCACTCTCCGTGATCCTCCTCGGCTATGACCGCGCCCTGATGGACGCCATGCTGGTGGTGAGCTCGACCGAATCCAACGAGATGTTCCCGGTCACCGGCCCCAACACCGCCCTCTTCCACATCAGCTACCGCGAGCTGCCGGATGAAGGCCGCTACAAGGAGGCGATGAAGGAGGCCCGGGCGCGGAAATCGGCGGAGCGGCTGGAGAGTGTGCAATGAGGGGCGCGGACATCCTAACTGACGGTGCGTGGGGCTCCCCCCTCCCAACCTCCCCCACAAGGGGGGAGGTGCCGTTCGGTGCGGAGGGCAGGATCCCGCCACCTCCACCGGCCGAACACCTCCCCCTTGATGGGGGAGGCTGGGGGGGGGCGGGGCAGCACGCCCGAAATCAGGAGTGCGAGCCTCAAAACTCCTCATCCTTCCCCGGGTCACCGTCGAACAACCGGCCATCCCGCCGCGCCAGCCCATTGCTGCCGGCCATCTCGGCGTCATCCAGCTCCACCCATGCGACTACCCGGTCCTCCGGCCGCCCCGTT
>NZ_LAJE02000367.1 GCF_000970465.2 Devosia insulae DS-56
GTCGGACGACGGCGACGGCGGAGGTGTATACGAGACAGGGGGGGCCGACCCTGCGAAGCCAAACTGATAGGCGAAGTCGTATCCCGCGCGATATAGCTCTGGATCTGCCGCACGATCTGCGCCGCGTGCCCGGCGGCGAGCTTATCGGCCAGTTCCGCATCCCCGGCCGCCACCGCCGCGACCATCGCCTCATGCTCATCGACATACTGGCGCGGCAGGGTGTCGTCGAAGCTCTGGTAGTAGAGCCGCAAAATCCGCCGCCCTTCGTCGAGCAGCCGGGTGAACAGCCCGGTGAAATAGCTGTTGCCGCCGGCGGCGGCGATGGCCACGTGGAAATCGCGGTTGGACTGGATCATCTTCAGCGCGTCGCGCTGCGCTACCGCGTCGGCATAGGCGGCCTGGAGCTTCCTGATCGTCACCATGTCGCTGTCGCGTCGGTGCACCGCGGCGCCGCGCGTCGTCACCCGATACATCAGGGTCAGCGCCTCGAAGTAGATCGGCAGCTTCACGAAATCGATCGACGACACGATGGTGCTGCGGTTGGGCAGCGTCGTCACCAGCCCCTCGGCCGAGAGCCGCACCAGCGCCTCGCGGATCGGGGTGCGCGACATCTCGAACTGCTCGGACAGCCCCACCTCGTCCAGCGGCGCGCCCGGCTCCAGCGTCAGATCGAGGATCGACTGGCGCAGCTTCTCATAGACAGTCTGCGCCCCCTGCCCGCGCACCCGCACCGGCTCGCTGCCATCCGGCGCCGCCTTGCCCTTGTTTGTCGCCCCGCGCACAGCAGCCACGACGATTCTCCTGCATTCAGCCTGCTCTCGGCGCTAGAAAGCCGGTTCCACCGGCGATTGCAACGGCTGCTTCTCTGCTCCCCTCAAGGGGGAGGGGAGCTAGGCCTCCAACAGCCACACCAGCATGCTGCCGGCCTGGCGATTGGCCCAGAGGTGATAGGGGATCGCCTTGAAGCGGGTGGGCTCCAGCGTCGCAGGCGCCGAGCGATAGAGCGCCCCGCTCCATCCGGCGTCGCTCGCTTTCACGGCGCTGCCACTGAGCGTCACTGCGCCACCGAGCAGGTCGGGATCATACGCTGTCTCGATCGCCGCCCCGGGCGCCAGCCGCAGTCGCTGTGGCGCAAAGCCGTTATCGACCTGTTCGAGGCAATAGACCACCGGCCCGCGCTTCAGCGCCACCCGCCCGGCATCTTCGGTCACCTCGGGGTTGGCATAGAGCCGCTCGACCGGCATGGCGAAGCCGATCCGCACCTCGTCGCCGGCCTGCCACTCGCGCTCGATCGTGGCATAGCCCTTGGTCACCTCCACCGGCACGAAGGCGCCGTTGACGGAGAGCTTCACCTCGCGGCACCAGCCCGGCACCCGCAGCCTGAGCGCAAAGCGCTTCGGCGCGGCCGGCGAAACGCCGAGCCGGATATCGCCATCCCAGGGATAGCGCGTTTCCTGGCTGAGCTTCACCACGGTATCGCCCAGCACCGCCTCGGCGGTGTTGGCGCCATAGAGGTGCACTGCCAGCGCGTCGGGCGTGGTAGTATAGAAATAGCTGCCGAGCGAGGCGATCAGCCGGGCGATATTGGTCGGGCAGCACGGGCAATAGTGCCACTTCCAACGCCGGTTATCGCCGTGGCTCTCGAGCACGTTCTCGTAGAAATAGTGCTCGCCGTCGCGCGAGATCCCCGACAGCGCACCGTTGAACAGCACCAGCTCGACCTGGTCGGTGAAGCGCCCGTCGAGCTCGATCTGCGCCATGCGATGGCCCCAGAACGCCAGCGCCACCGCGGCGCAGGTCTCGGCATAGGCGGTGGCATTGGGGAGGTCGTATTCCCGCGTGAACCCCTCATTGGCATGGGCGGGTCCCAGCCCGCCGGTGACATAGAGCTGCCGTCCGGTCAGGTTGTCGAACAGCCGGTCGGCGGCCGCGAACAGGCTGAGATCGCCGGTCTCGGCGGCGACATCGGCCATCGCCGAGAACAGGTACATGGCGCGCACCGCATGGCCGACCACCTGGGTCTGCTCGCGCACCGGCATATGCGCCTGGCTGTAGGAATAATCCTTGAAGATGTAATCCCTGGGGTCCTTGCCGCGCCGCTGCGCCTCCTCGTCGTAATAGGCCGGCTGCTGGCCGCGCTCGTTGACGAAAAAGGTCGCGAGGTCGAGGTGTCGCTGGTCGCCGGTGATGCGGTGCAGCTTGATCAGCGCGATCTCGATCTCTTCATGTGCATCATAGCCGCGCAGCTTCCCGGGCTCCGGTCCGAAGGTGTCGATGATGTGGTCGACGGCGCGGCTCATCACCTCGAGGAAGCGCCGCTTGCCGGTCGCCTCGAAATAGGCGACCGCCCCCTCGAGCAGGTGGCCCATCGAATACATCTCGTGCAGGTCGCGGAGGTTCGTCCAGCGCTTCTCCGGCTCGCGCCGGATGAACCACGAGTTGAGATAGCCATCCGCCAGCTGGCCCTTGGCCAGCTGCTCGACGATTTCGTCGATCTTGCCTTCCAGCGCCGGGTTGGGGTGCGCCTTCAGCGTATAGCTCGCCGCCTCGATCCACTTGCCGAAATCGCTGTCGAAGAAATGCTGCATCGACAGCCCGCTCGGCTGGATCGGGCGCACCAGCGGCGCCGGCGGCAGGTGAAAATTGAGCACCTCGAGGAAACCTTCCTCGTCAAGCCGCTGATGCTGCGTCGGCGCGGTGACCTTGCGCACCGTCTCGCTCCAGCTCTCCCAGAACC
>NZ_LAJE02000368.1 GCF_000970465.2 Devosia insulae DS-56
CGTCGGAGGGGTATAAGGCAACTCCACTGTCCACGGCCACTTCTCCGAGGAATTCGCCCGCCAGATGCCGCATACCAAGGCGGGCGCCGAGTTCTGGAGCGCCGGTGTTTCGGTGATCATCCACCCCTGGAACCCCCACGTTCCCGCCGCCCACATGAACACCCGCATGATCGTTACCGGCAAATGGTGGTTCGGCGGCGGCGGCGACCTCACTCCCGTGCTGGATCGCCGGCGTACCCAGGACGACCCCGACAGCATTGATTTCCATGCCGCCTACCGGGCCGCCTGCGAGGCCCACGGCGTCGATTACGCCGCCTATAAGAAGTGGTGCGACGAGTATTTCTACCTGCCCCACCGCAAGGAGCCGCGCGGCATCGGCGGCATCTTCTACGACCAGCACAATTCCGCGGACTGGGACGCCGACTTCGCCTTCACCCAGGATGTCGGCCGCGCCTTCGACCGCGTCTACCCTGCCCTCGCCCGTCGCAACTTCGAGACCCCCTGGACCGAGGCCGACCGCCACGAGCAGTTGATCCGCCGCGGCCGCTATGTCGAGTTCAACCTGCTCTACGACCGCGGCACCACCTTCGGGCTGAAGACCGGCGGCAATGTCACCTCGATTCTCTCCTCCATGCCCCCGGAAGTGCGCTGGCCGTAGGCCAGGTGCTCCTGATTCATCGCCTACATGGCACAGCCCCCAGAGTGAGGGCCTTCTCCCCTTGTGGGAGAAGGTGGCCGAAGGCCGGATGAGGGGTCCGCGCAACGAAGTGTAGCGCGCTCCGAGCGCAAGCGAGGAGCGATTGGAGTACGCGGAGAGATACCCCTCATCCGCCCTTCGGGCACCTTCTCCCACAAGGGGAGAAGGCACACACCGCGCGGCCAGCGGTCGTACTCATGCCTCCCCCTTACCAACCTTGCCGAAGCTTAAGCCGCCGGAAACTACCGGCGGCTCAGGGGCACTCCTAGATTCCACCTGCCGGTGCAAAATCGCACCCCCGAACGGTTCCAGCCAGCGCAACGGAACCGCGCTTCAGCCTCGCTGCTTGTGGAGTTCAAAATGAACAACGCTCTCAAAGGCAATATTCTCAAGGGCTTGGGAGCCACGGCTGCCGCCGCGGCAATCCTCGTAGCAGCCGCCCCGGCCTTCGCCTCGGCCCCGGCCTTCTCGCTGGCCAAGCCCAATAGCGGCATGTCGGTCGATAGCTTCGACCCGCAGGTCCAGGTGTTCAACCGCCAGAACATTGCCGACCTGCTGCATGCCAGGTCCGTATCGGTGGTCAAGTTCGATACCGCCTGGAACGAGGGCGGCGACGCCGGCAAGGCCTTCGACGCGCTCAACAACAGCGACCAGTCGATCCACCTGCTGCGTGAGGCGCTGAAGGCCGATCCGGCGGCGATGCGCCTGCTGGCCCAGAACCACGTCGCGGTCAACCAGGTCATCGACATCGCCCCTGCCGGCAACGGCACGGTGCAGCTTTACGTGTCGTGAGGCCACAAGCGGTGCGCGGGCCCCGCCCGCGCCCCGCTTCTATCCGTCTGCCAGCCGCGCTAAACCTCTGCCACGCGAGAGGAGCGAAGCCGGGCCGATGACGCTGACCGATGTCGAGATCAAGGGCTTTCGTTCGGTTCGCCGGCTTCGCCTGCCCTTGCGCCAGCTCACCGTCCTCACCGGCGGCAACGGCGTTGGCAAGACCAACCTCTACCGCTCGCTCGAACTGCTGCACGCTGCTGCCAGGGGCACGCTGGCCGACGAGATCGCCCGCGAAGGCGGCCTCGGCTCGATCTTCTGGGCCGGCGGCAGGAACCTCTCCGCCGATGGCAGTTTCGATCCGATGTACCGCACCGACGGGTATCGCGCCCACGAGGGTCGCAACCGCCTGACGCTGGAGGCTCGGCTGGAACTCGACGAGTTCCTGCCCACCTACCGGATCGAGCTGGGTTTCCCGACGCCCGATTCCGCCGCCTTTCCCACCGAGGCCCAGATCAAGCAAGAAACTGTCGAGCTCCGGCAGGGTAACCGTGCCGTCGGCCTGCTCGAGAGGAAGAACAACGCAGTGTTTGCCCGAGCAGCGGGCGGTCAGCGCGAACTGATCGACGAGCGGGCGCTGGCCAGCGAAACGGCACTTTCGACGGTGCGCGGCGGCTATCCCGAGATTGCCGTGGTGCGACAGGAGTTGAGCAACTGGCGCTTCTTTCACGGCTTTCGCACCGATCAGGATTCGGCGCTGCGACGGCCGGCCCGCGCCATCACCTCGCCGATGCTGGCGTCGAGCGGCGGCAACCTCGCATCCGTGCTGGCGACCCTCCGCCATGTCCGGGGCGAGACCATTGACCTCGATGCGACGATCGGCGCCGCTTTCCCCGGCGCCGAACTGGTCGTGCCGCCGCCCGACGAGTTCGCGCGCTTCGGCATGATCTTCCCCGAAACGCCCAAGCGCACCTTCTGGGCGCACGAACTCTCCGACGGCACGCTGCAGTTCCTCGCCCTGATGGGCGCCCTGCTCTCTTACCGGCTGCCGCCCTTCATCGCGCTCAACGAACCCGAAGCGAGCCTCCACCCAAGCCTCTTGCCGGCGCTGGCCCGCACCATCGTCAAGGCCGCCGAGCGCGCCCAGATCTGGGTGGTCACCCATTCGCAGCCGCTCGCCGATGCCATTGCCGAGGAGAGCGGTATCGTGCCGCGCGAAGTGATCCGCACCGAGGACGGCACCGCTATCCGCGGCCTCAGCGCGCTCGGCGTCTTCGATGATGAGTGATCAGCCGTGCGGCCGAGTGACGGTGAAACCGCGCACCACGTCGCCGAACTGCGCCGGCAGCGGGACCCCAAAACTGTCGCCGAGCGTCCGCACCGCCGCGTAGTCGACCTTGCTGCTGATGCTCATGTCCACCAGCATGCCGATCGCCTCGTACGACGTCCGCGTCTCTTTGTAGGGCCGGGTCTCGATCAGCGCCGCGAAGATGTCGCAGACGGTGAGGATGCGGGTTAGCGGCCCGATCTCAGCGCCGCGCAGCCGGTCCGGATAGCCGCTGCCGTCGAGCGCCTCATGGTGGTGTCGCACCGCATCGAGCACCAGCGGCGACACACTGCCGTGCTTGCTCAGGTAGTCGAACCCGGCGCCGGGATGCAGCTTCACCGCCTCGAACTCTTCCGAGGTGAGCTTGCCCGGCTTGTCGAGGATATGGCGCGGGATCACCGCCTTGCCGACATCGTGCAGCAGCGCTGCATTCATCAACGCCGATGCCTGCCCGCCGCCGAGCTTTGCCCCCTTGGCGAACCCCGCGGCAACGCCGGTGACCAGGAGGCAATGCTGGAACGTCCCCTCGTGATGCCGGCGCACCGAGGCGAGCCAGGCATCGGCGCCAACCGCCTTGACGCTGGCGAGGACGCCCGCCGCCGCCTGCGACACGCCCTCGATGGGCATCGGTGCGTCGCTGAGTATGCCCTCGAACAGCACCTCGAGCGAGCGTTCGGCGTCGGCGATCGACACACCACCCGTATCGGCTCTGAGTGCCGCCTCCGCCGCTGCGGTGCGCCGCGCCCGACCGGTCACCGAATACTCGCGGCGCAGCTCCGCCAGCGCAAACTTCCGCACCATGTGGCGCGTCGCCCCCAGCGCATTCGCCTGCACCCGCAGTAAGCGCTCGCTGCCGCCCTCATCGATCAGGAACGTCCGCGCCTTGATCGCCGGCACCCGGTCGAGCGCGTGCTTGAGCCGGCCCACCGAATCCATGTCGCGCAGGTCCGCATCGACCACCACCTGCTCGGCATCAGCCAGATCGTCGAGCGTCAGCTCCGAAAGCAGACGCATCGGCGCGCCGAGCTGTCCCGCCATGGCCTTGCCGTGCCCTTCCCAATGCGGGTCGCACACGAACACCACCGTGCCCAGGCCCTTCGGCTCTGACGTTGCTGCTGGCTCTGCTGTTTGCGGCACTTTGCCCATCGTCGGCGGTAATCTTGGCTGGTTGCGATCAACTACGCCGTACATTCGTAGAGGTTTCGTGAATCTTTGAATGCAATTGACCGCGTATCCTCGCCGAAGCCGCGGCCCCGTACTTGCCGCATTCCTGGCGCCTGATGTCCTGCTACCAACGATGGAGCATGATCATGAAGTCGTTCGAATGTGGCACCCTGGTTCCCGGCTGCACTTGGCACACCCAGGCCGAGGACACCGCGGAAATCGTCCGCCGCGCCGCCGAGCACCTCCGCAACGCGCATGGCGAAGAGCTGATCCGTCCCAACATGGTCGACGAGATCAAAGCCCGCGTGCACGAAAAGGGCGAAGCGGTGCACTGAGGCGATAGCTCTCCTGACGCCGGCGTGCTTGGCTACCCCTCACCCCGACCCTCTCCCCAGAGGGGCGAGGGGGCGGTGTTGCACCGCCGGTTCACCTCGCGTCCCCTCGCCCCTCTGGGGAGAGGGCCAGGGTGAGGG
>NZ_LAJE02000369.1 GCF_000970465.2 Devosia insulae DS-56
ATGGGGTGTGCGTCTCGACGCGGGTCGATAAGAGCGCCGACGACAGCGCCGATGGGGCGGCGGCGCGCCCCTCCCCCAAGCGCGTGCACCGGGTCGCCGAGGTCGATTGTGCGTGGTCGGCCGAGTATCGCACGCCGGGTGGGGTCGGGCGGTTGCGCATGGCGGCGGGGACGCTGCCGATCAAAGGCTTTACCCACTATGTGGGCGACAATGACGGCTGGTTCCGCTCCGACGAGGGCCGGGCGTTCTTCAGGCTCGCCGCCGAGCGGAAGCTGATCGCCTCGATCGCCATGGGGCCGGCCTGGGCGGCAGACCTGGGCGCGATCTGCGCCGAGAATCCCGATCTCGTGGTGCTGCTGCACCACATGGGCGGCATCAGTTCGACCGACCCGCGTTCGTCGCTCGAGACGATCGCGACGCTGGCGCAGCACCCCAATGTCCATATCAAGCTCTCGGGCTTCCACTATGCGGTGGGGCTTGAGAACGGCTGGGACTATCCGCACCCGAGCGCCATGTGGATCGCCGAGGGGCTCTATGCCGCCTTCGGCGCCAAGCGGCTGTGCTGGGGCTCGGACTTTCCGGCGCTGAGCCGTGCCATGACCTACAAGCAGGCGCTCGAAATCGTGCGCGTCCATTGCCGTTTCCTGCAACCGGGGGATCTCGAGCCGATCCTCGGCGGCACGCTCAAGCGGCTGCTCGATAACGCCGCGCCAACGAGGACTTTCTGATGAACGCGCCCGCGCGCCCCGAGACCATGTTCCGTTCGCTCAACCCGGCCACCGGCGAGCAGTTCGGCAGCTATCGCCTGCATGACGGCTCGGAAGTCGAAGCGGCGCTCGAACGCAGCTTCGCCGCCTGGGGCAGTATCCGTGCCGCCGGCATCGAGAAGCGCGCGCAACTGCTGCTGGCGCTGGCCGACCGGCTCGACGCCAATCTCGAAGCCTTCGCGCGCCTGATGACGCTGGAGATGGGCAAGCCCATCAACGAAGCTCGCGGCGAGATCAGGAAATGCGCCGCAACCTGCCGGACCACGGCGGAGCTCGGGCCGGGCTGGCTGGAGCCGCTCGAGGTCCAGAGCCCGGCGCGCGGCAGCCGAGTGCGCTATGAGGGGCTGGGGCCGATCCTCGCCATCATGCCGTGGAACTTTCCGTTCTGGCAGGTGATCCGCTTCTTCGCGCCGGCCTTCCTTGCCGGCAACACCACGATCGTCAAGCACGCCGAGAACGTACCGGCTTCGGCCGAGGCGCTGGAGCAGGTGTTCACTGAGGCCGGCATGCCGGATGGTGTGCTGGTCAACCTGCGCGTCGACCATCCGACGGTGGGAAAGCTCATCGCCGACAGCCGCATCGGCAGCGTCACCGTCACCGGTAGCGTCAGGGCAGGGCGGACCATTGCCGGGCTCGCCGGTGCGGCGGGGAAGAAAGCGGTGCTGGAACTCGGTGGCTCCGATCCGTTCATCGTCTTCGCCGACGCCGATTTCAACGCGGCGGTGAAGCTGGCGGTGGCGGCGCGGCACAATAATTCGGGGCAGAGCTGCGTCTGCGCCAAGCGCTTCCTGGTCGAGCAGTCGATCGCCGCCGATTTCACCGAGGCCTTCGTCGAGGGCACCCGCAAGCTGAGCTATGGTGACCCGCTGGACGAAAAGCACGGGCTTGGCCCGCTGGCGCGCGCCGACCTCCGCGCCGGGCTGCAGGATCAGCTCGATCGCTCAATTGCCGGGGGGGCGCGGGTGGCGCTGGCCGGCGGCACCGTGGAGGGTCCGGGCTTCTTCTTCGCGCCGGCTGTTTTGACCAATGTCGCCGATGACAATGTCGCGGCGCGCGAAGAGCTGTTCGGGCCGGTGGCGCCGATCTTTGCCTTCGCCGACGAAGCCGAGGCGCTGCGCATCGCCAATGGGACCGAGTTCGGGCTGGCAGCGGCGGTGTGGACGCGCGACGAGGACCGGGCGCGCCGCATGGAACAGAGCGTCGAAGCGGGCGCAGTGTTCATCAACGACATGGTGCGCTCGGACGCTCATATCTCGTTCGGCGGCATCAAGTCCTCCGGCTATGGCCGCGAACTGGGGCAGGTCGGCATCACCGAATTCACCAACGCCAAGACCGTGTGGATTGGCTGACGAGGCAATACTATGACGATCTACAACCTGCCGAGACCCTTACGCGTTGGCTTCGCCTCAAATGCCGATACCTTTGCGCGGATGGCTGATGCTGAGGCGATCGAGGCGCTCTCGAGCCTTGGTAGTTTCGAGCATCATTTGTGCGATGAACCCTCGAGCTGGGATGAGGCGCCGCCGGAGAATTCCGGCGCGATCGACAAGCTGGTGGCCTTTGCGGAGAAGCTCGATGCGCTGCTGGTCTGCCACGGTTCGCCGCGGCTTAACGGCGCCATTCTCGACCGGCTGCCGAACCTGAAGTTCATCGCCGAAGTCGAAGGCGATCGCTTCAGCCAGCGCATCGACGTCAACGCCGCCGCCGAGCGCGGCGTCACCGTGGTCGATACAACCAATGGCTCGTCCTATCCGGTGGCCGAATGGGCGCTGGCGATGGCGATGATCGGGCTCCGCAATGCCGGCGCGCTGTTCCGCCGGATGATCGATGGTGAAGTGCTGTTCCAGCAATGGGCCGAGCGCGTCGCCGACCCCGGCTTCAACGGCGAGCTCACCGGCCGCAGTGTCGGACTGATCGGCGCCGGCTATATCGGGCGCCGGCTGATCGAGCTGCTGCAGCCATTCCAGGCCGATATCTACGCCTTCGACCCCTATGCGCCGCGCGTCCTCGCCGACATTTACGACATCACGCTGACCTCGCTGGAGCAGGTGATGGCGTGCGACGTGGTGATCTCGCTGGTGCCGCTGACGCCGGAGACCAAAGGGATGATCGGCGAGAAGGAATTGAACCTGCTCCGGCCGCGCTCGGTGTTCGTCAATGTGTCGCGCGGCGCGGTGGTCGATCAGGCCGCACTGATCCGCCGGCTGGTGCGGGGCGACGTGGTTGCCTCGCTCGACGTGTTCGACCCGGAGCCGCTCGAGGCGGATTCGCCGCTGAGGACCATGCACAATGTCTTCCTTACCCCGCACATCGCCGGGGTCACGGCACCCTGCGGGCCGCGCTTCCTGACGCTGGCCACCGATGAGATCGCCCGCAAGTTCGCCGGGCATCGCACCCGGCATGACCTGGTGCCGCGCGCCGGGGTCAAGTCATGATCTCGACCGAGCTTGCCGCCCGCCGCCAGGCGGGGACGCTCAAGCTGGGGTACTGCGTGCCGGCTTTCGCCATGCCGAGCCCGGGGCTGTTCCGCGTGCCCAATGTGGCGCGGATCGAGGATGTCGACGTGCTCGGCAATGCCCGCGAAGCGGAGCGGCTGGGCTTTGACTCGCTGTGGGTGTGCGACCACCTGATGCTGGGGCGCGAGCAGGCAGTGCTCGAGGGCTGGACCACGCTGGCGATGATCGCCGGCGCCACCAGCAAGGCGCAGCTGGGGCTGATCCACCAGGCCAACCTGTTCCGCGCCCCGCAGATCGCCGCCAAGATGATGTCGACGCTCGATCTGTTGTCGGGCGGCCGCTTCATCCATTTCTTCGAAGCCGGCATGGGGCGCCCCGAGCAGGTGGCCTATGGCCTCGACTGGGACGACAACCACGACGCGCGGGTCGAGCGGCTCGAAGAGGCAATAACCCTGATCAAAGCGCTCTACGCCGCGGACCAACCGATCGATTTCGATGGCAAGTTCTATCAGCTGAGCGGGGCGCAACTGGCGCCGAAGCCGGTGCAGTCGCACATTCCGGTCTGGCTGGGCGAGGCGTTCGACCCGGTGATCGAGCTCAGCGGCCGCATCGCCGATGGCTGGAACTCGACGCCGGTAACGCTGACCGAACTGGCGCGCCGACTGGCGCTGCTCGATGCATCGCTGGCCAAGGCCGGCCGTTCGCGCGCCGAAGTGGAGATCAGCTTCGAGACGCAGATCCTCGTGGCGCACGATCTCGCAACGCTGCGCCGCAAGGTGGCGGCTTTGGTTGAACGGATGGTCGAGACCAAGTCGGGCGAGCCGCAGCCGGAGGTGACCGACTTCGTCGCCGGCCGGGTCGATCGGCTGCCCGAGGCGATGACCGGACCGTGGATCATCGGCACG
Organism: Devosia insulae DS-56; assembly: GCF_000970465.2. Lineage (GTDB taxonomy): Bacteria > Pseudomonadota > Alphaproteobacteria > Rhizobiales > Devosiaceae > Devosia_A > Devosia_A insulae. The sequence goes on from NZ_LAJE02000369.1 coordinate 4,129, forward strand.
GCTGAGGATGCAAAGGCACGGATCGTCGAATTGCGCGGGCAGGGGGTCGACCACCTGATGCTGTGGTTCATGGATGCTCCGGATACGGACGGAATGGCGTATTTCATGGAGGAGGTCGCGCCGGGGTTCAGGTAGCTGTCAGTGGTGTGTGGATCGGCTGGTGCAGGAAGAGCACCCCCCACCCTGTCCCTCCCCCGCAAGGGGGGAGGAGACCAGAACACTGGCGTCAGAGTTAGCGTCTCCCTCCCCCTTGCGGGGAGGGGACAGGGG